>JBCDFM010000106.1:0-12400 GCA_039178015.1 Pseudomonadota bacterium
AGTGTTTGAGGAGCGTGGTGAGGGTTCAGCTTGTGCATATTTTGTTGGCGTAACCAGACGAGGTAATCCTTAAACGAAATCGGCAGGTTGAAAGCGGCTTCTTCCCCATAGAGGGAGGCGACTATTGTCTGGCGTGTGGCTATGCCAGGGTTACTAATGCCGCGTTTCATCAAGGGTAGATAGCGCCGGTGGTTGAGAATCATATAGCTGCTAAATACGCGTTGGTAAGGGCAGCGCATAAAGCCAAGCATGGGTTTTCCCTGTTCGATGGCCGAGACGAGATCGTCCGTATAGCCGGGTCGTGCTTTCAAAACCTTATTTTCGTAGCTGTGGACTTTTAGGCGATGGTTAGGATCGTGCATGCTCATCGCATCTTTAAGCAAGCCAGCGTGATGCAGGTACCA
The DNA here is from genome assembly GCA_039178015.1 of Pseudomonadota bacterium. Taxonomy (GTDB): domain Bacteria; phylum Pseudomonadota; class Gammaproteobacteria; order Pseudomonadales; family Halieaceae; genus JARRPM01. Next base: position 405 of record JBCDFM010000106.1, read on the forward strand.
TTTCAGCGCGGCGGTACAGCCTGCTTTGTGTGACCAGCACAGAATGAAAGGCACGTTGCGATGATTGATCGGTTTGCGACGCTTCAGCAGTTGGCGAAGTGGCTCGGGTTGCGCAGCGTCAGTCCTGGGCTCAATGTGGTCGATCATCGAAGATTATGCTCGTCATTCGTCGCCTAGATGAAAGCTGTGCAGGCTCTGAGAAACAGGCCAATCCGTTTGCATGTCTCGCGCCTCGGTATTTACGAGATGATGCGGTACAACGATGTGTCACAGCGCTGACTTGACCGTAAGAGCATGAACCGCTGCTCAATGCGCATTCGCTCTTTACGAAGATACCACATACACACTTGGTCCTTAATCTTGCAGTCGGCGTTTCAGCCGATGCAATTAGTCATCGTAAGTGTTTAAACACGCGAAAGTGTATTGCCAAGGTGTTGGGCGGTCAGCCTGGAGCAGGCAAGCGGTGGAAACATCCCGGGGCAGTATTCAATGGGATAGGGTATTCTCACGGGCTACGGCAGACGTCCGGCGTTTTTGAGGGTTTCTGCCGTACTTATACCAGTAGACATTGAAAAAGTTGCGAAATAGAACCCCAGCGCGAACATGATATTCAATGACTTTCGATGACTCCAAGCTGCTCAGATGCCCTTAGGCAGTTCAGGGCACCGACAGTTGCGTACGAGCGTCAGCGTTAAAGAGACTCTTACTGCCAAATGATTTTTTAGCACTGAGTTGGAGCAAGGCCTACCCCTTGAGCGTTCTAGGGCGCATAATTGCGGCCCCGCAATAGACGATAAAGGAGTGCACGATGAGCCCATTAGTGGATTATCAGGAGCGGGACCACTATGCGCTGGTTCAAATGGACGATGGCAAGGCAAATGCCCTGGGCTTTGACATGCTGGCTCAAATTGGCAAGGCTCTTGATCGTGCCGAAGAGGCAAATAAAGTTGTCATCATCGGTGGTCGTGCTGGAAAGTTTTCTGCTGGTTTCGATTTGACAGTGATGGGCGAGGGTGGAGACAGGGTGGAAGACCTGTTGGGTAAAGGCTCGCAGTTGTCACTGCGTTTGCTGCAGTTTCCAACACCGGTCATACTGGCCGTGAGCGGTCATGCGCTGGCCATGGGAGCGCTGACTTTATTGTCAGCAGATTATCGGATTGGTATTCATGGCACCTACAAGATTGGTTTGAATGAGGTTGCGATTGGGATGACGCTGCCTTATTTTGGTATCGCTCTGGCCAAAGAGCGACTCGCACCCAGTCATTTCGTTGAGGCTGTAAACCTGGCGAAATTGTACGATGCGGCGGGAGCTGTCGAAGTGGGCTTCCTGGACGAGGTAGTTAGCGAAGAAGATTTAATAATGCGCGCCATCGCCAAAGCCGAGGAATTTGCTGAACTGGATCCGCAGGCGCACAAGCACACCAAGGCGCGCACGCGCGAGACGGTAATTGCAACCTTGCAGGAAGCAATACAGCGAGAATCGACCTGATACGACTCTTTACCTGTGCATTACAGATTCGGGGCACACTATATGAACAGCTTTAGTAAGTGGCTGGCGGCGTTGGCCAGCCTGGGACTGCTTTTCGCCTGTGATAACAATTCATCCAGCAATGACAGTCAATCGGGCGGATCTGCCCCAGAACCGGTAACGTTGCAGCAACAGACTATCGATCTACCCAGTGTCGCCAGGCCTGCACAAACACCTGGCAGTAGCGGTGTGACCGTGACGAATGAGAAATTGCTTGCGCAGTTTGGCAGCGCTGACGTTGATCTCAACCGAGCCAGATACACGCGATATTTCCTCTCTGATCAGGTCGACATTCAACCTCAAGCCATTGTTGTGCTGATTCCAGGTTTCTTGGGCGGTGCAGCAGAGTTTCGGGCTTTGGCCGACAATGTGATGCGCCGCGCACAGGCAGAGCAATCGCTTGCCCTGGAGGTCTGGGCGATAGACAGGCGATCCGCTCAGTTGGAGGACACCGAGGGACTGGATGTCGCTGAAGAGCTGCGCGACCCACTGGTGGGGCTGGATTTTTTGTTTGGTGAGCAGTTGGGTTTGACACTGAGCCAACCCTTGGTAGACAGCGTTAACCGCCGCGCGCTCTATTACAATGCTAGCTCCGATACCGCCTTCATGGCGAATTGGACGTATCTGGTACACACCTTGGATATTGATGCGGTGGTGGAGCGCGCCCTCGAGACCGCCGTTAATAATAATGTATTTCTAGGTGGCCACTCTGCTGGAACAGGTTACACCGCGCGCTACGCCGCGACCGATTTCAATTTTTCCGGCGGCGAACCGCAACCTGGCTTTGAGAAAGTGCGTGGTTTGATTTTGCTCGAAGGAGGGGGTGCCTCCAATTCCGAGGTTGCGCCCACTGACGCTGAACTGGACCTCATCGAAGCGCGCTTCGATGGTGCTCTGTTTGCCGCTGTCAGAGACCAGTTGCCTTACTGCGCGGATGGTGTGACGACCTGTACAGTAGAAACGGCAGAACAGGACTGTGCCGGCTTGACCAATTTACAATGCGTGGAACCCACCTCTGCTTATGCAAGCCTGAATGGCTTGCTTCCCCCGCAAGTTTCAGCCGCCTCGGAGGTGACGGCACTTGACGCCGATGTCAATGGGGACGGCGTGCTTTCTATACTGCAGCAAGAGATTGATGGCGTCGCCGGCAATACAGCGATACAACAAGTGCCCGAGTTGACATCACTGGGGCTACTGCTGGGGACCGGGAACAGCTCTTCTTTGAACCTGTTGGGCCAGTTTCTTGATGATGATGGTGTGGTGGCTGATTTGGCCGCCTTCCTGGCCACATCCCATGGATTTCCGGGACCCGAAATTGATGGCATACGCACCTGGCTAAATGGTGACGAAGTACCGGAACAGGCCGTCCCCGATAATGGACCACCGCCCCAGAACGCAGAGGATATCGGCTTGTGGGGGCAGGAACTGGAGCCGACAGACTTGCCGGGGCAGATTGTCCCCGCCTTCTACCGCGGTGGTACGAACTTTGTCGATTGGTACTATCCCAGCTCTGGGCTTGGTGTTACCGCAGGCCTTGGTTTGGATACGAGCGCGCTGTCATCCCCACCGCCTCTAGGGCGGGGGCGCAGCGATATTGATAATCGCACTCAGGGCGGCGCTATAAACATTCCCGTTATTGCCTTTGGTGGCAGCAATGGCCTTACCCCCACACCGTCATCCTGGTTACGGTTTGCACAACTGATTGCAACTTGCACTGCCCCGGCCTGCGACGGCGTGACGCCAAGGCTGGTCAGTGCTGATACACCGAACACTGCGTTCCCCACATACGGCGATATATCCGGCGGCTTTGAGGTCTACATGAGCGAGGGCTATTCTCATGTCGATATCGTCACTGCCGACGATACCGAAACCAACAACGTTATTGCGCCCATGGTGGCTTTTATCGCGCGCCATCTGCAGTGACAAGGTAGCAAGATCGCAAGATCGCTACCCCCATCACCGTTTTACCGTCACGAAAAGCAGTCAACCGGTCGACAGGAGTCTCGTCGACCGCGACGGCAATCACCCAGATACTGTTATGCTTAAGTATGCTCTGGTAGCGATGTCCGCACCCTCAGCGAGACGCCCGAAAAGCAGGTTCTTTGACGGAATAAGTATAGGTACAGCTGCAGTGCTCCCGCGTACAGTCTGATAGAGGTAAGCCCGGGGCTTCTGATGATGGGTAGCGCCTGCCCTCCATCATGCGGGCAGAGCTGCAGCAGTCTGTAGAAGCCGTGATAGATATCGCCGGACAGTCTGCTACGTGTTGTCCCAGTTTTGGTCTTGATGCCCTATCGATCAGTAGCTTGAACGACGCCCACATAGAACCCACCGGTAGCAGGATGGCTAACACGGCTAGCGATAATAACAGTACCATCACATTGATTATCATGTTCTGCTCTCTATCTCTTTCCCTCGAGAGGGTAGCGCTGGGCCTATTTCGAATTAGAGTGGTGAGACTTGAGATAGTTGCAAAGACAGGGGTGCTAGCTGCCGGCTATTTGCGGTAAAAATGCCTATCGCGCTGGCGGTATCGCAGGGCATTGCACCGGACGTCTCTGGAGCCGGCGATGGCGAGGTCAAATTGGGCAAGGGCATGAAACGAGAAGGCCGCGTTTATGTGGCCATCAGTTCCTCGACAAAGGGTGCATACACCTGCCGCCTGAAGGCTTTCGAGAAAGCGCAGTTGCGCCCGTGACAGCATGCCTACGAGCGTGTTCGCTAGGTGTCTGTGTTGCTACTTATCTGCGCACTGAGCTCGGCAATACGCAACTCACCCTCAGGCGTTTGTCCCCCAGAGCGCATGAACTTAGACATTTGTTCGGCCGCACTTTCTGCAAGCAATAGATCCGTGAATAGCTGACCCTCAAGTGCTAATCCCTCTGCCAGTGGCAGCGTCGCGTTGTTGATGGATTGTTTTGTTTTGCGTATGGCGTCCAGTGGCCACTGAGCGATCCGCAATGCAAGGCGCTGTACCCAGTCATCAATATCCTTTGCCTCCAATGCGCGATTGAGAAGGCCCCATGATTCCGCGGTTGCGGCATCGATATCATCCGCACCCATAATCACTTCCATAGCCCGAGCATGGCCCACCAATCGAGGTAGCATTTGTGTCCCGGAACCGCCGGGTAAGATGCCCAGGGGGACCTCCATTTGATTGAACCTGGTTTTGCCTTTCACCCCGAAGCGCATGTCGAAGTGCATGGCTAGTTCAGCACCGCCACCACCCGCGCGGCCCTCAATTTGACCTATTACGACTTTGTCCATTTCGCGAATACATCGCAACATAGATTGATAATCTTGAAGGGTGCCCAGAATCGAACCAGCTTCGCCCTCGCAAAGTTGCAGCAGAATCTCCACGTCAAAGTGGGCCAGGAAGAAATCTGGGTTAGCGCTTTTCATGACCACCACCGCAAGACTCGGATCGCGGTCAAGTTCATCAAATACGGCTGCAAGCTCGGCGAACAGCTGGCCGGTAATGACATTGACGGGGGGATTGTCAATAGTCACGTTGGCTAAGGCACCTATCTTATCTACCTGCAACAACTGATAATCGAAGTTCATGTCATCTACCCTCGGCTTTTTTCAGTAGAATCCCACAAAGCTAATCAAATTCGCAATGAGCAAGACAATTAATACTCCAAACGAGCCAAAGAGCTACTTCGTTAACCTTAAAGACGTGACCTTGAATGTGACCGAGTGGCCCGGACAAGGCGACCCGGTCCTGTTGCTACATGCCACCGGTTTTCACAGCCGCTGTTGGGATTGCATCGCGCGGCGATTAGACGCGCCGGTATTTGCCGCTGACCTGAGATTTCATGGCGGCAGTGATTCCCATGGGCAGGTGAACTGGCAGGTGATGGCTGAGGATATCGAGCAGCTTTTGGTCGCACTTGATTTGGTTCGCGCAATCGGGGTTGGTCATTCATTGGGTGGCTATCTCCTGGCACTCGCCGCGGCTCGCAGCCCTACAAGATTCAAGCATGTGATTTTGATAGACCCGGTAATTTTCCCAAAAGAGTATTATGTAGGGCAGTTTCCACCACTGGATGCCATCGATCCTGCAACAACCGGACCAAGCCGACGTAAACGCCTGTGGCGCGATAGCGAACAGATGTATCAGCGTTTTAAGTCGCGGGCCCCTTTTAATCGGTGGCACGATAAGGTGTTACGTGATTACTGCACCTATGCACTGCGCACCATTCCAGATGACTCGGAGATGGAATTGGCCTGCGATCCCTTGCACGAAGCTGCGGTATACCTGCACCAAAAGGGTAACGAGGTGATTTACGACTGGCTGCCTCGGCTTGACGTGCCCGCAACCGTGCTTCGCGGCACCCCGGATTTCGAACATCCGGACAATTTATCTGCATCTCCCACCTGGCCAGGTCTGGCGGACATGCTACCCAAGGGTCGGGATATTTATCTACCGCATCTCTCACATTTTATTCCCATGGAGTCACCCGGCCTGGTTGAGCATCTCATTTGTGAAGTTGCCTTGACGGACTAGTGTGAAGGTGGCGTATCCCAAGGCCGGCAGTGACTACCCGGAGTTTTCGTGTTCTTCCAACCATGAAAGCAAGAGTGCATTTACCTCCTGCGGTCGCTCTTGATGAAGCCAGTGTCCTGCGCCGGCAATTGTCTTCACTGATAAACCTGCGGGAAAATCCTCTTCTAACATGAGTGCTGCAAAGACATCGCTATCGATGCAGCCATCGCGCTCGCCCGTTAATGCCAGGGTGGGTACGGCCACTGGAAAGGCCGCTCGTTTTCTGGCGCCGGGGAGGATTGGTACGTTACCTATCTTCAGTAACTCGCGATAGTAACCGAGGGCGGCGCGAGTGACTCCGGGTTGTTTCAGCGTCTCGATAACAGCCGTTAGCTCCTCTTCCGGCGCGTTCCAGCCCGGGCTCCAGGTGCGCCATAGCATACGAATAAAGCGGTAGTCTGCACGCTTGACCACATGATCCGATATGCCGCGCAGCTGGAAAAAGAAGACATACCACGACAGGCGAAGCTGTCGCGGGTAAGAGGGCATGTTTGCCAGAAAGCGCCCGATGTGGGGCACAGCCATCGTGGTCAGGCTTTTGAAGCGCGAGGCAAATTGCGACGCAGCGGCGTAGCTTTTTATGGCTCCCCAGTCATGACCTACCAGATGAACGCGCTCTGCATCTAGCTGATCGATGATGGCGACAAGGTCGCTGGCGATGGCATCGTCACTGTAATCGGCATCACTCGGAATGGAGCCGGGTTCGTAACCACGCAGATGCACGCTGACGGCTCGATAACCTGACGAGGCCAGAGCGGGCATTTGCAGGCGATAGCTCCCGGCGTTGTCTGGAAACCCATGCAACAGCAAAACGATTGGGCCGGTACCTTGGGCGAGGGCAGAGAAACGTAAAGGACCGGACTCAAATTCGAGATGCTCGATTGACGACATGGTCAGACGGACTCGAAGCGGTTTGCAGCAACATTCTTCTGCACATGGTCGGCTTCAAAGATCTGCCCACTCATAGCGATATACACGCCGTTGCTTCTACTGTGTAGCGCGCCGATTGCACAGCCAATGTTGAATACGGCATCGGAGTTGGCAAATGCTGCGGGTTGCAGGGCACCCGTCAACACGATGCATTTATTACTGATGCTAGTCAGGCTACGTGCGGTAGCGACCATGGAGTCAGAACCGTGTGTAATCAGCACATGCTTTGCGCTACATTCGGCTACCATTGCCTTAATCCTGCCACGGTCCTGATCGTCGATATCCAGGCTATCCTTGCGCATAGCCTGTTCTATCGTGAACGCAAAGTTCACTCTCATTCGCTCCAGCAAGTCGCCCACGATAGGCTCACCGATCTGATAGTGGCTCTTCGCGTCGAAGTAGACCTTATCAATTGTGCCACCGGTGGTGATGATATGAATATTCATAGGATTGGTCGTATCGGGCGAGTGTCGCCATCATTATAAGGTCGGCCAGCCCTTCGTCGCTATGCCGGCGGCCTGCGTTGGCAATAAGTACTTCAAGAAAATTTCTCTACTGGCAATTTGATGTGGGGTATGATGACGATGAACGGGGTGAGCCGCTTATCGGCCAGGTGTATTTTCCTGCGATAAGCTACCCATTCGACAAGACGCTGATCACGAATAAGGAACGATGCATGAAAACACGCGCTGCGGTGGCTTTTGAGGCTGGCAAACCCCTGGAAATCATCGAGGTGGATCTGGAGGGTCCGCGCGAAGGCGAAGTCCTGGTGGAGGTGAAGGCTACTGGCGTGTGCCATACCGACGCTTTCACACTATCAGGCGATGATCCAGAGGGAGCATTTCCAGCGATTTTGGGTCATGAAGGCGCAGGTGTGGTGCTTGAGACAGGCCCTGGCGTTAAGAGCCTAAAGCCAGGAGATCATGTGATACCACTGTACACGCCCGAGTGCCGCGTGTGCGATTTCTGTCTGAATCCCAAGACCAATCTGTGTCAGGCGATTCGGGAGACGCAAGGGCAGGGCGTAATGCCAGATGGCAGCAGCAGATTCTCGATAGATGGCGAGCCGATACTGCACTACATGGGGTGTTCCACCTTCTCAAATTTTACGGTACTGCCTGAGATAGCGCTGGCCAAGGTGCGCGAGGATGCACCCTTTGACAAGATTTGTTACATCGGTTGCGGAGTGACCACGGGAATCGGTGCTGTGGCCTTTACCATGAAAGTTGAGCCAGGTTCCACAGTAGCTGTTTTTGGTCTGGGCGGCATTGGGTTGAATGTCGTTCAAGGTGCAAAACTTGTCGGCGCTACACGCATTATAGGCGTTGACCTCAATCCTGCGCGAGTTGAGTTGGCTACGAAGTTTGGTATGACCGATTTCGTCAATCCAAAGGACGTTGATGATACGGTCCAGCACCTGATTGATATGACCGATGGGGGCGTAGACTATAGTTTCGAGTGTATTGGCAACGTTGATGTGATGCGACAGGCGTTGGAGTGCTGCCATAAAGGCTGGGGCCAGAGCTGTATCATTGGGGTCGCAGGTGCAGGCAAGGAAATAGCGACCAGGCCGTTCCAGCTGGTTACCGGAAGAAGCTGGCATGGTACCGCTTTCGGGGGTGCTCGCGGGCGCACCGATGTACCCAAAATCGTCGACTGGTATATGGAAGGAAAAATCAATATTGACGATTTGATTACACACACCATGCCACTGGACGACATCAATACGGCATTTGACCTCATGCATGCCGGTGACAGTATTCGCTCAGTTGTGCAGTATTGAGTATGGCAACTGAACTCGAGAAGATAGGGGAGAACCGCTGTTTCGGCGGTAATCAGTTGCGCTATTCGCACAGCTCTGAGGTGTTGAGCTGCGATATGACCTTCTCGGTGTACCTGCCGCCGCAAGCTGACGAAACAGGCGGTGGCCAACCAGTACCCGTCCTATACTGGCTGTCTGGACTGACGTGTACTGACGAAAACTTCGTGGTGAAAGCAGGTGCACAGCGTTACGCCGCCGAGTTGGGTATCGCCATTGTCGCCCCCGATACCAGTCCGCGTGGAGAAGGTGTACCCGATGACCCCGAAGGGCAATATGACTTTGGCCTGGGAGCGGGGTTTTACGTTAACGCGACCCAGGAACCCTGGCGCCAGCACTATCAAATGTATGCCTACGTGGTGGACGAACTACCCTCGATAGTTGAAAGCACTTTTCCAATCAATCCCGAGAAAATGGGAATCATGGGCCATTCCATGGGCGGCCATGGCGCACTGACTATTGCCTTAAGCAATCCTCAGCGCTACCGGTCTGTCAGTGCTTTTTCGCCTATTTGTTCGCCGCTGCAGTGCCCCTGGGGCCATAAAGCGCTGGGCAACTATCTGGGCCCCGACCGCGCTAGCTGGTCGCAGTACGATGCGACTGAACTGATTAGAGCAGCTAGCGAACGTTTGCCAATCCTGGTTGATCAAGGTGAGGCTGATAATTTTCTCGACGAGCAACTGAAAACGCACTTGCTTGCAGAGGCTGCAGCTGATGCCGACTACCCGGTAATACTCCGAATGCAACCGGGCTACGATCATAGCTACTTCTTTATCGCTTCTTTCATCGGTGATCATCTCGCTTTTCATGCAAAAAACCTCTAGTGCTGGGTTGCGGAAGCGCTATTAAGTAAGCGCGAATTGAACTAGCCGCTGGGATTCGACTCTCATTGAGATCGCCAGCGCGACCTGCCGCACCGGGAGCTTCTTCAGTTCGTCGTAGCCCTTCGCGAAACAGGGTGAGCTCTCGCAGCGTCGGGGGCGTGCTGCTTAACTCCCACCACGGAGCAGAATGCTATGACTTTGTATATCGATAAGGCGTCAATATTTCACCTGAAACAGCCCATAGCAGTGCTTACCCTACTGCTGCTGTGCTCGTCTGCTGCTTATGCACAACTGCCTGAGCCTTCACCGATGATCACGGTAGTGGGTACTGGCACAGCAGAAGTCGCACCTGATATGGCGGTTGTACAGCTCACCGTGACCCGTGAGGCTGAAACCGCTCGCGCCGCGTTAGACGCTAACTCCGCAGCCATGACCAAGGTGCTGGCGTCGCTGCGAGACGAAGGTATTGCCGAGCGAGACCTCCAGACCAGCAACTTTTCTATCCAACCCAAATATGTCTACCCTTCGAAGCAAAGCCAGAGCGCTGACCGTACACCGACAATCGTTGGCTATACCGTGCGCAATGGTTTGACGGTGCGTGTACGCGATCTCGAAAAACTCGGTGGCATTATCGACACTTCTGTAACTCTGGGAGTGAACCAGGGAGGCAACATCGCCTTTACTAACGACGATCCGTCAGACACGATTGCTGAAGCGCGCAAGCGGGCCGTGATCGATGCCCGCAACAAAGCAGAGACCTTAGCTGAAGCGGCTGGCGTTTCGCTTGGTAAGATTATGCAGATATCGGAACACAGCGGGCGCGTGTCACCTATGCCGATAGTTCAGGCCGATATGATGGCTTCTAGAGCAGCTGCAGAATCGGTGCCTGTCGCGGCGGGTGAGAGCGCTTATCAAGTGACGGTTAACCTGTCCTATGCCATATCCCAGTAATTTATGGGTGTGTGACAGATGCTGGAATAGCGCGATCGGTACTTAAAAGAAAAGATTTTTTGTGTTTAGGTAGCTTGCTCATGGCATTCAACCAGGGACTCCTGTGGGACGAGAAATAAATCAGGTCGACTTTGAGGAGGCCGACTACCAGGCTTTTAGTGCCAGCCTAGAGCGCGATCTGGCAGATTTGGAGGTTCTGCTGAGACGGCCAGATTTCGGGCTGGGTGAGGCTACCATAGGGGCTGAACTGGAAATTTACGTCGTAGATTCAGATGGACATCCGCTGTCACTCAACGAGGAGATCAAGCGCGCTGCAAACGACCCTCGACTGACGCTTGAACTCAATCGCTACAACCTGGAATACAATCTTGCGCCCGCTGCGCTAGCTAACGCCGGAATGCGTGCATTGGAAGAGGATATCCTGGATCGTCTGCGCCATGTACGCAGTATCGCCGCGCCTCTTGGTGCACGCATCGTCCCTATTGGGATTCTACCCACGCTGCGTGAAAGTGATTTTGGTCGGCACTGTATTACGGATCGTACTCGATTCCACGCCCTCATCAATCAGCTATTACAGCGTCGAGGGGGTAAGTTTAAGGTCGATATTGATGGCCGCGATCCGCTGCAGATGGAGTTGGAAGACATCACGTTAGAGGGTGCGAATACGTCCTTTCAAGTTCATTACACAGTTCCACCTGACGACTTTGCCGACACCTTCAATGCTGTCCAGCTGATGACACCCCTCGCGCTTGCCCTGGCGGCCAATTCACCGACATTGTTTGGTCGCCGCCTCTGGCATGAAACACGGGTTCCGCTGTTCAAACAGAGTATCGACACCCGGCATCGGGATCGATACGGCTGGCGTGAGCCGGCCCGAGTGAACTTCGGCCAGGGTTGGGTACGCCGCGGTGCGTTGGAGTTATTCAGAGAGGTGGTCAGAATTTACCCACCGCTGTTGCCCGTATGCGAACCTGTGCAAGGGTCAGATATTGACGCGCGCAAGGCGCCGTCGCTATCAGAGTTGCGCCTGCATCAAAGTACGGTGTGGCTGTGGAATCGTCCTGTATACGACGATGTGAATGGTGGCCACCTACGTATCGAGATGCGAGCTTTGCCCGCTGGCCCCACGGCAGTGGACATGGTGGCCAACGCTGCGTTTTTGATTGGTGCAGCTGAAGGTATTCGCCCGCAGATAGATACGCTACTGCCCGCGCTGCCATTTTCCCTGGCTGAGTACAATTTCTATCGAGCTGCGCAGCACGGGCTCGACGCCAGGTTGATGTGGCCCAGCTTTCACCAGGCTGGTTATCGTGAGCACACCATCATTGACGTAATTGCACAGATATTGCCGCTGGCACAAGAAGGATTGAGCCGCATCGGTGTGAGCTCCTCGGA
>JBCDFM010000107.1:0-12141 GCA_039178015.1 Pseudomonadota bacterium
CCGGATTCTGCATATCGCGTAAATATTGCTCCGGTGGGAAGGGGTAAAGGTTGGGCTTGCCGGTTTTATCCATGTACCAGCTGCTACAGCCACCGGTAACCCATACGGTGTGATCAACGGCCGCAAGCATATCGGCATTATATTGCTCATAAGCCTCAGACTTTACAGCTATCGAAGCTAAACCCTCCTGCTTCATTTTGTCGAGCATGGAAATGATGTAATCGATCTGATTCTCACTAATCGTAATCAACGACAGATTACCTACCGGTCCCGTAGGGCCTTCTATCATCCAGAAGTTTGGAAAATCCGGCATGGCCACAGCGCGGTGCGCGCGCGGGGCGCTATCCCATATTTCGCCCAGATCGATACCGTTCTTACCGGTGACCTGCGTCGGCAGAATGAACGCACTGGGATCAAAACCAGTAGCCAGCACCAGCACGTCTAATTCGTGCAATTCGCCATCCGTCGTCTTGATACCCTCCGCCGTGACACATTCAATGGCAGCGGTAATCAAATGAGCATTATCGCGACTTATCGCCGGATAGAAATCGCTACAGAAAAGCAGACGTTTGCACCCCGCTTGATAGTCCGGTGTCAGCTTGCGACGCAGTTCGGGGTCAGGCACGTTGCGCCTGAGATTATAAGCACACCACTTGCTGATCATGCCCTGCCAAAACCGACTGCCAACCGTGGCCTGGGCGAACGTTTGAATCAGAACCTGATAGTAAAACCAGTAGCCCAGTTTCTGTAGCGACGGCAAGGCACGCATTAAGCGCTTGGTGAACTTGGTGTATTTCGTCTGCAGCAGAGGCACCATCCACTGCGCCGTGCGCTGAAAGACGAACATGTCGCCGACTTTATCCGTAATAGCACCGATCACTTGCGCTGCGGTTGAGCCGGTGCCGATAATCCCCACGCGCTTGCCCTCTAGGGCTACCGAGTGATCCCACTGGGCGGTATGAAAAACATCACCCGCAAAGCTGTCTAAGCCGTCTATTTGCGGTCGCACGGGCTGATGCAGAATGCCCGTGGCGGAAATCACGATGTCATAATCGAGCGTTTCGTTATCCGTCGTCAGCCGCCAGTGTGGCCCAATATAGTCAAGTTTGCGGACCGGGGTATTGAAACGAACGATATCCATGACCGCAAAGCGCTCCGCTGTATCTTCCATATAGGCCTGAATTTCAGGCCCGTATGAATAGCGGTAATTCCAGTTTGGGTTAAGGGCGAAGCTGAACGAGTACCAGCGCGATGGAATATCACAGGACAGACCCGGATATGTGTTCTCTCGCCAGGTACCGCCGACGCGATCGGACTTTTCGAAGACCGTGAGATCGCTGTAACCCGCTTTGCGAAGCTTCACCACGGCTGCTATACCCGACATACCTGCACCAATGATGGCGATCTTGGGTGTACGATCGCTGCCAGTCCAGGACTCGGGGATGGGTGCAGACATATTCATTATCATTTCATCTCCACTCGTTTATTGACACAGTGTCGATAACTCTAAAACCTTATCGACACTCTGTCAATAGTAGATTGAACGCGCTATCATACACCCCGTCATTCAGGTGCCAGGGCCAACCCGTTCATGTCATCAACCAGCCAGCGAACCCGCCGATCACCAGACGAGGCTAAAGCCGCTATTTTTGCCGCAGCAGAAGACGCACTATCCGAGCACGATTTTAGCGATCTGACTGTAGAGACGGTTACCCGGCGCGCTGGCATGACGCGCTCGGCGTTCTATCACTATTTCTCCGGCCTTGATGAGATCGCTATGGGGCTGCTAAAGCGCTTTGAAGCCGATGTCCGCGCTACAGTTGACCCCTGGCTGGATGGCAAAGTGGAAGATTTAGACTACCGGGAGGCCATGGTGAGACATCTGACCGACATGTTTCGTGTGTTCCCTCGGCATCGACGCATGATCAGCTCAGTTTCACAGGCGGCCAGCGGAAGCCGCAAGGTGTTTGAACATTGGCAGGGCAGCGTCATCGATTACTATGTTGAGAAAACCGCCTCGTTCATCCGCCACCAAATTGCTCTGGGTCGTTCAAAGGTGACAGACGTGGATCGGGTTGCTCGCTCGCTGATTCTGATGAATTATTCCGTGGGGATTGACGATCTGCGACATGTGCAACCAGATGACCCTGAACGCACCGCGCAGGTGGTGGGCCGTATCTGGAACCTCACCATCTATGGTGACGACTAGGCGCAAAAAAACTAACTGCCGACGCAGTTAGTAAGACCGCAATGAGCTGCAGGTCGAGTGCCCTGAATTGAACACCTACCAGGTCCTCATCTTTCGCGCTGTCGCCGGCATAAACCTGCGAAATGTTAAGACAGGCCGCGCATGACACTATTCTCAAAACCTGTTCGCTACCACAGACTGACCTGGCCAGAGCAGCCCCCTTGCGTGCACCTTAGTCCGTCACTTCGCTCAGGCCGAGACCCCAGCCTTTCTTACATCAGGGCTATTCAGGAACTTTAGTGCATCCCTGCGCCCAAGGTCAAAGGCGTCCTTCAGACCGCTCGGATTGGTATAGTCGAACTTATCAATTCGAATGGGTTCACTTGGCTGCATGTAATAGCGCGAATCCGATACTGGCAGCGGTTGCCGATAGCGTTTGCTGAGCAGCACCAGCGTGTCACCTGCCCTGGACTCCGTAAGAAACGCAGGGACATTATCGATGATGCCGCCATCGAGCACTCGCTGCCCGCGAAACCCTTGCGTGCGCAGCACAGGCGGCACCGTGGAGGAGGCGAGAATCACGTCAATGAGCTCCTGCTCGCTAGTCACATCTCGGTTGCCCGCAATCAGCGGCTGAAAGCCCAGACGCTGCGTCCAGCTCGGATGCAAAACACCCGTTAGGTGCTTCTCCAGGCCGTAAATGCTAAAAGCCAGCAGCGCACCAACGCCAGAAGGCATCCAGCGCGGATAGCGCGCCATGAGAAATTCCAAGGTGATACTGCCTAAAGTCTTTAAGTCACCAGGCTGCAGAAAATCTTCCAGCGCTTTTCGATACATACCCATATGCGGCAGCAAAGGTTTACCTGATCCCGGGAGGAGATGGCTCCAGTATATATTGCGCGGGTTTTGGGCAGTCATTTCCATAAACAGATCCAGCGCATCACGACCTCTACCCAACGCACAAGCGGTGGCCATCGCCGAACCTGCACTGGTGCTAACCAGGTACCGCGTTGACGATTGCAAATCCAGGCCACCTTGCCGGGCTCCCTCCCAGAAACCTACCTGCCACATGCAGCGGCTTCCGCCGCCTGCAAATACAACATTGGCGAAGTGCATTGTGCAGAGTCCCACCGTCGTTTGGTAAGTTTTGAGCCAGTCGCTAGCTTGCCGCGCCGGCAACACCCAAGCGCTTTTCATCAATGCTAGCGGCGGCGACAAATCCAAGACAGGCGATCACGATAGCCAGCCAGTAGCCGTCACTGATGCCAGTAGACATGGCTTGCGCTTGAACAGCGGCAGCCGCTCCCGCAAGCTGGCTGTTCACAATCACCGTCACACCGGCAACCCCCACCGCGCCTATGACCAGGTGCACCATGAACGACATGGCACCGGCGACCCCTGCCCGCTCGGCTGGCACAGCACTGACAATCGCGGTACCTGCAGGTCCAATCACCAGCGTCGCCCCGATCCCAAAAATGATCATCGCAGGCAGGATGGCGAGATAGCCCCAGCTGGCATCCATAACACTAACCGTAATCGACCCCAGCACGATCATGGCATAGCCTGCGAGCAACAGCCGCTTAGGTCCGAAGGGTTCGTACAGCCGTCCGGCAGAAGCAGAGCCCACTGACAGCAGTACCATGAGAGGTATCATCCCGAACGACGCCTGCAGTACCGACCAGCCCAAGGTCTTCTGCAGAAATTGCGGGAAGTAAAGAAAGGCGCTGAACACCGCCGGCATGAGCAATCCACTGGTGACAAGGATCAGCAAGAACTGAGGGTCTCTTAATAGATCTGGCGGGACCAGGGGGTGCCGCATCCTACCTTCGGTCCAAGGGAACACTGCAAACAGCAGTGCGCTCAACACAAACAAACCGATAATACCCGAAGAGGTCCACCCCCAATCCACGCCCACATCCAGGGCATAGAGCAGAGACAAAATAGCAAGGCCTAAAATGGAAATACCCAGAAAGTCCACCCGCTCCCCGGAAGGACCGGCTGGCTCGCTTTGCAGGACTCGCAAGATCAGCGGCACCATCAACGCGGCGAACACGGTATTCACCGCGAAAAACAAGCGCCAGTCGCCTAGCCAGGTCACTACGCCGCTCAGCAAGGGACCGACAACGTTGCCACCCGTAATACCCGCCAGAATCATCCCCATGACCAGCGCTCTATTCGCATCGCTGGAATTGGTAGCGCCATAAGCCAAAATACACGGCCATAACACGGCAGCCCCTATACCTTGAACGGCACGCCAGCCTATCAACCAGGCCATAGAGGGGGAGAAATAGCACGCGCCGGACGCCACAATAAAGATACACAATCCCGACAGTATCATGCGCTTGTGTCCGTATAGATCACCCAGACGGCCGCCCGCTACCATGAACACACCAAAGGACAGGGCGTAGATATTAAGCACCCACTGTGTGCTGGTAATGTCGGTCGAAAAATCGCTTTCGATAGGCGTAACCAACAGTAGGACGCCAGTGAAATCCGTTCCCATGATGAACGCCGTTATCATCAAGGTTGCGATTGCATATCGACTTATCATTCTGAAAGTGCTCGGATCTCAATATCGACTGTGAACTAGGTTAACGGATACAGGGAGGCTGATTCCAGTCACCTACGATCAGCGGGAATTTTTGTTGAACCCGCGGCCCGGGCAAGGATAGAGTAGCGATCCTTATCTGAAAGCCCGGGAGATCGCGTGTACCATTTAAGACAAGCATTGTTGTGTTTCTTGCTATTACCGGTATTGGACCTGGCCCACGCAGCCGAGAACCCCTCTGATGCACTTGATACTTTTCATCGCGCAGCAAGCGAAGCAGACAGCGTTGCCTATCTGCAAACGGTAACCGAAGACATTATTTTTCTTGGCACAGATGCGACTGAACGCTGGCAAGGCCCGGCATTTCGCGACTTTGTCGAGGACAGCTTTGTTACGGGTCGCGGTTGGACGTACATCCCGGTGGAACGCAACATCGTTTTATCTGCAGACGGGAATAGCGCCTGGTTTGACGAGGTGCTGAACCATGCCGAACTGGGGCAATGTCGCAGCAGTGGCATAATCGTCAACACCCTAGATGGCTGGAAAATTGCGCAATACAACTTAAGCGTGCCCATTCCAAATGCCATTGTATTCGATGTGGTAGAAGATATTGCCGCGGCGAATGCTGCAACTGCTGAGACAATGCCGGAGGCGGCGTCGACCGTATCAGGCAACTCTGCATCCAGCTCGGCGACAACCAGCCGTGGATCCTACTCCGATGCCGCCACAGCCGCTGCCCTCAGCGACCCAGAAGAACCCGTTAAAGAAACCATCAGCCAACAGGAAGCAGAACCGGAACCAGAGCGCTGTCGCAAGATTCGTCACAAAACCAATCGCCAGGCCAAGTGCTAGCCAGCGCTCTGGCGAAAGCGGTTAGCCCTTTGCAGATTGCAAGTCTATCAGTCTGTCCGCTGGGACAACTGCATCGTGCGCGCCTATTGCCAATGTGTTGGTTTGGCCAGCCTTATCTCGATCGCGCTAACAATGCGTGCGCAATCTCTGCAATCAGCTGCGGTGATTCCAAATCGGGAAAATGCCCCAAATCGTCGCGCTCGACATAGTCTGCATCAGGCAGATAGCGCAGGATTGAGCGTTTGTCGGTGCCGGCATGAGACTTATCTGATGTGCCCCAGATAACCGCACTGGGCAGCCCAGGCTTAGGCTCAGGCACAACATCCATGGCCTGCCACTTCTGAATTTGCGACGCCAATGCATAGGAGCAGCCACATTTGAGCACCTTGCGCGCCTGTGTTTGGAAGTCCTCGAGCGGCAGTTTGGGGCCTGCAACATAGGCCGACCACCAGTCCACTGTGGCACGCTCTCTGGCCAATCGAAAATTGATTTGACCTTGAAAGGGCTCTGCCAGATTACCGTGCATATCAATGGATTCGCTTGCCCAGCGCATCTCCCCCTCAAAGTCAGCAGTTTGGGCCACGATGAGTCCGGCGAAGAGTTCAGGAGCCAACTCTCCTATCCGAGCTGCTACCAGTCCCTGGATGCAGGCGCCTACCAGCACCGCTCGAGGCAGTTGCAGGTCTGCAATGGCCAGGGTTAGTATTGTGCAAGTGTCTTCAAACTCCAACGCCTGGGCCGCGCGCGCATAGGAGAAGCCAAAACCAGGGAGTTCGATCACGGCGACGTTGAATCGATCACCCAATGCCTCCATAAGCGCGTCGTAGCTTTCCACTGTGGCGGGCCCGTCCGGCAACAGAATGAGACTTGGCAGTTCAGGTTTGATCGCGGGACAGCGTCTTCGCACAAAGGACAGTTCATGCTCGAATAAATCTGTGTCGTCGCGAGAAGCCAGCGCGCGTCTGCGCATCTCCTGCTCATCGAGACCTGAAAACGGGAGCGTGTCGAGAATACAGGGATCAACGCAAGCCATAACTCAGCCCACCCCCAATGTCGCACTATCGACCACTCGCCAAGCGCTTGCCGTGTCGTAAACGAAACGCTCAGACGCAATACGGTTTCCTCGCCACTTCTGCAAACTGATTTCGTTTAAACGGCGCGTAGTGCCATTTTTATCGGTAGCATCGAACCTCCATTCGATTACCACCGAGTCCTCATCGACAAGGATGAAGGCCGGCCTATGCGTCACCATATGGCTCAAGCGATCCAGGCTCGCCTGTTCGCGTTGCACCAGTTTGTCTCTGCCCACAATAGGGTCCTGATCATTCTCCTGTAGGCTCGCTCGCTCATGATAAAACGCTGCGATAGCCTCAGCGTGATCACCGTTAACGAGGGCGTCTACAAACTCCTGTACACGATGGCGCGTTGGCATCGCAGATCTCCTTGCATGTGTTCAAATGGCTCTTCATATGGGCTAAGCAATGCGTTTGTGACCACGTTTGACATAGTCAGGCATCTACAACGGGCTATCTGGCGCCAGTGTTTGCCGCTACGGTTTAGCCTATTTATTGCCATTATCTATACGTCACTTTAGTGCATTACGGCTTTGGCTCGACTCACACCCTGTGTTGCACGGATAGTGAAATGCCGGGCGTTACAGCTTGAACACTCGACGCGCATTGCCTGAAAGAAACGCTTCTTGTTGTTGCGTATCCAGCTGCAAGCCATCCAGGCCCTGCAGGCACTGGCTGTGACTTAACATCGGCCAGTTGGTACCAAACATCACGCGATCTTTACCCACGCTTTTCATGTAGTGGACAAAATCCGGCGGCAGTCTGTGCAGCGCGTAGGCGGATGTATCAACATAAAAATTGGGAAACTTAATCGTTAGGGATATTAGCTCCTGCACCCAAGGAAAGCCCACGTGCCCCCCCACCACTACCAGCTCAGGGAATTCCAGCAGTACGTCTTCCAAGTAAGGAAGTGGGCGACCAGTCTCAGATCGCATCAGTGGGCCGGTGTGTCCAATCTGTGTGCAGAACGGCACGCCCGCATCGATGCAAGCGGCGTAGATCGGATAGTAGCGTCGGTCATTTGGCGGCAAATCCCACAGCCAGGGAACAACCCGTACGCCGACAAACCGCTTGCCGTCTACCCAGCGACGGATGTCGCGCACCGATTGCATAGGATTATGAAGATCAACCGTCGCAAGCCCGCGAAACCGCTCCGGTGCCGCGTCAATTTGTGCCTCGACCTCTTCATGACTGATATAGGAGCCCTGCGGGCCTTGCCAGGCTGATAAAATCGCAATGTCGACATCGGCGGCATTCATGGCCTGCAGAGTCGTCTCAGGTGTGGGCAAAGGACTTTCGCCATGCTGGTTCGTCCAGCGCAGCAGCGGCTCCAACCAAGACGACGACGCCATGCGCTCTGTCGTCATTTGTGCCCAAACGTCGATAGCTCCCATCTCATTTCCTCATTTTACTTCACTAGTGTAGTATTACTGATTTCGCGTCTATGTCAAGATACGATTGCTCGCCATGTCAGCCTCCAAACACAGACTTTACTTCTTGCTGCAGCGCGCAGCGCATCGACTTAAGACGGAAGCCGATGCCTCTCTGACCCAGGTCAGCGGTTTGAGTACCGCTCAGTCGGCAGTGATGACCATCATCGCAAGTCGCGGTCCCATGACCCAAAAAGAAGTTGCCGATACGCTTTCCCAGCGGGAAAGTGCCGTCACGGCGATGGCAGGCAGACTCATCAAGGCAGGATTGGTAGCGCGTGAACGAAGCAGCGAAGACGCTCGCGCCTGGCAACTTACAGTGACTGCTGATGGCAGAGCGGCCTTGAAGCGGGTAAAAGTTGCCTTCGATAAAATCAACGCCGAAATGGACCGCCGCATTCCGGAACAGGACATGGACAAGTTGGCTAACAGTCTTTCAGCAATTATCGAAACCTTTGATGAATAGAATGGACCGCTACAGGTCAGGCGCGTGCAGCCCAAAACGTAAGCCGAGCTTGCCAGTCGCATTCCAGACTGCTTGCTTAACCATGTTCTGCTTTTCGAGAAACTTGCCGCGATGATCTGACTGCAAACTCGAAGCTCACCGCTCCCGGGGTGGCAAGCTTAAATGCTGCCACCCGACTCTCGCCCAAGCATGGCTTGAGCCGGTATTACAGGTCCGTGCCCTTCACTCTTCGGCAGGTACAAACTCCAAAACCTGCTGATAGGTGGGCCGGTTGGTGCCCCTGAAAGTATCGGGGATTAACTCTGGTATGAAACTGACACGTGTTCCTTCACTCAGCCAGGCGTTTGGATCATCTCCTAGCTCCGCGGACAACTCCAGGGATATACGCTCCACAACCTGCCAGAGCGACTCACGGCATGCCTGGAGCTCCCCCCCACCGCAATAGCTGAGGTTGAACGGACCTTGGACATCCTTCTCCAGCAGCGTACGTAGGTCCTTATCTATATAGTTGGTGCCGTGCTGCGAACTGCTGAACCGATCTCCCGCTAGATCGCGAATTTCATCGAGTTCCTCCACCAGATCCCCAAATACCGGCTGCATTACCGCCTCAGCGAGGGGTCCGATCAGCGCGGCCATGATCGTTGGGCCGGCGCTGTCATTAAACCCGTCCTCATCGGCGTCTAGGCCTGGCGCATCATCTGCCACCCAATCATCCATTAGCGCAACGACGGCAGCCGCTAACTCGCTGGGTGCTTCGCCTCCGTGCAACACCTCACTGATCACCGGCCACACCGGAGAGCGCACATCTTCGGTTGCTGACCGATTCATGACGCCAACCACACCTGCGAGATCCACCTGGTCGGGAAACTGATCGAAGGCCTCCACGCGATGTACTGAGCCGTATGGTGTACCGTCACCATGCATGAACCCTGGTGCAGCCTGGTTGTTCCAGTTAAGCAGTCGATCATTAGGCGCAGATGCCGAGTGAGGATGCTGCTCTTCGGACAAAAATCCCTGCCACTCATACTCACCTGTCCCCCAGGTCGGGAGGCGACGATCCAGCCCTGGTGCCCTTATGGGCAGGCGCCCGGAGGAAAAGAATGCCACGCTATCGCGGGACTGATAGCCCCAGTTAAAGGTGAAACCAAACTGATTAGCTGTCTCCCAGAACGCCTCCGGTGTGGTGGCCACCCCCTCAGTCATATCCTTCAGGGCAGCCAGGTTAAGTACGTCCCGACCAAAGGTAGAGCGCTTACGCGTGAGGGCAACGGGTTCGCCATTGGACGTCGCTGTACCGATCATCGGTCCGTGTACTGATACCGGGTAGCGCAGCGGTATGTCGTTGAGTAGCCCGGCATCAAACATCTCGAAGGCTATACACTCACCTTCAAATTCATAGTGCAGCGACTCCCGAGTCGGTTCTGAGCCATCGGGGTTACACAATCGCTCCACAAACACATCCCTAACGTCATTGCTCGCAGACGTCAGGCTCCAGGCGTAATCCTCGGTACGCCCAATCAGCAGGTAGAGACCTATACCCGTTACAGCCACCCCCTGAGCGTTTATGCCTGGCCCCGTCAGGCGCATCTGCATAACGATGGGAGGGTAGTAAAAGCCCAATTGCGGACCCATCACACCTAGCGTTGTGTCGTTCACCGATGCAGGCTTATCCACGATAAGAAAGTTGGATGCCGTCCGCCCGGGCGGCGCCGCAGCGGCGTCTACAAGCCCCGGCTGCGCTGATTCTTGTGTGGCAGCGGCAACCACTTCCATATCTCTGGGGTCAAGCGCAACAATCGACCCCTCATCGATGACAGCAGACCCCGTAACGGGTCCGCCCGTAAAGACGCCATAGTCAAAAGTCTCACTGATGCTGGTATACGTCTCCGGATCTTCGAACAGCATGGCATCGTCCCAGGCCAACTGTCCTACACCTTCCCCTAAGCCGTTGATAAGGGTGGAGAGAAATTCAGCATTGCGCGCCTCACCGCCACCCCCGGCGCCAAAAATCGATCCGATAAAGGCCGTTGTCGCTACCACATCGTTGATCGTATAGGGTGCAGGATTATTGATACCGGCGGCCGCCTCATAGGCGTTTGCACCATCAACATAGTCCTGCAGGTCGTCAATGATCTGTTGTCCTTTTTCGCCGAGTTCCTCCAACAGCAAATCAACCTGATCGCTCACCAGCTGTTCGGTAGCGGCACTAGGAACAAATGTCTGAGCGCTGGTAACCAGACTAAAGGCATCAATACCGGGAACGTCCGCCACGGCAACGCGCGCCGGGCCGCGGCCAAAGCTGATCAATACCGATCGGTCTCGCGTCATTACCCATCCCGCGCCAAACATCAGGTCGGCGCGCGTTTGTCCTGTAATATGGGGTATACCGAATTCGTCGTACAGGATTTCCAAGCCCGGGCGTTCAGTAGGTTCCAAACGTGTCTCGCCGATTGGTTGAAAATCCTGCGGTAGAAAGAGTCGTTCTATATCCGCTTCGGTCACGTTATCACGCAAGGGTGTCAGTGCATCATACAGAGGTAATTGATCCAGTGAGTCCTCCGAGGTTGGAAAGCCGCCGAAGTTACCTGGCGGCAAGATGTAGTATGCGCTGTCCTGCAGTTCCGGCTCAGGTGGGGGCGTCGGCGTCGGTGGGGGTGCGGGTGTCGGTGGAGGCGCGGGTTCGGAGTTGCCTCCCGAGTTATTCGAGCCACCAGAACACGCGCTGACGATGACCGTCATTATCGTTGCGCAGACAAGCGAGTATGTCGCGCGCGTAATGCGCCCGGGGGATAGAGTGGTCAACATGGGGCTACCTTTTTATTGATTGTCTCGAGTAACGTTTAAATCTTATGTTTCTTGTAGAAGACGTACGTCCGTTTCCTGGTTCCGGTTTAGTTCATCCAATTATGACCCGTTTTTTCTGCGGAATCAGAGCTGAATTGTAGTACGCGCGCGAGCATAACACACTCGGGCGGCCAGGCCAGCCCCAATCGCGGCGCGATGATTGAAAGTACCGTACTGTACGTATCGTGCCATGATAATTGAAGCTTCCGACAGGGTCAGGCCCGAAGACCATAGGCTGCTTTTTGCTTCGCCGGCAAAGCAACAGCATCCCGCATAAAGTAAGATGTAGTCTGCCACAGTTTTACAGGTCCGCCCTTGCTAAAACGTATTCTGAAATCACTACACGTGCTCGGGGCTGCCGGCATGATCGGCGCTTTAAGCGCACATCTTATTCTGTTGTCGGTGACTCCACCGCCAAGCGATTTGAATGATTACGCTTTAATGCGCGCTGGCATTGCTGCTATTGCACAATGGTTGTTGTTACCGTCCGTGGCTATTGTGCTCATCTCAGGCTTGCTGGCCATGGCAGCGCATCGACCTTTCATCTACGCCCGCTGGGTTTGGTTCAAGCTGGGCCTGGGAATCGTGGTATTCGAGGGCACACTGATCGGCGTTCAGGGCCCTGCAGTACGCGCAGCAGAGGTGAGCGCAATAGCGCTTACTAGTCAGGTTGATCAAAGGATAATCGATGAACTAGTCAGGCGTGAATGGGGTTCACTCTGGGTGATTTTGGGGGTTGC
>JBCDFM010000108.1:0-12088 GCA_039178015.1 Pseudomonadota bacterium
GTCGCCCAGTTCCTTTTGGAAGACCTCGATTGGCGCGATACGTTTCAAATAATCGCCCAGGCTTGTATAGGACGATAGCGTTGGCGTAAGGGCATCCTTGCCGATCTTGGCGAGTTGTTGCGTCATTCGCGATTCATTTGTAAACAGGCTCAGTTCGCAAACGGCAGCAATGTCCGCCAATGTCAGTTCGTCCGCCGCGATAAACGATCTGTGTTGCAGAATTGAATTGAGACCTGTTGCGTAGGAAACCAACGACCTAGCCATGTCGTTGTATAGTTGCTCAGTCAGTTGATCTTCTGCTAACAGGTAGCGTTGGGTATCGCAGGCAAAAACGAGTGAACGATCGAGGAAGGCGTCGACCCGTGACTCACCGATCGGACCGTCCCCCAGCAATCCGTGACGCTTGCTGCCACTTCGTGCGGCCGCTCGCATGATCGCGTTGGATTCAAATATGCCCACGCTGCCATCACCGGAAAATCCCGCGGGTACAGTGCCAAATGGATGAGCCTGTAAAAAGGCGTCACTTTTATAAAGAGTAAGTCCAGCGAATCCTAGCGACCCTGTTCGGGCAAAGTGATCCAGTCCTGGCTTTTCCGCCTCAGTCAGTTTCCGCGCATCGAAGTCCCACAGCCACTGCATTAGTTCACGCGGGGTATCCCCCACAATTTCGATATCTGCGCCAGAGTAGTGCGCCGCGATGACTGCCTTTGCAAGACGAGGGTTTGGCAGGTAAGAAAAAATGCGCAGATCAGGCATGGTATCGAGCCCCGCGTTACTAAGTTGATGACCTTAGTTTAGACGCTGAAATGGCAACGGGCGTCGTCATCTTTCAACCACGGTTCAGACGTTGTATGTAGGCTCTCGATTTCAGCAAGACACGTACCGACGTTTCCCACTCTTTCAGCCTCTGCCTTCGATCCGAATAGCGGCAGGGATAGTTTATCGGAGTGACAGCCTGTAGTTCGCGTTGCCAATGTGTGTCCTGTTCATAGCCCAGGCGGTTCAGCGCCGTAGCCATATCGGGGTGCAGTTGCAGTTGTTGGGCAATGCGAGGTAAGTGGTTTCGCCAGGACGAGAGATGCTTTCCGTCCAGCGGGCGCAGACCACCCATTGCCCTGTCAGCAGAGGCTGAAGGCCGTGCCCAGTGGTGGAATTGACCAAATTGATGAAGCACTTTTAGAAAAGAGAAATACTCGATAATGTCGCCCTGTACCTTATCAGGGTCCGCAATCAGCGACTCGTAGCGCACTCGAAGAAAGCGAGCATGCCCCTGGTAGCGACCGGCTGCCTGTTCACAGGCTTGCCAGATACGATAGTTGCAAAAATACCGGCCGGGCTCCTGACGGTGTTGACTGGAGATTACCGCGCGCGGATCTCGATAGACGTAGATCACATAGAGGTTTACGTCACGATAAAAGAGATGGCGAATTCGCCTGATATCTGTTGGCTGTTTAGAAATATACAGGCCGACGGGCAGATCTCGGTTATCGAATATACTGCGCTCGTGTTCACAGCGACCCTGATGCTCAGTGCAAGCGCACAGCGCTTCCATGAGCAGCGTGGTGCCGCTGCGGGGGCAGCCCGTGATATGCAGCCGCTTATTTGATGCCGGCATAGCCAATTCTGCGTTCAAGAGCAATGGAAGTAACGGTAATCGGGCTCATGGCAAAGCTTGTTTGCAGATTCGCAATAGAACTCGATTTCGCTCTTCTGACACCGGCAGTTAGGTCGCGCACAACCGCCTCCCTGAATACGCGATCATCGGTAGCGAGTGCGAGACTCAGTATTACTGACGATCATGCCTTTACGTTAGAGCAGAACCTACCTGACTGCGGCCCGTAGGCGCAACTTCCTGGCTGTAGCAAACACGATGCCGACGGTCAGGGCAATCGTTTGAACGAAGGGGGGTTTCGGCTATAGAAGTTGCGAGAGACACATGCACACGTTTGCGCAGGGCTATACTGATTAGAGATTCCCCAATAGTTCAGCAACAGGATCGGTGACAAGCCTATGTTTCAGATAATGTTAGTGAGTTCGACATTTCTTTGTTCTTTAGTTGCGGGATTTTTATTTGCTTACGCGATCGTGGTCATGCCCGGTCTCGAAAAACTCGATGATGGCGCGTTTGTCCGTGCGTTTCAGGTGACGGATAGGGTGATTCAGGACAACCATCCTGTTTTCCTTGTGGTCTGGCTGGGCTCAGCGGTTACGGTGATCGTGAGTTGGATATTGAGCTTTGGAGCGTTTCACGGGTTGGAATTCTTCCTGATGACAGTCGCAGTCATTGCCTATTTGCTAGGGGTACAGGTTGTGACTGTGGTGATCCACCTGCCGCTGAATAATCGATTGCAGCAACTGCATGTTGCGGAAGCTGATCAAGTGCAGCTGAAGGCAGCTAGAACGGATTTCGAGGTCCAGTGGAACAAGAGTAATCGTCGAAGAACCGCAGTGGCATGCGGGGTTACGCTGGTATTGATTTATTTGGTGTTACGCGCTGGCTAGTGAGTGCAGTCACAGGCTGAACGCATCATGGATGTTACGTCGATTGGCAAGCACGCGACTGTCAAATTCTCGATTGGGGCGCTTAGACAGATGGCGCTGAAGCGCTTATGAGCGCTTGACTTAACGTACAGCGACAGGCGTATCGCTCCAAGGTGTGACAACGTCGCCAAACGTCGCCTGAAATCCACTGGGGAGCTCTTCTGTCATATCGAGCAGTGCCGCTAACCTGCCCATACCGACATAGAGAGCCAGGTGAAGCATCAGCTCCATGGTCTGCGCTTCATCGAAATGCTCGCGCAAGGCGGCGAAACGTTCGTCATTTATAGAAAGATGGTCAGTAGCGAAGCGGTCAGCGAAATCGAGCGCCGCGCGTTCTGCCAGCGTGAGATCGGGTGCTTCTTCAGGCCTTTCTAACGAGCAGACTAAATCCTCGTCCACGTCGCTCGCGGCGCTGGAATAGCGAATTGCCATGCAACTTCGGCACTGGTTGTGAAATGCAACGCGCAGACGGACCAACTCTATCAGGCGCTCTGGCAGGGTTCTGTTCATAGCGATCGCAGCGCCAAAACCAATTGCGCCTTTAGCCATTTCTGGCGTGTGCGCCAGCATGCGTGTTATGCCTTGTTCAATAACGCTGGCGGTGTCGCCTTGGGTGAGCTCTCTGAGACCGGGGTCCCACTGTTCCACTGGAATTTTACTGATTCGACTCATAGATCCATCCGCCCTGTTATGTGTGGGTAAGCGACAAGCGATTGCCTTTTAGACTGGTCGCGATGACCAGAGAGCTTAGCCCATGGGCCTGCTCTGTGCGAAGGTTTATTGACACTGCGGGACCGTTTGAGCTTCTGCATCTGGAATGTAGCCTTGTGCTCTGGCATCATATTGTACTAATTGCACAAACAGTGCCATATTATTTCAGTGCGGAAAAAGCGAGATAAGCATGCCAGATTTATCCGATGTCGAAATCGTTGACGGTCGCCGGCAGCGCAGTGAACGCAGTCGGCGCGCCATCATTGAGGCGGGAATCGCGCTGATGAAAGAAGGAACACTAACACCCACGGCCCAACAGATTGCGGCTCGCGCTCAGGTTGGTCTTCGCTCTTTCTTTAGGCATTTTGAAGATATGGAAGCTCTATACGCTGCGGTAGATGAAGAACTTCGCAGCTTCTATGAGGGCGTTTTTATAGGCGGGAATAGAGATGGCAGCCTGCGAGAGCGCATTGGTCACGCGGTGGAACTTCGTGCACAAGCGTATGAAGACATAAAGAATATTATGCTTGCGAGCACATGTAAGCTCTGGCAATCGGAGGTGGTTAAAAAGAACTACGCTAGAGGTCAGCGTCGGCTGCGTGGGGACCTGGACGAATGGCTACCAGAACTCAAGCTATTGCGAAAAGATGATCGAGAGGCGGTGGACGCTATGACTTCATTTGAAATGTGGCATCGGCTGCGCTTTCATCAGGGCTTGAGTAAGAACAGCAGTATCGAGATAGTAACTCGATTGCTTAGAGGGCTTGTGCCCGCTGAGTGATATCGAATAACGGGCGTGTGAATATTTAGCTAAAATCAGCAGCCTTATTTTTGTAGCTAGTGACTTGGCGGTATAGGATTTGCGTGTTTTTTTCAGCCTCCGTAAGGCCGTAGCGTTAATCATGCTACGCTGGCGAAATGTCGCAGACCTATGAATACAGGGTCCGGGGTCGTCGCCCGGTTATCCTAATTGCGTTGTTGGTGCTCGCGGCGCTGTTTGTGGTGTCTTAGTTCCAGCAGGCGCCCTGGTACATCTGGTTTATATGGGCGGCAACGGGTGCGCTACTAATCTATAGATTATTGAGTGATCAAAGTTCGGGCTTGACCTTGACGTCTAAGTTACTCGAGTATCATGTGGGGACAAAGTCGAGGGTTGTGCTTCTTAGAAACATCGACCATGTTGAGTTTCTAGATTGGTCAGATTCAACGGACGTGACTATTTATAAGCGCGACGGTCTGAATGAAACGATTCACACTCTTGCAGTTCCGGCGACCTCTGCTCTCGAATCTGAATTGAATGCCAGAGGCGTAAAAACAGTGCGAAACTAAATGCGCCTAGAACAGGCGTATCAGGCTTTTGAGTGCAGGTAACTGAGTT
Source organism: Pseudomonadota bacterium (assembly GCA_039178015.1). GTDB lineage: Bacteria > Pseudomonadota > Gammaproteobacteria > Pseudomonadales > Halieaceae > JARRPM01. Next base: position 4,631 of record JBCDFM010000108.1, read on the forward strand.
TTGCTGAAACAATGAAGTTATAATTATCGTAGATGGATTGATCCACGACTCCTGTAGAAAAAGAGATACAACACTTTTAAATGTCGTAAGCCCCCAGTGCTAGGTGTCAAAAGCTGCCTGTTTAGTGTCGAAGCTGAAAGCTCAGCTTACGAATGCAGATTTAGAAGTCGTAGCGCAGCGTCGCACCGTAGGTTCGTGGAGGTGCCAAAAAATACGCGCTCATGCCGTTGAATAACTGTGGATCAACCGTTTGCACCGCGTAATGATCGTCGGTGAGGTTCTTGCCCCAGACCGAGACATTCCAGTTGCTATTGCGCCAACCAATCCTGGCATTCAATAGCTCGCGATCATCAAAATCCTTTGGCAGCAGGTTCGCTTCATCTGTGCTGTTCGTCTTGTGATCATCCATATAGATGTAGTCAGCGCGCAGATATACACCGCCGTCTGCGATCGGAAACACCAGTGTTGCGCCTAGATTGCCGCTGTAGTCGGCGGTGTAGGGCAGCTCTTGTCCTTCCAGAGTGCCTGCCGTCACCTCATATTTGTGCATGTACAGTAGGCCCGCGTTTAGCGTCAAGTTGGGTAGTGGCACGGCTTCTATCTGGAGGTCCAAACCAGACACCTCTACCTCGCCGGCGTTGCTGACAAAGGTGCCAATACCGGTTTCCAGCTGTTGCTGAAACTGATAATCGTCAATCTCGGTGTAGAACCCGGCTGCGTTCACTCTCAGTGATGAGTCCAGCCAGGTGGACTTCAGACCCAACTCATAGCTGATGGTATCTTCGTCGTCGAATTCTCTTTCATCGGGCTGACCATTCACGCCATTGAAATTGCCCGATTTGCTGCCCGTGGCAATACTGGCGTACACCATCCCCTCGTCGCTGATGTCATATGCGACTTTGGCTAACCAATCGATATTGGTGCTGCTGCGGTCAAGTTTGGCGTCTATCGGGGTAGAGAAGAGGCTTAGCAATGCGACCTGCGGTGCCAAAGGAGCAGTGGATAGTGTCTCGCTGAAAAGATCAGCGTCCCGCTTCTCGTCATTCCAACGCAGTCCGCCGGTTAGGTGCCACTTTTCGCCTACATGCCAGGTCGCCTGGCCGAAAACCGCAATGGTTTCGTTGTCCCATTTGTTTTCATAAATGAGCTCATCGCCAGGTTGCACAATTAAAGCAAACGTGGGAAATGGAAGTGTTGGTAAATCTTGCTGATCTGCAATGGTAATAAAGTCTTCGCCGACCGTTAGAGTGGGGCTTCTGTCGCCTCGCTGCACAGTCTGGTCGTAGTAGAACAAGCCGATTTGATAATCGATGTTGTCACCGATCGTGGAATCCAGTCGCAGTTCCTGTGAAAAGCTGTCGCCCGAATTGTATTCCGAATCAGAAAATAGCTGATCAAGCTGTGAACGATCAGCGTCGATGCTGACCGTGTAGTCGTAATCTATCCAACCTGAAATTGCGGTGATGGAACCCCAGTCTAAATCATATTCTATGTGCAAAGTAACCAGATCAGACTCCATAGAAAAGGCGTCTTGAAAGTTAGTCGCGACGTCGTAATCGTAGGGTTGGTTTTTGCTTGGCTGAAAGCCCTCTTGCACTAGCTGCGCGTTAACCACGTCGCTTTGTGTCGCCGTTGCGCCACAACAGGTTTCGTCGCGGTCAATATGCGCACCGGTCAGCATTACGCTGAGTCGGTCTGTGGGCTCCCAGAGCAACTTACCTTGAATATTCCAATCGTCCGCGTCGTTCAGGTCTTTGACACCTATATTGTCATAATAACCATCGCGCTCATGAACGTTGCCTGACAGTCTGAAGGCGACCGTATCACTGAGTGGGCCAGATGCGGTGAGGGTCAATTTGCGCATATCGTAGTCGCCGACAGTGGCCTCGCCATAACCCTCAAACTCTTCCAAATTGGGCCGTTTGGTAATCACGCTGATAGCGCCGGCATTGGTATTTTTGCCGTACAGCGTTCCCTGTGGGCCCTGCAGCACCTCTATGCGCTCTACGTCCGTTAAGTCGGAGGTTCCTAAGCCGGAGCGCCCCATGAACACGCCGTCCACGAAAAAGCCGACCGAAGGCTCAAGAGCGGGATCCGTTTGCGAGGTTCCGATGCCGCGTATCTGTAAGCGGGTGGTAAAGGGACTGGTATTGGCATTGGCGTTGAGACTCGGCGTCATTATCGCCAGGTCACTGGCATTGTTGATGCCCGCCTCCTGTATTGTCTCGGAGTTGAAGGCTGTAACTGCAACAGGTACGTCTTGCAGGCTCTGAGCGCGCTTCTGGGCAGTCACGATGACCTCTTCAAGCCCGCCAGTCTGTGCTGCGGCGATAGTGGTAAAGTGCGACAGTGCTAGAGCCGCCGCGATAGGGGTGACACGTTGCATGTTGACGCCTCATTAGTGTATTTATTAATATGGCACCTATACTGCCATAATAAATATGGCATATCAAGTGCCAATAAAAATGGCTAATAAAAAGTAGCCAGGAAAAAGCCGTGATCGAGGCCATAAAGCAATCAATTTCGACTTTCAGAATTTGTCCCTAGGCAGATCGTGTGCGGGTGCAGGTCTTAGTGAGAAAGTATGTACGAGAGCGTGGTTGGGGTTGGGAAGTGGACGTTTTTCAATCGTACCCGGGTGGCTGGAGCAGAGTTAGGCCGTCCTCCCCACCTTATGTACATGCTTTCGCAGTTCGTCAGGGCCTGCCGTGATCTGTATTGAAACCGTTATTCTGATCCGCTGACACGGCACGATCATCCAACAAGGAATCGCATCATGGTTGTTAGAATCCTCGCAATCGTCGTGACGATAATTGGTGTGCTGGCGCTATACCTTTTTTGGCTGGGTTTTTTGTCTCCTCGACCTCCGCTCACGATTGATCCGAGCACACTATCGGGGGACGGCAGCACCATCAATTATTGCGAATTACCCCGTCTGGACGGTAGCGCCAAGGCGGCTGGCGACATTCCCAAGGCGAATACCCCTGGATGTGCTTACCGGCATTTTCCTCTGCCGATACTCGCTGAATGTACCGAGCCCTTGCCGAGTCATGCCGATGATATAAGAGGCCTGTGGCAGGTCGTGCAGGGCGAGCGTACAGGGCACGTCGAGCGGGTGGAGCAATGTGGCAGCCGTGTTGTGGTGACAAGCTCTGGCATCATTCATGACTATGGCCCTAATAGCACGGCTGGCATGAATACCAACGATACTGAAGGCGCTGTTCTTTTTACTGCCGGAGATACGGAATATTGTATGCGCACGTCGGCGTCCATGATTTGGGAAGAGGGAATTCTCAACTTTTACGCCTTTGGCTGGGGCCCGAAGGTTGTACGGCGCTATAGAGAGGGTGATCAATTGATTTGGGAGTACGTCGACGGCAGCGTGAATCGCATGAATCGGATTTGCACGCTGCCTGAAGAACACAAGATCCCAGCGCCTAGGGGCAGACGCTATCGCCTGTTTTAGTAAGTAATCTGGAGCCGGCTTCTTGGCTAAAGGATAAGCGCCTGGCCTTGAAAGCGCCCGTGGTCGCGAAAGAACCACGCCTCCGTCGGGGCCGGCAGATGCAAAAGCGTTTTCCGCGTAAATCTGCGAGTGCGTAGGTTCCAACCCTTTGGCATAGGGGATAGGTCCGGGCGTGCCGTTGTTTCTTTGCCGGCAATGACCTGAATATATTCCAAGCCCTCGGGGCTGCAGAGCACCGCAACCCCTCTGCCCGACGCATGCATTAGTTCAGTGGAAGTTTTTCGCTACCGAACTTGCGTTGACGGTATATTATGGCAGTATAAGTGTCAATATATGTTTCTGCAGGGAGTCTGCATGGCGATTCTTATTTGGGTAAGTGCTTTGCTAGCCTATGCTGCGTTTCGTCTTTGGTATGACGGATTTCGCAAACCCCTTTCTCCGCAAGAGGTAAATGAGTTCGTTGAGATTGTGCAGTCACGCGCCGGCGACGAGGCCAGCCAAGATGATATAGCGGTCATGCGTCGCTTTCTGGAGGGCGACGACGGCAAGGAATTCATTATGGTTAACCTTCTCGAGTTAAACGCCTCACCGGTTGAGCACCCCGATTCCGGCAAGCCGATGCGAGCCGATGCAATCTTGAATCAGTACTTCAAACCGTTTATGAGCGAAATTATTCGCCGCGCCGGGCATCCGGTTCTGACGTCGAGAGCTGTGGGCGGTTATTTGGATGCCTGGAACACACCTGCTGATCCAGGCTGGCATCTGGCGGGTTTGATGCGGTATCGGTCGCGGCGAGACTGTATTTTGTCTTCCCTGGCCAATCCTCGATTCTCCGAGTTACATAAGTTCAAGGTGGCCGCGCTGAAGCAAACCTTTGCCTTTCCCTCGCAGACGCTGGTGACGTTTTATGCGTCGCCGCGGATGTCGGTTGCACTGCTGCTAGCGTTGATGGCTGCCCTATTGCAGCTGACGCTAACTTAGGAGCGCGTATGTATTATCTCTATGGTGCGCAACACTCAGCCTATACCGGCAAGGCGCGTTCCTATCTAATAAAGCAGGGTATCGCTTTTGAGGAGCGCGCTTTTGGTCATCCTCGGTTTATGCAGGAAATCATTCCTGCAACCGGACAATTCATGATCCCTGTGATGGAGACAGAAGACGGCGCTTTTGTACAGGATACCGCAGATATCATTGACTATTTTTCATCGCGCGGTGAAGAGCGATTTCCATCCCGTCCCCAAGGTGCTGTAGCGAGCGCGATAAGCCATCTGTTTGATCTGTTTGGTGGCGAAGGCATGTTGCGTGCAGGCATGTACTATCGATGGTTTTTTGATGATCAGAATATGGCCTTCATTGAAGATCAGTTTGGTTTATTTATGGCGCCCGATATGCCCGCCGATCAGCGTATGGAATTGACTCGCAGGCAAACGGGCACCATGCGTAAACGCGCTGCGAGTCTCGGGGTAACAGATGAAACCGGTGCCGTAATCGAGCAGAGCTATCTTGAGTTTCTTGACGCATTTAACAGTCACCTGTTGGACTCTCCCTACCTTGTGGGCGGTGCACCTACGCTGGGTGACTACGGTATGCAGGTCATGTTTTATGCACACCTCGCTCGTGACCCTTACTCAGCGACTGTAATGAAGCGGGAGGCGCAGGCGGTATTGCGCTGGACTGAGCGTCTGAATCAACCTGGGCTGTGCACGCCGGAATATCTCAACTTCTCTGAAAACTGTATTGCCGACAAAGAGGTACCGGATACGCTGAAGCGAATGATGCGTTTGGTAGCGCAGGACTATCTGCCTGAAATTGAAGCCAGTATCGGCTTGCATAACGCATGGCTGGCTGAAAATCCGGTAGAGATTGGCATGCCTGTGGGCGGTGAGAAAAGGCGGAGAATTGTAGGGTTTATACGCTTTCCGTTGCGGGGAATGGAGATCGAATGTGGTGCCCGCACGTACTCCCTATATATGTTGCAGCGACTCCAGGATTGTGTTGATGGGCTGGATCCAGTGGCACAGGGTTTGGTGCACAACGTTTTTCAGGAAACAGGCTGTGAGCCCTTTCTCAAGCTGCGCTGCCACCGGCGTATTGATAGGGCCGACAATAAAGAGGTTTGGGGCCAATCTGCGCAAGGCACTGGCGGCTAGCGCTTGTGCGGAAGAAGCCTAATATAACATGATGAAAGTGCTGCGAACCCCGGACGAACGATTTGTCGATCTTGTCGACTATCCGTTCACACCCAACTATCTGGAAATCGACGATACCGAGGGCGGGCGCTTACGAATACATTTTGTAGATGAGGGACCGCGTGACGGCAAGGTAGTGCTGTTGATGCACGGCCAACCATCCTGGAGTTATCTCTACAGGCACATGATTCCACCACTGATTTTCGCGGGGTATCGGGTGATTGCACCAGACCTGATTGGCTTTGGCCGCTCAGACAAGCCTGTACGTCCGCAGGACTATAGCTACGCCCGCCATGTGGCGTGGATGAGTGACTGGATGTTGCAGCTGGATCTCTCCGATATCACCGTATTTCTCCAGGATTGGGGGAGCATGATTGGCCTGCGTCTGGTGGCTGCCTATCCTGAGCGCTTCGCTCGCGTGGTACTGAGCAATGGCGGTTTGGTACTTGGACCGATATCGGAGCAGTTTGCCCCTGCAATGCGTGACGTTTATGAAAGCCTTCCCCTAGTGAAAGCCACCGACCTAGACGAGTGCTTTCGGGATACATCGGGAATACCCGGTTTTCTGTACTGGCGAAAGTTTGCTGCATTCAGTGAGGAAATAGCGCGTCCTAGTGTGGTTCTGGACGCAGTGGGTAATGCGCGCCCTCTATCTGATGCTGAGAAAGAGGCATATGACGCACCGTTCCCGGATGAGGCGTATATCGCTGGTGTACGACGCTTCCCATCTCTCGTGCCAATCTTTTACGACGAACCTGAAGTTGATGAATGTAAGGTCGCATGGCAAGCGTTAATTCAGTTCAGCAAACCCTTTCTATTGGCCTTTGCAGATGATGACCCTGTCACGGCTGGGGGTGAAAAGCCTTTCAGGGAGCATGTTAAGGGATGTCAGGGCATGCCCCACCGCGCTATTGCAGGAGCTGGCCACTTTGTACAACAGGATCAGCCCGAACAATGTGTCCAGGCTATCCTGGATGTCATGGAGCATAGGTGAGTTCTTAGACCAGCTGCTAAATTTGTACTGCAGGTCCAGGCGGGTTGCAGCAAAACCCTTTAGATACGGTTAGAAGATGCGTTCTTCTACTGTCGAAGTCGATTTTGTACGCGCGACACATTTTGGGACACCTCGCAAACGCCATGCTGATGCGCGGGGGTGTAAGTTGACCGTGTGGGTTATCAAAGCTGCGCTTAGCTCATGCCCAATGCCTTGGCCTCCTGTTCCAACACTGTGCCTACGGCAGGTAGTGCTTTAACTTTGGCGATCAGCCCTGCAAGGTTTGGCCATTGCTTCGGATCGACCTCGTAACCTGCGTATGACGCATTAAAGAAAGGACTGGCGATGGACATATCTGCCATGGTGAAATCGCCGAAGACAAAGCTGTCTACTGGAATCTCTCCCTCCAGATAAGTCAGCATGGGAGGCAAGCTCTCGGTGATGATTTTGGAAACCAATTCCTCGTCTGGCTCCTGCTTGAAGGCGAGTGGCCGCATAAAGCGCTGAAAGAAAATACCCGCTGCCAGCTCAGAAATCTTGCCGCCACTCAGGTCTTCATACCAATCAGCCATGGCTTTACCCGCGACGTCCTTTGGGTAAAGTGCTGGCTCGGGATAGGCGTTTTCGAGATAGCGACAAATGACCTTTGAATCTCCCAGCGTCAATTCCCCATCCACCAGAGTCGGTATTTTGCCCAGCGGATTGATCTTTAAGTAGTCTTTGTCACCTGCAAAGGGCATTTGCGGGACGATTTCGAAAGGGATCCCCTTCAGATCAAGCGCTACCAGCACCTTGCGTACGAAGGGCGA
>JBCDFM010000109.1:0-11924 GCA_039178015.1 Pseudomonadota bacterium
CATAGCGTCCGATATCACCGGCCTGACAGCGCCCAAACCATCCGATACCGTGACCAATTCGCGCGACACGCTCTACGCAAACTCAGAGGCACCCGCTCATACCGACCCGGTCACCGGGGCGGGATTATTTCGTTTTGATGAAGCCGTCGCCCGTATCTTCCCAGATATGATCAAGCGCTCAGTGCCGGGTTACACCACCATTATCGCGATGACCGGCCTGCTGGCCGGACGCTATGCCACAGAAGGTAGTCATCTCTACGATCTTGGCTGCTCTCTGGGTGCCTCCACACTGGCAATGCGACAAAACATTCAAACCCAGCGTTGTCGCATTTTTGCCGTCGACAACTCGCAGGCGATGCTGGATCGCTGCCGCAATATTGTGGACACCGATACCCACGATACGGCTGTGGAGCTTGTCTGCGCACCCTTGCAGGAGGTAGCGGTGAACCGTGCCTCCGTTGTGGTGCTCAACTTTACGTTGCAGTTTATCCCCGTCCAGGAGCGGGATGCTGTGGTCAGGCACATCTATGACGGTCTCTTGCCCGGAGGCATCATGCTGCTATCTGAGAAGGTGACCTTCGAAGACCCGCATCTAGACCAGCTCAATATCGACCTGCACCATCAGTTCAAACGCGCCAACGGTTACAGCCAGCTGGAAATCGCGCGCAAGCGCAATGCCATAGAGAAAGTCCTGGTACCGGAAACGCTGGCCTGTCATCGACAGCGTATCGCCAACGCCGGTTTCAGCAGCTGCGATGTCTGGTTCCAGTGCTTCAACTTCGCGTCACTGATTGCCCTGAAGTGATGGACTACGCTCCGCTGATCGAGCACTGGCAGGATACCGAGCTGGACGCCTGGGCGAGGGCCCTGCCAACACAGTTAGAGCGAGGCCTTAGCCAGCAGCGATACGGGGATCTACCCAGGTGGCTGGAGGCACTCAATGCTCTACCGACACTGGCGGTCAGCGATATTGAGCTCTCAGCCGCGCGTGTCTCCGCCCACAGTGACAGGGCAATTGATGCCGCCGACAGAGAAGCATTGTACAGTGCACTGCAGGATCTCCATCCCTGGCGCAAGGGTCCATTCGAGCTCTTTGGCATCCACATCGATACCGAATGGCGCTCCGATTGGAAATGGGATCGCCTGGTTAGCGAGATCGACACGCTTACGGGTCGCAGAGTACTGGACGTGGGCTGTGGCAGCGGCTATCACTGCTGGCGCATGCTCGGTGAGGGTGCTGCCGAGGTGATTGGTATCGATCCGACGCCGCTTTTTGTCCTGCAATTCTGGGCCATACAGCGCTATCTGCAGCAACCAGGTATCTGGGTGATACCCGCCGGTATCGAGCACCTGCCCCCCAGGCTGATGGCTTTTGATACGGTCTTTTCCATGGGTGTGCTCTACCACAGGCGTTCGCCCATGGACCATCTACTTGAGCTGCGTCAATGCCTTCGACCAGAGGGTCAACTGGTACTGGAAACACTGGTCATCGAAGGTGGTGTCGGCGAGGTACTGGTACCAGAGGGGCGTTACTCACGCATGGGCAACGTTTGGTTTTTACCCTCCACGGCCACGTTACTGGGATGGTTGCGCAAACTGGGCTATGTGGACGTGCGCCTTGTGGACGTCAGCGTGACCACAACGCAAGAGCAACGGACCACGGACTGGATGCGGTTTCACTCTCTGGCGAACTTTCTGAACCCGAAGGATTCAAGCAAAACGATCGAGGGGTATCCGGCCCCCAGGCGGGCTATCATCATCGCCAGAGCACCTTAGTAGCGCCAGCTGGGCGCAGTGTCCACCGTGGGCTTTGATACAAACATCAGTGCAGCGCCTTATCGACCTTGTGATCCTGAAAAACACACTCAAAAACATCGCGAAAGGTGCGCGCAAAGTGCACATTGATGCCCTCGCGCAGGTATTTCGGTAACTCCTCGAAATCCCGGCGGTTGCCGTGAGGTAGAATCAGCTCCATGATCTTGCTGCGCCTGGCGGCGATGACCTTCTCCCTGATACCGCCAACAGGCAACACCTGACCGGTGAGGGTGAGCTCCCCGGTCATCGCCAGAGGCCGCTTGATACGTTCTTTGCGAGCCAGAGACACCAGCGCAGTCGCAATAGTGATTCCCGCGCTGGGACCGTCTTTCGGAGTGGCACCCTCGGGCACGTGCAGGTGAACCATGCTGATATCGAAGAAATCGGGGTGGCAGCGATAGTCTTTGAGGTGGGCAGAGACATAACTGTAGGCGATCTCAGCAGACTCACGCATCACCTCGCCCAGCTTGCCCGTCATTTTAAAGCCGCGATTAAGCGTGTGAATTTGTGAGGACTCAATGGGCAAGGTAGCGCCGCCCATGGCGGTCCAGGCCAGCCCTGTTGCCACACCCAAACCGCGCAGGGGTTTATCTGGCTGGAATGGTGGTTTACCCAACAACTCATCAATATCTTTCTTGCCAATACGCAGTTTCTCACCACCGCTGTCCAACAGGCGAACGATGGATTTTCGCATGATGCGCGCCAGCTGCTTCTCAAGATTACGCACCCCCGCCTCGCGACAGTAGGCGTCGATAACGTACTTTAATGCGGCATCGTTGATTTTGAGTTGGTCTTCGCTGAGGCCATGCCGGCCAAGCTGTTTCGGCCACAGATGATTTCTACCTATCGCCAGTTTTTCTTCCGCGACATAGCCGGATAGGCGTAAGGTCTCCATCCGATCCAGGAGCGGGCCGGGTATCGTGTCCAGCTGGTTAGCCGTGCAGATAAACAGCACTTTCGACAAATCAACGCGCAGGTCCAGATAGTGATCCAGAAACTCACTGTTTTGCTCTGGATCGAGCACTTCCAGAAGAGCAGAAGCAGGATCCCCTTGGTATGAGGCGCCGATCTTATCGATTTCGTCCAGCATGATCACGGGATTGGCAACTTTCACCTCTTTCAGGGCCTGCACAAACTTGCCGGGCATGGCCCCTATGTAGGTGCGCCTATGACCTTTAATCTCCGCTTCATCGCGCATCCCCCCCAGGCTAAAGCGGTAAAACTCCCTGCCCAGCGCATCCGCTACCGATCGGCCAATGCTAGTTTTTCCAACACCCGGGGGACCTACAAGCAGTAAAATGGAGCCGGAAATTTCGCCTTTGAACGAACCCACTGCGAGAAACTCGAGTATGCGATTCTTTACATCCTCCAGACCTTCATGGTGTTCGTCCAACACTTGCCGCCCATGCTTCAACTCCAGGCGATCATCCGTATATACGCCCCAGGGTATCGAGGTCGCCCAGTCCAGATAGTTACGCGTCACACCGTATTCGGGTGAACCCGTCTCCAGTACGGAGAGTTTTTTAAGCTCATCTTGAATGCGACGGTCCGCGGCCTCTGGCAGGGTTAGACTGCTGATGCGTTCCTCGAACATTTCTACATCGGTTGTGCGATCGTCTTTGGAAATACCCAGTTCTTTCTGGATGATTTTCATCTGCTCACGTAAAAAGAAATCGCGCTGCTGGGCGCTCACCTTCTCATTCACCTGGCTGGTGATCTGCCCCTGCAGCTCGGCCACTTCCCGCTCCTTGCGCAACAGCGCTAGGACTTTCTCCATGCGCGACACCAGCGGCAGCGTATCCAGAATTTCCTGCAGCTGCTCCCCCGAGGCCGTGGTGAGCGCTGCACTAAAATCTGAGAGCAGGCTGGGCTTATTCGGGCTGAAGTTAGACAGATACTGTTTGAGCTCCTCGCTGTACAGCGGGTTCAGAGGCAGTAATTCTTTGATCTCTTTGATCAACGCCATCGTGTAGGCTTTGACTTCATCGGCGTTTTTGTCACCCTGGCTGCGCGGGTACTCTACCTGGACAAGGTAGGGAGGCGTATCGCTAAGCCAGCGCACGATACGGAATCGCTTCACACCCTGGGCAAGAAACTGTCCGGGTTGATCGCCCAGTGGCGCAGGGGGTTTGTGCAGTCTCACCACGCAGCCGATCTCTGGAAATTGCCGCGGCTCGACGCTACCGGGTTCGGCATCTGCCACGTAGGAAAGCCCCAGCAATGCGTGTCCCGATTCGGCCACTGTCTTCAGCGTGGACTCCCACTGCTGCGGGTTGATCGCGACCGGCTGCACCTGTCCAGGGAAGAACGGTCGATTCGGAATAGGCATCACGCACAGTGTGTCGGGTAAAACATCATCGGCTACCGCCGGCGTATGCGGTCCCGTATTGGGCTGCAGCACTTCTGCCTCGGTTACCGCGTCACTGTCTGTCATAAAATGCCGCCTTCCTTTTTGGTCTGGAACAGACTGACATGGGGTCTAACACCGATTTTTCAAGTCAGTCACGGTTTGGCATTCATCGTAATGCGCCCTGCCGCTATACTCCGTCATTAACAATCTTCTCCTATCAGCGCCCACCTTGAGGAACCTTGTTGTGTCGACCAGCGAGCAGAACATCACCGAGATAAAGCAATCAGTCGCTACGCTTGAACAGGAATATACGAAGCTGAAGAACCTGAACCTGCAGTTGGACCTGACACGCGGCAAGCCCTGTCAGGAGCAGGTGGCATTGTCGAACGCGCTCGATGGCATTCTCCAGGGCGACTTTCTGGCAGCCGACGGCACGGATACTCGCAATTACGGTGTCCTAGATGGCCTGCCTGAGGCAAAAGCGCTGTTTGCTCAGGTGTTGGGTTTGCATCCTTCAGAGATTGTCGTAGGCGGCAATTCTAGCCTGACTATGATGTACCAGGTGCTCGAGTTCGCCGTCACCGAGGGCCTGCGAGGGCCAGAATCGGCCTGGGGCAACCGCGAAACGATACGCTTCATTTGTCCCGTACCGGGTTATGACCGTCACTTTGGAATCTGCGAGCACCTGGGGATTGAAATGATCACGGCACCCATGTTGGATACCGGGCCAGATATGGACGCGGTAGAAACGCTGGTGCGCGAAGACGATTCCATTGTCGGTATGTGGTGCGTGCCACGATTCTCGAACCCCACCGGTTGTGTATACGACGAGGCCACGGTCGCACGTCTGGCAGAGCTCCCCACTAAGGCCAGCGAGCACTTTTTGATTATGTGGGATAACGCCTATGCGGTGCACACCATCTACGACGACGCCACTGCGCTCACTCCGCTACATCCCTTCTGCGAGCAAAGCGGCACGACAAGCAACGTTTTTCAGTTTGGTTCCACATCCAAAATCACGTTTCCCGGCGCCGGCGTTGCGTATCTCGGCAGCAGCACGGATAACCTCGATGCCCTTCGCAAGCATCTGAGTTTCCAGACAATTGGACCGGATAAGGTCAATCAGTTGCGCCACGTACGCTTCTTACAGAACCTGGATACGCTAAATCAGCATATGGCCTTGCACGGACAGATCATCCGCAAGCGTTTCGATCGGGTGTTGAACACGCTAGAAGAAAAACTGGGCGGCAGCGGCATGGGTAGCTGGACCTCGCCCGGCGGCGGATATTTTATCTCTTTCGATACGCTGCCTGGCTTGGCGACGAACGTGGTCGCCATGGCGGCGGATATCGGTGTCAAGCTCACCCCTGCGGGAGCAACATTTCCCTACGGCAACGACCCGGCGGACCGTAACATCCGCTTGGCACCCACGTTTGCCAGTGAGGAAGACGTGCAATCGGCTGTGGATGCGTTTGTGGTGTGCGTACAGCTGGCCACCCAGCGGGGTCGGCTTATTGCAGCTTCCTAGACACTCTTAGCCTGTGCCGATGCAGTGGTCTACTCCTCGCCGCCTCGCTGACCCGGATTGACGCCAGGAAACGGAAAATTGGATACATTGCTCCCGGTAGGGCTATCGGATACCTTGCCGCTGCCCTCTTTATCCACCTCATCGATGCGGATGATCGCCTGCAGAGGAATATAGCTTCGCTTTACGCCGTTAAATTCGTTCTTCAGCTTTTCCTCGCCCGGATCAACTACGATCTTGGAGCGCTCGCCGAACACAAACTCCTCGACCTCAATGAAGCCCCACATATCACTTTGATAAATCTGGCGGGCAAACACTTCGAACACCTGGTTGCCGTTTTGGAAAATCACCTTGTAAACAGGTTGGTTTGACATGCTGTCCTCTTCAGATCGCGCTCACGCCCACTCAACTGCCACCCCTTTCACCGGATGCCCGGATTCAGCGGCCGGCAATATTAACAGCTTACCTCAAGAATGCCAGTCGAGGTGTGTTTTCAGAGGGTTACGGGTATAATCGCCGACCTTTTTTTGAAACAAACCAGCCAGCGAAGAAGCACAGCCGGTGAGCAAAAAACTCTACATCAAAACCCACGGTTGCCAGATGAACGAGTACGACTCGTCTCGCATGGCCGATCTGCTGCGCGACAGCCATGATATGGTCCGCACCGAGCGCCCAGAGGAAGCCGACGTGCTTCTACTAAATACCTGTTCTATAAGAGAAAAAGCGCAGGAAAAGGTGTTTCACCAGTTAGGTCGCTGGAAGCAGCTGAAACAAACCAACCCCGACCTGATCATCGGCGTAGGGGGTTGCGTGGCCAGCCAGGAGGGCGAGGAAATCGGCCGTAGAGCACCCTATGTGGACCTGATATTCGGCCCACAAACCCTGCATCGTTTGCCACAAATGCTCGAACAGCGCGGTCCTGGTGGCACGCTGGTGGTAGATGTCAGTTTTCCTGAAATAGAAAAATTCGACCGACTTCCGGATCCTGAAGTGGACGGACCCACCGCCTTTGTCTCAGTCATGGAGGGTTGCAGCAAGTACTGCACCTTTTGCGTCGTGCCCTATACGCGCGGCGAGGAAGTATCCCGACCTGTCGATGATGTGATTGCGGAAATCGCTCATTTGGCAAACGGCGGCGTGCGCGAAGTCAATCTGTTGGGTCAGAACGTCAACGCCTACCGGGGCAATAACCATTTGGGCGAGACCGTTGATTTTGCCGAGTTACTGCATCTGGTGGCACGTATTCCCGGTATCGATCGAATCCGCTACACCACTTCTCACCCCATAGAGTTTTCGTCCGCTCTGATCGAAGCCTATGCCGAAATTCCAAAGCTGGTAGATCATCTACACCTGCCGGTACAGAGCGGCTCTGACAAGATACTGGCGGCTATGAAGCGAGGACACACGGCACTGGAGTACAAGTCCACCATCCGCAAACTGCGCGCCATACGGCCAAACATCAGTATTTCCTCTGATTTTATTGTTGGTTTTCCCGGAGAGAGTGAAGCCGACTTTGCCGCCACCATGAAACTGATAGAAGAGATCGGCTTCGATACGTCCTTCAGTTTTATTTATAGCGCCCGACCGGGCACACCAGCGGCAGACTTGCAGGACAACACCAGTGAGGAAACAAAAAAACAGCGTCTGCGTGTGTTGCAAGGCCGCATCTTACAGGAAGCGCAGCGCATCAGTCGGCGCATGGTGGGCTCCACCGAGAGGATTCTAGTGACCGGCGTGTCAAAGAAAGATCCCGGTCAGCTGCAGGGTCGAACAGAAAACAATCGCGTTGTTAATTTCAGCGCTAGCGATCAGTCACTTATAGGCCAGTTTGTGGACGTAAAGATCGCCGAAGCGATGCCCAATTCGCTGCGCGGGCTGCTCGTGGATACCACTGCGGCTGACACCCAAGCCCGCCATACGATACAAGAGGCCGTTTCCTAGCGGCTACGCCAGTTGACGCCCGCTATTTCCCGTATATGCTTAACTTCTCAATTGAAGCCCGTAGTGGCCACAGACGATTTTGACTAGCGACACCGCCCAGACACTGTCAAGCCAACATACCTTTACTCTGGAACCCAATGACGCGCGCCACCTGGCTGCACTGTGCGGCCAATTGGACGCACACCTGCGCCAGATCGAGCAGCGCCTGGATATAAAAATCAGCGCGCGGGGCAATCAGTTTCACCTCAAGGGTTCTCACAACAGCGTCACCGCGGCGGAAAAACTGTTGCGTCATCTGTATGCCGAGATCTGCCTGGGCGTCGAGCTAACTCCCGAGGCATTGCATCTGCAGCTACAGCAGACTCAACTTGAACAGCTCGCATCTTCAGAGCCTGACGCTGATCAACCGGTACAGGCAATTCGCGTTATTCGCACCAAGCGTGCACCGATCAAGCCCCGCGGCGCTAATCAGCAAGGCTACGTTCGCGCCATTGGCGACAACGATATTAACTTCGGTATTGGGCCCGCCGGAACCGGTAAAACCTATCTCGCCGTCGCCTGCGCCGTGGAGGCACTACTAGAGGACCGGGTCCGTCGAATCCTGTTGGTCAGACCGGCGGTCGAGGCGGGTGAGAAACTGGGTTTTCTCCCGGGAGACCTGAGCCAGAAAATCGATCCGTATTTGCGGCCACTGTATGATGCGCTTTATGAGATGCTGGGCTTTGAGATCGTGAACAAATATATAGAGCGCCACGTCATCGAGGTAGCGCCGCTGGCGTTTATGCGCGGACGCACATTGAACAACTCCTTCATCATCCTGGATGAAGCGCAAAATACCACGCGCGAGCAAATGAAGATGTTCCTGACACGTATCGGCTTTGGCTCCACGGCAGTCATCACGGGAGATGCTACCCAGATCGATTTGCCGAAAGGTGCTCAATCCGGCCTCACCCATGCCAGCAACGTCCTCGACGGTGTCGATGGCATTGGTTTTACCTACTTTAGTAGTCGTGATGTTGTGCGCCATCCGCTGGTGCAACGGATTGTTGAGGCCTACGATGGCCACGAAGCAAAAACCAAATCCCTGGACAGGAACAGGCAATGAGCGTCACGGTCGACATCCAGTGTGCCAGTCAGGAGCCGGTACCTGAAGAAGAAGATTTACGACGCTGGGTCTGTGCAGCACTGTGCGGCAGGACTGCGCCCGATAAACCCGAGCCCGAAGTCAGTTTACGTCTGGTCGATCGCGATGAGATGGTACGACACAATCAAACCTACCGGGGTGCTTCCGGTGCCACCAATGTCCTGTCTTTTCCGGCACAGCTTCCCGAGGAGCTCAACCTGCCCTTATTGGGCGACATTATTATTTGCGCACCTATCGTGCGTGAACAGGCGGCAGCGCAGCACAAGTCCTTGGATGCGCATTGGGCGCATATGGTTGTGCACGGCACACTGCATTTATTGGGTTACGATCACACTCAAGAGGGAGATGCAAACGCGATGGAAGCGCTTGAAACAGCCATACTCGCGAAGCTCGATTTCCCATGCCCTTATCAGCCCCAGACGCTCGCGGAGATCTCACCGGCATGAATGACGATCGCGCTGGGCAAGACAACACAGACAAATCCTGGATCGATAAACTAGCTGAGCTGTTCTCCTCAGAGCCGCGTAATCGAGGTGATCTGCAGGACGTACTGGCGATCGCCGTAGACAACGATATCATCGACGCCGATGCCCGCAACATAATGGAAGGCGCGATGGAAGTCAGCGACATGCAGGCCCGCGAAGTGATGGTGCCACGCACCCAAATGGAGGTGATCAAGGCAGACCGCCCGCTGAATAAAATCCTAGAGCAGATTACACGTTCTGCACACTCACGTTATCCGGTTGTGGGTGACGGACTCGATGAGATCGAGGGCATTTTGCTGGCGAAAGACCTGCTTCCTCAAATCCTGAACCGGGACGACAGCGAGTTCAATTTGCGCCAGCTGCTAAGACAAGCGGTCGTAGTGCCCGAAAGTAAGCGCCTGAACGTACTGCTGCGGGAGTTTAGAGAAAATCGCAACCATATGGCGATTGTCATCGACGAATACGGTGGTGTGGCAGGTCTGGTGACGATTGAAGATGTGCTCGAGGAGATTGTCGGTGAAATCGAAGACGAGACGGACGTTGCGGCAGATCAACTTATCCGTCAGATCACCGAAGACGATTTCTTCATCAAAGCGCTCACACCCATAGAAGAATTCAACGAGTACTTTCAAACCAATTTTAGTGACGACGAATTCGACACCATCGGCGGCCTGGTGATTCAGGCGCTTGGGCATATGCCCACGCGCAATGAGACAGCCGTGATCGACAAATTTGAATTCCAGGTAATCAACGCGGATCAGCGCAAAATCCACAGCCTGCGCATGCGACCTGCAAAAGATCAGTAGGCCCACGTCAACGGTGACACCCGACCAAGGCCTGCACCCACTTGTTGTCCTGTTCCTGGCACCGTTTGCCGGCGCACTGATTACGCTTTCGCTGGCGCCTTTTAATCTTTGGCCTGCAGGCATACTCAGTTGCGCGCTCTACGCCTATCTGCTGTGTACCTGCAGTGTCAAACAGGGCATTTGGCGCAGCTGGCTGTTTGGTGTTGGCATGTTCGGCACAGGCGTATCCTGGGTATACGTCAGTATTGAGGTCTACGGTGGGGTAGGACCACTGCTCGCAGGCTTTCTGATTGTACTGTTTTGCGCCGGGCTGTCGGTTTTGTTTCAGGTGAGCTTCGGCTGGTTTTATGTGCGCGTCGTGCGCGCTCTCCCCGGTGGCATGCTGATGGGTTTTCCGGCTACCTGGGTGCTGGCGGAGTGGCTGCGAAGCTGGCTGCTTACAGGCTTTCCATGGCTTTATCTGGGCTACGCTCATCTGGATACACCTATCGCAGGTTGGGCACCGGTAGTTGGCGTCTATGGTCTGTCCTTCATCTGCGCGCTCACCGGTACCTGCCTGTTTCTAGCCTGGCGCAGTCGACAAGCCATCGCCTGCACAACCTATGCGGTCATTGTACTGACCATTTGGATAGGCGGCGCCGTGCTGAAGCCGATAGAGTGGGTGGTCAGGGCCAGCGAAACGCCGTTAAACGTGGTTATCTACCAACCGAACGTGCCGCAGGAGCACAAGTGGGATCGCGACTGGTACCAGCCCATATTGCGACAGTTACGCACCGGCAGCGAGCCGCACTATGGCGCAGACCTGTTGATCTGGCCCGAAGCTGCGATACCCAATTTCTATCAGCGCGCCCAGGGTTTCCTCGGCCCGATAGCACGCCGCGCCGAGAACGCAAACACAACACTGTTTACAGGTATTCCTTATCTGGCAGAGGAAGGTCCGGGTTACTACAACAGTGTAGTCGCACTTGGCCAGGGTGAAGGGGTGTATCACAAGCAACACCTGGTACCTTTTGGCGAGTACGTGCCATTGGAGGGATTGTTACGCGGCATGATCGCGTTTTTCGACTTACCTATGTCGGCATTCAGCGCAGGGCCTGATGATCAGCCGCCCTTGCGTGCCGGCCCTTACCGTGTCGCACCGTATGTGTGTTACGAGGTAGTCTACCCGGAGATGGTGGCCCGTAGCGCGCGTCGTGCGGACCTGTTGCTCACCGTCAGCAATGACGCCTGGTTTGGCCATTCCATCGGCCCACTTCAGCACCTACAAATGGCACAAATGCGTGCACTTGAAAACGGGCGGTACATGATTCGAGGCACCAACAACGGTGTGTCTGCCATCATCAACCAGCGCGGCCAGATCGTTGCGCACGCAGATCAGCACGTTGAAACCACACTCACCGGTGAGGTGAATGTCATGATGGGTCATACACCCTTCGGTAGCTTCGGCGTCACTCCGGTGGTTGCCGGTTGCGCAATCGTGCTCGTACTGATGGCACTGATGTATGTGAGTTTCTGGCGTGAGCAAGACTGATAAACCAGATCGCATCTTAAAGTCACTGCCAAGTCTGCTGGTAACCATTGAGCTACCGGGTAAATTGGTTAACATGGGGTCCAACTGATGACGATAGAGACAGGTTTTATGTCGCAACGCCTCACCACAACATTTGCTCTGCTCGGACTGAGTATTGTGCTAACGGCCTGCGGATTTCAGCTGCGCGGTAGCAGCGGCACCACCGCTGCCCTCCCCGAAAACTGGAAAACAATGTATCTCGTCACCGGCAATCCCAATAGCGAGTTCACAAGAGCCGTGCGCACTGTGTTCGTGGCGAATGGAATCACCTGGGCAGATCGGGACGCG
>JBCDFM010000110.1:0-11923 GCA_039178015.1 Pseudomonadota bacterium
ACCTCGGCTGTCAGATCATCAATCGTTGGCCCCAGGCCGCCATTGACGATGACGAGGTCGGCGCTGGCAGCCATGGCCGCTAACTCCGTTTCCAACAGCTTAATGTCGTCACCCACTGTCACTTTGCGATACACACCGATTGACAATTCAGCAAGCCGCTGGGCAACTACAGCAGAGTTGGAATCAACGGTATCGCCACTCATGATCTCGTTGCCAGTGAGCAACAGCTGTACGTTCAGGTGCGAAGTAGTCATATCGGTCCCAGGCGACGCAACGGTCGCGCAAGCATAGCGGCTATCCTCCTTAGGAGGCAAAGCGCCCGTGCCGGCCGCCATCTCTTATCCTCTATTAAAATCCCTTGTGATGCTGCAAAAACGCCTTCTCTGCTGGCGTTGATGCTCTGCCCAATACCGCGTTTCGGTGGGGGAATCGCCCAAATTGCGCAATCACGTCTCGGTGCGCTTGTGCGTATTGTGTGAAACGAGTAACGCGCTCGTCCGGGTACTGCCGCTCCAGCTCAAGAAACTGATTGACGCATTCGTCCTGTGCCAACACATCCTCGCTGTGTTCTAGCGGCAGTAGCAAAAACACGCGGTGGATAGCCGGAAGCGCAAGGCATCGACCCGTCTCAAGGGCGAGATTTGCTACAGCCAACGCTGCTTCATCTCCGGCAAAGGCCTGCGCTGTGTGACGATAGATATTGCGGGTAAACTGATCCAAAAGCAGCACCAGCGCAACAATCCCCAGATCATCGTCACACCAGTCGTCCAGGTCGCCTGCGAGGGCATCCTCAACCAGAGAGCCAAAGCGATTGCGTATCCATGCATCGCTTTGTGTATTAACCGCAAACCAGAGCTGGTGTTGCTCCGCGGTGCATAGGCCGACCGCATCAAGAGGGCCGAACCAAAACTCGTGAATAGCTTCTATTTCTCGATCCATGGCTGGCGCTGTCGTCGGATGCATTGCTGAGCAGAGTATTGAGTCATTGGGTGCATAGATCGCTGCGTCAATTGTCTTGGCATAACTGCCCAGTGAAGGCCAGTATGGCATGTTTGAGGCCCTTTGGCCGTTGTGTTGCTGTGCCGAACACGGTGAGTGCCAAAGCACATTGGCTGGTCATGGAGCATAGATAGGCCAACAACTGCCAAGCCTATAACTTGCTGCTTTGTGGTGGATCATAGGATTTGGAACGGTAGCGAGTGGCAAATGGGACTGTCGCAAACGTACGGTCTAGCTAACACCTGGGACCAGTCAACCAGGTGCTGGCAGAGCCAGCGATTTCGCGCTACATGATTATCTTCTGCCGGACACACTCACAAACGATGCCAGCGCATGTCTTCGGATGACAGCCTGCTAACTTCGCTGGGGTGCTGTAATAAAAAATTCTGCGCGAAACCGGCTGCTACGCTTACATTGCAGGCCACCATTATTTACACTAGCACGCTCACCTTCTACTTTATTCTAGCGATGGTCCGGCAGTTATGAAGCGCGTTGTATTCAATCAGAAAGGCGGGGTCGGCAAGACCAGCATCACCTGTAATCTGGCGGCCATCAGTGCGGCTACCGGGTATCGTACCCTGGTCATCGACCTGGATGTCCAGGGCAACACCACGCACTATTTGGTGGGTGAAATTGATGCTGAGGCATTTCCCGCGGAAGCTCAGGGTGTAGCCGGGCTGTTCAAGCAGACAGTAGGGCCGCGAAAAATGGCGCGTAATCCCGATTCCTTTGTCTGGGAAACGCCCTATGAGAACCTGTATTTGATGCCATCCAGTCCCGTGCTGACGGTACTCGAAAAGGAGTTAGAGTCGCGCTACAAGATCTACAAACTGCGCGACGCGCTGCAGAAACTGGACGGTGAGTACGACCGTATCTATATCGATACCCCACCAAACTTCAATTTCTTCTCCAAGTCCGCGCTGATTGCGGCCGATTCAGTCTTAATTCCCTTTGATTGCGATAGCTTCGCACGACAAAGCCTGTACTCGCTGATGGACAATATTGCCGAGCTGCAGGAGGATCACAATCCTGATCTGGATGTAGAGGGTATTGTGATCAATCAGTTTAACTCTCAGGCGCGCCTGCCAGGAGAGCTGGTCACCGAGCTGGAGGGCGAGGGCTATCCCGTGCTGAGCACCTATCTGACGACCTCGGTGAAAATGAAGGAATCTCATCGCGACCATCGGCCGTTGATAGACCTGGCCCCCAGCCATAAGCTGACCGGACAGTTTCTGGATCTGCACGAAGAGCTGGAGAAAACGGCCTCGCGCGTCGCCGCCTAGACCCGGCGGCTCTGCGCTAAGCAGAGCCATTCAGCGCTTGTCGATGTAGGGGCGCATCTGTAATTGCACTCAAGCGCGTTAAGAGCCAGCCTTTTCCACGCGTCATCATGCACATCTGGCCGGGGAGAATAACCATATAAAAGTTAGTTATTTGTATGCTGCTTTTATGTTCTATAGAGTGCTTTGCTCCATCATTTTGACAAACGTGAATGCTGCCGACCGTGGAATTGGATATCCAAAGCGCCAATGCCCAATTGAAGGGCGCCAGTCCGCTGGAGGTGGTGCGCTGGGCGCTGGATTTGGGTCAGCCCACCATCGCAACGACCAGCATGGGGCGCAACGCCGCGGTCATGCTGCACCTTGTTAGCCAGGTGGACAAGACATTACCGACGATCTGGGTAGACACAGGCTACAACCTGCGCGATACCTATGTGGTAGCCGAGCGCTTGATCCGCGACCTGGATGTGAATATCCATGTCTATTCACCGCAAATGACAAGTGAGCGCCGCAACGCGATTATGGGAGGTATCCCGACGATCGATGAGGAGGCGCGGCACGCCGAATTTACGCGACAGGTCAAATTAGAGCCTTTCGACCGCGCCCTTGCTGATTTTGCTCCAGATATTTGGTTGACTGGAATTCGGCGTGAGGAAACGGACTTGCGTAAAACGCTCGATATTGTCTCGGTCGATAAGCGGGGCATTATCAAGGTCGCGCCGATTTTTTATTGGTCGGAAGATGATGTTGATGATTACATGGCGGAACACAACCTGCCCACCTGTAAACACTACTTCGATCCAACCAAGGTGCAGGACGGCAGAGAATGCGGGCTGCACACTGCCGCTTGAGTCAGATCAGCCCATTAGGACACCGACTGACACCGCCAAGACTGCGGTGGCGACGATAAAGCAGCCGATAACGATGGCAAGCTGGCGCATGATGCGTTGATCAGCCAGCGTGTCTGCGACAGCTATATGTTGAGTCATAACACTCTCTCCTCGGTTTTCTGAGTTCACTGACAGTCATAGTCCCATACGGGCGGGATAATGGCGTTGATTCAGATCAACGAAGCCACTTTCTGCCCCATCACAGTGCGTTATACTTAGACGAGGGAGAAGCTATGACAAGTTTCGGATAACACCGCAGATGCGTTTGCGTTCACCCACTTGTGTTGGTGTCTGCACCGTCGTGGCGCTGCTGCTGGCAACACTGCCAGGCTGCGCCAATCATTCTGTTACGCCCGCCACAGATCACCTAGCGCCATTACAGCTGCAGCACAAAACCCTCTATTTTCATGAGGCCGCCGCGAGAGTGCCTGAACTGCATTTGCTGACCGTCGATGACGCTATGAAAGCGTTTGTGCGGCACTATACAGAGGATGTTTACAATCCCAAGGTTAAGCTGTTGACTCTGCATCGAGCGGTGGTGTCCCCGGGTATCCTGGATGTCCAATATGATGTCTTTGCCGAAGGTTCTGCTATTGAAACCTTTCATCGCGGTACCGCTAACTGCCTGTCATTTGCCAACCTGTTTGTCGCGCTGGCTAGAGAAGCGGGTTTGAAGGCCAACTATCAGTGGCAGGAACTCCGGCCCCAGTGGAATAGGGCGAGCGATCGCGTCCAGGTTGGTCTGCATGTCAATGTGGTTTTACGGATGCCAGATGGGGGTCAGTTTGTTGTCGATATTGATCCTAGCCCATCGCGTGTAATCGCCGGCTCTAAAGAACTGACGGATTCAGAGGCGCAAGCGCTTCACTACAACAATATCGCGATGGCGGCGCTGGCAGATGGAGACCTGGAGACGTCGTGGAACAATCTCGCTCGCGCACTGGACACGTCTCCTGACTTAGCGCTGCTCTGGATCAACCTGGGCGCGCTCTATCGTACTAATGGCCAGCACCGGGACGCCGAATCGAGTTACATGAAAGCCTTGGCGCTAGACAGCCAGGCGCATTCCGCCATGACCAACCTGGCCATCCTCTATGGCCTGGAAGGGCGTCAGGAAGAACGGGCTTTTTGGCTTGATAAAATCGACTACTACCGGCAAATCAACCCCTACTATCACGCCTGGCGCGGCGAGGAAGCTGCAGATCAGGGCGAGTTCGCGCTGGCGCTGGAGCACTATGATGAAGCCGTTCGTCTCATGCCCAGCGACAGCACTTTATTCTATGCAAGGGGGCTGGTTTATTACCGCCTCAATGATTTCGAAGGCGCATTGAGTGACATACGGCAGGCGCTGACGGTTGCTACCCGGCGTACGGAGATTTCGTTCTACGAAACAGAAATGGCCAGAATCAAAAAAGAATTGCGACAAAAAAGCCTAACGAGACGGCAGCTGAGTCAACGTAGCTGAGCTTGCTACTTATTCGGGTTTCTCGATACGGATGTAAGCGCGGTTTTCCATTTTTCCCGTTAGCTTGCCAAACACATCCCCAACGAACATTTGCCAGCCGTATTTTCGACGCAGCGCGGCAAGCGCACGATGCTGCTCTTTCTGCTCGTTTAATAGGTAAGCATGAGTATCAAACCAGTCTCCGGTGACCCGCCCAGACACCGTACAGGAAGCGATCTGACATTCGCTGAAGTTGCGCAGGCGTTTGACCTTGCCGGCAGCACCCGCGGAAAACGCGTAGTAGCTGTCCTCATCAGGCGCGAACCAGACGGGGGTTGCTACCCAGTCACCTGAGCGCTTGCGCGTTGCGAAGCTGATGTAACTGCCTCGCTCAAGGCGACGGATTTTTTCAGAATTCATAGGATTTCCGGTGTTAGTGTCGACGTGTTTTGGCATCATTAAAGCGGTATCCGGGGTAGCTCACAAGCCTTCTGGCGAGTCCAAACCTGATGCGTGAGACGGTGTGCCCAGCGGCTGCGTGAACATGCGAGCCCTGTTGACGTATACTTGCGCCCGCTTTTGAGCATGGTGCTTGAGCCCGCCTATTAAGACCAGTGAAAGGGTAATAACAAAGACAGTGGGGGACAGATTATGATGTTTACGGCATCTCGGAGATACCTCCTTAGCATTCTGCTTGCCGCAGTCGCGTCTATGGGTGCTGCGCACGTCAGCGCTGACAGCAAAGAGAAAATCGACACCGGTAGTTTACTGGCCCTGCAAACCTTGCGGCAGCATGCACCGCAAGCAAGCGAATTGCTGGATAAGGCCGCTGGCGTGCTGGTTTTTCCCGATGTCGTGAAATTGGGTTTCGGTGTGGGGGGACAGTACGGAGAGGGCTCGTTACTCGTAGAGGGCATGCCAAACTCCTACTTTGTGACGGCGGGCTCGACCTTCGGGCTAAAGACGGACTCTCAAGTCAAGTCAGAGGTTATTCTGTTCATGACGAAAGAGGCCCTGCGCACATTTCAGAATAGTCGTGGCTGGCGTGTCGGCATCGATGGCAGCGTGGCCTTGATCAAATTCGGCGCAGGCGGCAGTATCGATACCCGTACCGTGAGTGAACCGGTTGTCGGCTTCATTTTTTCCAATGAAGGGTTGGTGCAGGACCTGACGATGGAAGGTACAAAAATCACGCGCATTGCGCGTTAGATCAATATCAACAGTCAGGATCATCTCCCTATCATGTCCGATTGCAGTTCTGTGAAAGAGGTGCTTGCGGGGGCGTTACCCGTAGGCCAACAGGTCAAAGTGCGCGGTTGGTTGCGCAGCAAACGAGATTCCAAGGCGGGCATTTCGTTTTTGGCAATTCATGATGGCTCTTGCTTTGACGCGCTTCAAGCGGTGGTGCCCTCCGAGCTTGAAAACTATGAGAGCGAAGTTTTGAAGCTGTCCACCGGCTGTGCAGTGCAGGTTAGCGGTACACTGGTGGAATCCCAGGGCAAAGGCCAGAGCCTGGAAATTCACGCCGAAGGGGTGGTCGTGGTGGGTTGGGTCGATGATGCCGAGACCTACCCCATTGCCAAAAAGCGCCACAGTTTTGAATACCTGCGCACACAGGCGCATTTGCGACCGCGCACCAATACGATTGGCGCAATTACCCGAGTGCGCACGACCCTGGCTAACGCCATCCACAACTATTTTCACGACCATGGGTTTCACTGGATCAATACGCCTATCGTGACGTCCAGTGATTGTGAAGGGGCCGGTGAACTCTTTAGAGTGAGTACGCTGGATCTGGCGAACGTACCCATGACCGCTGACGGGAAGGTGGATTACAGTCAGGACTTTTTTGGTTCCGAGGCTTTCCTGACGGTATCAGGTCAACTTGAGGTGGAATCCTATTGTTTGGCGATGAGCAAGGTATACACCTTCGGGCCGACGTTCCGCGCTGAGAACTCCAACACCAGTCGACACCTGGCTGAATTTTGGATGGTTGAGCCGGAGATCGCCTTTGCCGACCTCGATCAGGATGCCGATCTGGCGGAATCGTTGCTCAAGCACGTCATCACCCGCGTGCTTGAGGAACGCGAGGACGATATGGCATTTTTCCAGAAGCACATAGACCAGACGGTACTGTCTCGTCTGCACAGCGTGGCCGATGCACGGTTCGAGCGCATGGACTACAGCGAGGCCGTGGATATATTGCAGAAAAGCGGCGAGCGCTTTGAATTTCCTGTGAGTTGGGGTTCAGATCTGGCGTCAGAACACGAACGCTATCTATCCGAATCGCATGTCGGTGGGCCGGTGGTTGTGATGAACTACCCGAAGGAGATTAAAGCCTTTTATATGCGACTGAATGATGATGGCAAAACAGTAGCCGCCATGGATGTGCTGGCGCCTGGTATTGGCGAGATCATTGGTGGTAGTCAGCGGGAAGAGCGTTTGGATGTTTTGGACTCGCGCATCGCTGACGAGCTCAAAGACGAGTTGTGGTGGTATCGGGACTTGCGACGCTATGGGTCTGTTCCCCATGCCGGGTTTGGCTTAGGGTTTGAGCGCCTGCTGAATTATGTCACCGGAATGGACAATGTGCGCGACGCAATCCCGTTTCCCAGAACGCCCGGCAATGCCGCTTTCTAGACCGATCCTGCCATGACAGGCATGCGCTTGCGCCGAAAAATACGCTTTTGCCGCTATCGCTGCCCCAATTAAGGTCAAATAAGCACCTTTTTGGAGCTTTTTGTGACTTATTGACGAAAATCTCATCAGTATACGAAGCAGAATCCGCCATACTCCATACACCCAGTTTAGTCGCGGGTATTGTCCCGACGAGATGTAATGAGGTAACAGACTATGAAGGGTGTAAGCGCTGTTCAATCGGTTGAGCCAGTCAATGAGCTGGCGATCGTTGACACCTTCACAAAACTCATTTTTGAAGAGGACGACACGTTCACCGCAGATGAAGTGTCGATCATCCAGGCTCTGAGACTGGCAGATACTACGGTGGTATTCGACAGCTACGCAGATATGGGTATGTATCTGCGTGCGCTCGGTGTGGAGGAGATGATAGATCTGGTGTCGAAAGTGCAACGCTGTCTGGCCGACGTAGAGCAATCTCCCAGGCAGATTACGTCCGCTTCTTCTGCTGCCTATCGACTGTCCTAGCCCGACTCGCTGTCACTGCGAGGCGTTTCTTTAACAGCCTCACTCGCTACTTCACTATCCTTGACATGATCATCAGTCGAGACTGACTTAGTGCTATCGGCCTCAGTCTTCACCGGCGTAACTTTGGCTGGTTTAAGTCCACATCCAGCAACCAGCGCAAACAAAGCTCTGTGGCCGTTGGTTGCGTCCGCACCCTGGTAGCGTAACTGCACTGACTGATGAAGTTGAAATCGCCGGGTTGTGCTGGTGAGGCTCGCCGTCCATTTATCGTAGCTGAATTTTTCGGGATCTTTGCGCAGGTCAACCAGTCCATCCAAACCGTTAGCCTTAAGTCTTACGGAAAATCCGCTGCTATTGATGTGACTGATCTGAGCGTCAAAGGTGAGGTCGCCGTTCGATTCCACCAGGCGAGCCAGGTACTTCGCCGCCAACCATCGCTCTGCTTCCAAGGTGGCATCACGCGTTGTTTGCAGTTGCGCCGATAAGGCGTCCAAGCCCTCTTGTGTGACGTGATCCGCTGGTTGCTCGTTGAGAATAGCCTTGATCTGAAGATGCACGAGAAAGTCGACATACTTGCGCAATGGCGAGGTACAGTTGGCGTAGTTTTCCAGGGCCATCCCCATGTGCGCTGTGGGTTCGGTACTGAGACTCGCTCGCGTAAGGAGTCGATTGATCATCGCGCGCAACGGCATCGAATGACCTTCCCGCGATAGAAAGCGCATCACTTCGCGATAGCCATCCAGGGAGCTGGGATCCTGCTCTGCAACGGGTTCGGCATGCATGGCGAGAAACTTGCGGGCCTCCTCCAAGCGCTTGGGACGAAACCCCGGGTGGATTACGAAGGGACCGTTGGCAGCGCTTGCGCTGAGAAAACGAGCTGCACAGCGGTTGGCCGCGATCATGCATTCCTCGACCAGTTTTTGCGATAACAGTTTTTCAAACGGCTCGATCGACTCAATTTGTTTTTCATCGTTGAGTATCCACCGGAACTCCTGCCGACCTTCCATCACAAGACCGGTTTCTTCTCTATTTTTTCGCAGAGCGCGAAAGACCTGGTAGAGTGCTTCCAGCGGTGTCGCGTGACTCATTAACTCGTCGGCCTGGCCGCTGAGGTACCGATCCACGCCGTAGTAGGAAAGTTTGCCGCGAGAGCGCACTCTGGCCTCAATGAACTCAAACTCGCCAACCTCGCCAGAGTCACTGATCGCGACTTTGCACACCAGTGCCGGGCGGTCGTGACCTTCGGACAGCGCACAGGTGTCCTGAGAGAGTTCATCGGGCATCATCGGTACGACATCGCCGTGAAAATAGACTGACGCACCTCTGGCCTGGATCTCACGATGCAGGTCGCTGCCGGCTTCGATGTAGGCCGTGGGATCAGCGATTGCAATAAATAGTGTCCATCCCTCACTGCTGATCTCGGCGTAGAGTGCATCATCGATATCCTGCGTCTTTACGGTATCGATCGAGATAAATTCCAGGTCGGTTAGATCGCGGCGCTTGCCCGTCTCCAGCGGTCGGCACTCGTCTAGTAAAGTCTTTACCGCCTTTTTGGCGGTGCTGCTCCACTCACTGCTAAGACGATACTTGGCCATGGAGTACAGGTTTTCGATGCCTGGCGTTGCGTCGCCCCCGAGGATGCTCAGTACTTTCGCCTGTGGTTTGCCATCGCGAATGGGGTGACGCAGGATGGCGCAGCGTACAAAGTCTCCTTCCTTCACGCCATTGCGCGCGTGCGGAGGAATAAACAACCAGCGATTGAGCTGCCCTAGATCCGGCTCCACAAAAACAGCCTTGCCCTTGCGAACGCAGCGCCCGGTGAAATCAGCGAGAGGACTGGCAACCAGTTTTTCAACATCTGCCACGGTCTTATTGTCACGCGCAGGGCGAATACAGACTCGTACGCGGTCATCGGGAAAGACTTTTAGCATTTCATCGGGAGGGATGAAGATTTCTCTACCGTCATCCAATACGGCGAAGCCGTAGCGGTTTTGTGTTCCCTTTACGACCGCCTCAGCTCGCTCTTTTTGCGCCTCCATTTGAGACTTGAGGCCTTTGAGTTGCGACAGTGAGTCCTGATTGAGCATGCAGGGCTACTTACTATTTCTGACACAGGAACCGGTTATCCTAGCGGAATTCACCTGCGGTGTCAGTGCGCTGTTGCCGGGCGCTTGCAACAGCATGGCAAATTCCCGCTTGCCATTGACACGGAGACAAGCCGGGTTTGATAATCATACACGAGCGGTAAGCATAACCCCGTCAGGAAGAGCCATTGACAGACTTCCAGACGCTGTCAGGGACACAGCAGTCCCCCGACAATGCGTCTTACAACAAGCGCTTTAGCGCTGCCTTCGTGCCGCAGAGGTTTAAGCGCGAACTGCTTTGTTCACTTCACCCTCAGCACATGCTGATTCTTACATCACCGCAACCCCGACCATGGAAGTCGGATCGCCCCAATCTCAATAAACCCTTTTCCAGCGATACTCGACGAGGAATACTCTATGGACTCAGGTTCACCCCTGCGCGTAGAAAAAACCTATCTTAAACCCGTTATTCGAAAGACTTACGTATTGGACACGAACGTCCTATTGCACGACCCGACAGCCGTCACGGCATTTAAGCAACACCACGTGGTGATTCCCATGACGGTGCTTGAAGAGCTCGACCATATCAAGGACCGGCACGATAAAACGGTGAGCCGCGAAGCGCGGATTGCCATTCAGATGATCGACAAGGTTGTCGACAGCGCCACGCCGCAACAGATTCAGGACGGTGTGGAGGTGCCGGGTAGCTGTCCTGATGAGAGTGTGCTGGGAACACTGGCCATCTACCCGGATCAACAACTCAATGATGACGCCAACGTGCCTTATCTAAACGACACTCAGGCCCATGCGAACGACAACCGCATCATCAATGTCGCCTTGCGTTTGCAGTCAGAGCATCCCAAAGGTTTTGTTTGTCTGGTGACCAAAGATATCAACATGCGCATTAAGGCCAAGGGGTCGGGCCTGGTTCATGTGGAAGACTATCGCCGTGACAGGGTGCTCGATGACATCGATCTGCTGGCGAAAGGTTATGAGCATATTCCGGGGGACTTCTGGTCGAGCATCAGTGAGGTGGACACCCTGCGCGAGGGCAACTGCACGCTGCATCGTATTCCGCGCCAGTCGCTTAAGCAGGCCTATCCGAATATGTTTTTTTATGACGATCAGCAGTTCATGGCCTTCGTTAAACGGGTCGACGAGAACTACGTCTACCTGCGCTGTGACAGTCGCGACAATCTGATGAATCGACGCTTTTGGGGACTGGTACCCAGAAATCTCGAGCAGGCGATGGCCATGTCACTGTTGGCGGACGAGAATGTTGATATGACCGTGATGACTGGCCCGGCCGGTTCCGGCAAGACGCTTTTGGCCCTGGCCTACGGCGTGCACGCGATTCTCGAGCAAAAGCGCTATTCCAAGCTGATTGTCGCTCGCTCCACACCGCCTATTGCAGAGGAAATTGGATTCCTACCCGGTACCGAGGAAGAAAAAATGGCCCCGTGGCTGGCCGCTTTTGACGACAATCTGGAAATACTGCATGGCGCTGATGAATCTTGCCACGGCAGTATCAGCTATGTAAAAGAACGTGCCAATATTCAGTTTAAGTCGCTAAATTTCATGCGCGGCCGCTCATTTAATAATGCCTACATCGTCATTGACGAAGCTCAGGGGCTCACGCAGTTTCAGCTCAAGTCGGTGATTAGCAGGGTCGGGGCTGACTCAAAAATCGTGGTGTTAGGTAATCTGGCGCAGATCGACAACAAGTATATCTCGCCCTTGACGTCGGGACTCACGTATCTGGTGGAGAAGAGTAAGCGGTACCCTCATGCCGGTGTGATGCACGTCAACGGTATCGTGCGCTCCAGGCTCGCGGCTTTTGCCGAAGAAAATCTGTGAGGTAGTGCTATCGGGGAGGGCCGACGCTGGCCACTTCGCGATAGGGCGCGCCGGTTTCGTGGGGTAGGCGTCGCCTGGCCTGAGAGGGGCTGTCGTTGTTTTTATCATCGTCGGCTGCAGAGCGATGCCGCTTGTGCCGGCCGCTCTCCAGGGCGATCTCCAGGGTCACGCCAATACTCCAGGCGAACTGCCGGTTTTCTTCAG
>JBCDFM010000111.1:0-11826 GCA_039178015.1 Pseudomonadota bacterium
AGTGGCAGCGCCCTAAGGACGCTACCACGTCGGATCGTTCAGGAGTTTTTCCCGCAAGCTGTAGCGCCACTACCGGCGCCGCCGGCGGACTTTGCCGAGCGCGCGCAGCGCTATACCGGGGAATTTCTGGACACACGTCGCACGGAAAAACGATTTGAAAAGTTAAGGGGTTCCTACAGGACTATTGAGGTGTCCAACACAGCAGATGGCTATCTAGTTGTTTCCTCAAAGGGCAAAGGCAAGAAATATGTCGAAGTCAGCGACGACACCTTCAAATCTCTCGTCGATGGCAGCGTCATTCAGTTTGCCGGTGATCACGGAGATCGCGCGGAATGGCTCTATGTAGGCAGTAGTGGTGCATACGAGCGCCCTACTCTGCTTGAACAACGCTTTTCGCTGTTTGTGCCCGTTGGCTTGGGGCTGTTATCTGGAATTGCTGTACTGGCCATTCTTGCAAGACGCATCTGGCAACGAGCGCTGCCGCTCTTGGGAACTCAGGATAAGATTTCAGTCGGCCTGGTTGGCGCCGCCGCAGCCAGCTGGCTGGCCGTTGTTGCCAGTTTCTCGTACGCTACCGGCCAGTACTCCAGTGGGGCAACCAGTGCTTTTAATCTCTGGCCCTCGGCAGCGATGCTTGGGACCTTCTACCTGCTGATACTCGCGACACTACTTTCGCTGGCTGGCGCCGCTGCGACGTTTGTCGCCTGGCGTTCGGGACGCTCAGCGGATCAGACACTGGCTGTCTGCACGAGAGCAGCGAGTTGCTTCTTTCTGACCATGATCGTTGCTCTTTATGTATGGAATGTTTATCGCATCGCCGGCTGAAGACGCACGGCACATGCAACTTTCAGCGCCGGCCGAAGACCTCGACTGGCAGGCGATAAGAAGCTACTGGATCAAGAGGAAGAATGGGTCTCGAGATATCTTTCCAGGGGACACTCTTCAGGTCAGCCGTGGTTAGCCCGGGTGTATCAACCTCAAAGATTTGCTCCGGCGCGACCACATGGGCAAATCCCGCACGAAAGTGGCCGCGGGACTTGGCGACGATAAATCGTGCAGCGGTGATGTCCACACCGAAGTGCGTGATAAAGTCTTCGCCTATCAATTGCTGGGCTACGGTTATAACAATCACTTTATTGCCGGCAACGTCCAGGACGCATGATTCTCCGAGTGGCACCCTGGATCCTGCGTAAACACCATAGCGACAGTCATAGTCGCCATTGCCGAGCCATAAAACTTTGGCAGGTACTGATAGTGTATGGGACAACTCCGTGGGCTGATGCTCGTTAAAGCGAGCGATAAAATTGCCGCCTATGCCGATATCCTTCGCCTGTTTTACCAGATGCGCATCAACGAACGGGGCGAATATGCCATCCCTCACACCGGCGTCCAAGAAAGCTTGCAGCATCCAAGTCGTATTGCCGGTAGCGCCTCCGCCAGGGTTGTCGGCAATATCCGCGAAGATGAGCGGACGTGGGCCAGGCTCGGTGCTCGCTGCCAGTTTAACGGCATTGCCCAGTTCCAGTGTCGTCCGCCTGAATCTATCTCTTTCCTGCCAGACAAGCTCAGAGAGCTCTTGCAGACAGGCAAGCAGGGATGACTCATCATCATCGAACGCGTATAGCCAAAGGCCATTGTGGGGCGTGTCGGCAAACGAAAATCCAGGCATGACGGATACACCAGAACACTTGCCACACTCAATAAAAGCCTCCGCATGGGCGACGATAGCACCGAGGGGCTGATCCCTATCAGTGCTCTGGGAAACCTGCGGCGTGAGAAACGGCATCCGAGAAGCGGCCTGTATTGGCCGCCACCCGTCCAGCATTCGATCGATCACTCCAGCAGCGTCTTCCGCTCGCGCCTCCGAATCAACGTGTGGATTGGTCCGCTGAGAGACCAGTGCGTCACAGGCCTTGATCATTGCGGGGGTTAGATTGCCGTGCAGATCCAGGGTTGCAACCACGGGTACGTCATCGCCCACCAGCTCACGCACGGCGGCAAAGTAGTCCCCGTCGAGATCATGCAATTCTGTCGTGCGACCCGCGCCATGGGCAACGATGTACACCGCATCTACCGGCAGTTCCTGCCTGAGGGATTGCAGGAGTTCTGCTTTGATGACTTCATATTCACTATGCTCAACAGGCCCGGCTGCCTGGCCATCGGCAATCAACACCGGCACTGGCTGCCAATCTCGCAGGGCGTTCATCGCAGGTACAAAGCCACGACCACTGTTGGCACCCAGCCAGTAGTCGATGATGCCGGCGGTCAAGACATCATCTCCTTTCAGGTAGGCGTATTTGTGAAAGTTACTGCGATCGGCCAGTGGCGCAAAGTTATTCGACTCAATTGCAATGCCAAGTATGGCGATGCGAGCGCATTCCATTAAAAGATGAACCTATTCAAGTGGCGAGTGAAGACAGCAGAAATGCGAGACCCAGCGGTAGATATATGCCAATGACATATCCCGCTACGCCCAACAGGGCGCCAACGGGGGCGAGCGCGGGGCGGTAGGCAGCGGCGGCTATTGGGCCTGATACCGCGCCGCCAATACTACACATGCTGCCGACTGCAAAAAAGAATGCGGGCAGACGCAGCATGCGACAGACCAGAACCAGGCAGACGATGTGAATCGTCAAAATCACCAGGCCGGCCAATAAAAAGGTTGGTGCATTGGCAATTGCTCTCAGGTCCGCCTGGGCGCCGACGGTAACCAGTAGCAGGAAGAGCGCCGCATAGGCATACTCCGGGGCCTGGTGCCGTCGCGCAGCTGCGCCCAAGCGGGTTATGGATAGCAGTAGGCCGCCGCTTACGGAGACCAGGATCGTCCAGGTCGTCGCCGTGATGATTCTTGGCGAGCCCAGCTCCGGCAACGACTCGGCGAATGCGCGCGCGAGAAAAGCGGCCACCAGAGAGGCTCCAACCATAATGGAAATGGAGCGAACACTGACAAGGCTAGCATCCTTGCTGCTCTCAATGAGCTGCGCCTCGACCTGATCGAGAGAGGTCAGGTCGGCCTTAAGCAGCTTGTTAATACCGCGCTGTTGCGCACTCAGCACAATCAGCAGGCCCAGCCATGAATACCCCACCACCGTATCGACGACGACCACCGGGCCAACTAACGAGGGGTCGACTTCCAGACTCTGCTGCATGGCCACCAAATTGGCCGAACCGCCAATCCAGCTGGCGCTGAGCATAACGAAGCCCTGCCAGACATCCTCCGGAAGCCAGCCCGACAACATCAGGAAGGCGACCACGGAGCCCAACACAACACCGAGTGACCCGGCCAGCAGCGCAAGCAAACCTGGCAGCCCAATGGAAGCAATAGCCTTCACGTCGGTGCTGAGGGTGAGAAGTATCAGGGCCATCGGCAGCGCGTACTTTGCCAGGGTTGAATACAGCGGGTGCTCCGCGGGGAGCACACCCCACGTAGATAGTGCCATCGGTACAAAGTACATCCACACCACCGGCGGAAAATAGGTGAAGAACCCCTGCAAGATTGGAATCAGAGAGATCGCGTAGATGGCTACTGCTATTGCAATCAGTGCAATGGCGAGAGCCATTGGATCTGTCAGCACGGCCACGAACCTCGGATATTATCTTAATATAAAGATATTAAGGCACTCCGCCAAACTTGGCAACCAGCTTATCGCTGAGGTAAGTGCTATTCAGACCTGACCTCGTTCCCTGCCTCAGTTTCTGAACCCCGCGTGACGATTTTCTGTAGCTCAGCCCAGTAAGACTGCGCATTGCCTATGCGACCCTGCATCTTGCGAGAAGATGCCGTTGCATAGCCGTTCAGGGCGCCGCTTTCTCGCAGTTTCAATTTGAGTTTGACCGTATGCGGGTAGCGCTTTGCGTCAGGCGTGTCGATGGCACCGCTATCCAGGGTGAAGTAGTAGAAGTCGTCATCGCCCTGCGCAACTGTCACACCCCCGATGGGGTGGTCGCCAATGCTGCCAGAGTGAGTTTTGCTATCGCTCAGATACAGACGAAGCGGAATTTGACCGGCATAAGTGTCCACGTGGCCAGTCCAGGTGCCGGCAAACCTTTCGTCTAATGCAAGGCTGCGAGTTGGCTTAAGGACGTCTGGTAACACACGCTCGATAAATTTCAGTGTCAGATCCGTTATTGCGGGGCTGCTGGCCGGCTTGACGGTATCCGGTAATACACGGTCAATAACCTCTAGCAGTAGATCCGTTTTTACCCGAGAAATGCCCGGACCGCTCTTGTTTATCAGAACTGCTATGGACACCTTCTGCTGCGGCAGCAATACCAGGCTGGTGGCAACACCCCCCATGCCACCGCTATGACCGAAGGCCTCAATGCCCTCCATGGCCTTTTCCAGTTCAAGGAATCGACTCACGCCAATACCATAGCGATTCGGAGTTTCGTCGGTTCCGGAAGTCATCTCAAACATTTGGTCCAGCGACGCTTGAGAAAGGACGTCAGTGCCTCCGTCAACGCTCTTTGCCGCTAACAGGAACATACCAAAGCGAACCAGGTCATGGGCACTCGAATAGACAGCCGAGCCGCCGCGATGGTCGAAATCGTAAAATGGAATCACGTAGTCATCGTGTGAGTAGCGCTTTGCGACTTTGCTCTTAAAGTTCCCGCTAACCGGCATGAAGCTATCCTGCATACCCAAAGGTATAAAAATGGCCTGCTGCAGGTAGTCGGCGAAGTTTTGATCGGTGCTCCTCTCGATGACGTACTCGAGAATACCGTAGCCAAAATTCGCGTACTGATAGGTCTCCCCTGGTTTCGCCACAATACGCCCGTAGCGGGCAATACTCTCTTCCATAGAGGGGCGCTGACGATCCTCATCCTCATAGAAGAACTGGTAGTAGATCGGCAAGCCTGCCGTGTGGTTGGCGACTCGTCTGAGCGTTGCATCATCGACATCGCCGATATGGGCTGTCAGCTTGGTGGGCCCCAGATGCTGGTTGACCGGATCTTCCAGGGCGACCTTGCCCTCCTCCACTAGGGTCATCAGCGCAACGCCGGTGAAGACCTTGGATATCGATGCAAGCGAATAGCTAGTGTGCTCATCGGCTAGTAATTGATTCTCGATGTCGGCCAAACCGAAGCCCTCTTCCCAGAGAATCTGCCCATCTTGCGCCACCGCCACTGCTATTGAGGGTATGTCGCTCCCAATCAGTGTGTCGTTGATGAGAGTTCTTAACTCTTCAATGCGATCTATATCAGCAAGCACACGCGCTGAGGCCAAAAGACTGAAAGCTATGATAGCCAGTCGCGCGACACTGTATCGGATCATGGCTAAAATCTCGCGTCCACAGTTACCCCAAACGTTCGTGGTTGCCTAATGGTGTAACTGAAAACATTGTCGCTCAGATCATCAAGTCCGAGCGCCGCATCGGCTGCACCGATATTAATGCTCTCAGGTGAGTCCTCATCCAACAGATTGTTGACATACGCGGTAATGGTGATTGCATTTGGAAAGCTGAAGCCCACCTGGGCGTTCACAATGGCTGCTGCATCGACTTTTTCGGTGAGGCCGCTGCCCAGATCACTCTCGTCGAGATTAAAAATATCGGCGTAATAAGAGGACTGATAACTCAGGCTGGCCCCGGCGAAGAAGCCGTTTTGGGAGTCATAATAGGCGCCGAGATCCAAGGACCGTTTTGGAGAGCGACCCAGCTCGTTCCCGGCCAGATCGAGCAATTCGTTCTCAGGTGTGCCAGGATCATCTGGTTGAAAAACATAGTCGTCGACACGAGATTCAAGCAGGCCGAGGCCGGCCGTAATCGAAAACTCCGGCGTGGCTGCAAAGCTGGCGGACAATTCCAAACCATACAGCGACGTTGCGCCTGCATTATCGACGACTCGAATGCCCAGGTCGTCCGTGAATGAAACCTGTTGGTCCTTGTATTCACTGTAAAAAAGATTGCCGTTAATAGTAAGTCGTCGCTGCAGCCACTGGCTGCGCCAACCCGCCTCGAAGGTATCCAGAAATTCAGGGTCGTAGCTGACCACCTCAAAAAAACCGGGACCGGTAAACGATGGGCTTAGAAATGTGCCACCGGCCCGGTAGCCACGCCGATAGCTGGCAAAGACCGAAACGTCCGCCGTAATGTGGTAGGTGACAGAACCGCTGGGGAGCAGCGCGCCGAAATCGTCCGACTGTCGGGGCGGCGTTACTGGCAAAACCGCCGATTCTCCGAGCGAACAGGGGACTGTGTTCGAGTCGCCAGTTGGCGAGCCCGATGTACTACCCGGAGGAGCGAGTTCGCAGTCTTCAGGAACCGTAACAACATCTGACTCAGTGCGCTCAAAGGTGTTCTGTTCCTGATCGTAGCGCAGTGAGAAATCCAGGGTCCACTTATCACTCGGCTCATACCGTAGTGACGTGAAGAAGGCATGATTTTCTACCTCGTTGAGATTTAGCGTCCTGGCCCGATAAAAGCTGTCCGGTGGACTGACATTTAAGGGAACAAGGTCGCTGATGAAGAACAGGGTCTCATCTGGAGTCTCGCTATCGCTTTTGAAATAGTATCCGCCGATAAAACCCGTGAGCGCGCCAAAATCAAACTCCAGTCGCACCTCAGCCTGGTAGGTATCAGCTTGCGTTTGGTTGATTCCCCGTGACCGGACGGGTTGGTCCGGTTCCCGCCGCGTTCTGTCGCCTCTGTTGAACGCATCTTCATAGGAGCCTAATAGATAGAGCGTGAAGCTATCGCTGAAGTCGTAATTGATATCGGCGATGGTCCTGTACCATTCGCCTGTCTCGACCGCATCATTTATAAAGAAGGTTTCGCGTGCCGTCGGATCAAAATCCAGGTCGCCGGGCAGTGAAAAGACACTTTGACTCCCACCGGCACGCAAATCATTGTATTCCACGGTCACCAAAGCGCTTAGCTCGCTAAGCGCGTCAGGCTCAAGCAACAGACGCCCACGAATCGTCAGGGTTTCGTTAAAATCAAACGGCTCATCTGATAGCCCATCGTCAATATAGCCGTCGGTTTCCTGGGAGTCGACGCTCAGACGAAAGGCGAGCTGATCCTCAACAATCGGGCCTGAGATCGCACCGGCCAGGTGCGTGGTGCCAAATTCCGCGATGCGCGCTCGCGCGGCGCCTTCCCCCTCGAAGGCGGGCTTTTTGGACTGCGTGACAACCGCCCCGGCAATTGAATTGCGACCCTGTACAGTTGACTGTGAACCGCGAAGGACTTCGAGCTGTTCAATATCCCAAGCGCTAGACGCGCCGAATCGCAAAGCGCGGCGCGTCAGCGGCACGCCATCCTGAAAGACGTTAATGGCTAAACCCGTGCCCGCTATGCCCTGGCGGTTAATGCCGCGAATTGCCATGTTACCGAGGTCTTCGCCGATCACCGACACGTTCGGCGTACGGCTCACCGCACTGCTAGTGTTGAACAGGTTTTCTCGATCGAACCTTTCTGCTGTGAAGACCGCTACGGATTCAACACTATCCTGGAGCCCGATCGCCTGTTTAGTGCCGTAGATCAGGATCTCTTCTACACTGGCTGGCGTGGCAGGCGTTTTCGCAACCCCAGGGGCCGCTGAGGATGGGCCACGGCGAACAACGTAGGTACCGTCAGATTCTTCGATTGCCACCAGCCCGGAACCCAGAAGCAACGCGTCGAGCGCATCTTCGAGCGTGTATTGCCCTTCCAGGGCCGGCGCATTCAGAGCTTCTAGCAGGCTGCTGGGAGCCACAATAGCTAAGCCTGTCTCACGACTCAGGTCCATAAGCGACTCACCAAGTGCTTGAGCAGGCATGTTCAAATCAAATGCTTCAGCCTGCGGCTGTGATCCGGCGTTAGGCACTAAGGCGACCAGGAAGCAAACAATCCAAAAGGGCAAGGCCAGTGGAGAACAGGCCGGCTCGAGAGTGCCCGATTTCTTCATCTTATCTCGGGCTCCTTGCGATTCCCTAGAGGCCGGAAGTGCAGATACTCAACCTTAGATAGTTAGTAAAACGATGTCAAGATACTTAATATGTTAGCTTTAACAAGACAGTTTCATTTCCTCTACTGCAAACCATTCACTAGGTGGGCCGCAAGACCTGAACATTTGTTGTTACAAACTAACATTACATCCATGACGATAGAGCAACACCACCCGCTTGTTTAAAAATCGCCGCTAGGCTGAAACTTAGGTTTCACGGAATTGCTCAGTACGCAGCATAATTTCCGGCAATTTGCCATTCCAAGGCTCCTGTAGACCGTTCACAGCTTCTTTATAACTGCGCTCTAAACATCGGCCACCACACTGCAGATTAACTCTAGCCATCTGTCCAAACACGCTAGGACTCAGTTCCTTCCCATTATGAAGACGCTGCGCATATGTCATTTCTACGCAATACCATAATAGATAAAACCAGTTGCGAAAATTTGCTTTATAGCTTAACGTAAAGATAGTACACGTTAAGTTTTTAATACGTTCATGCTCGCCTCAGTTAGACGACTCAGACCATGAATGCAAATGCTTATCTAAGGCGGCAGCCATATTCGCCACCGTCTGCAGGAGATAGGACAACGGTAAGGAGTGAATTCCGTGGACCCAAAGATCGACCGAGGCGAACTCACAGCCCGTTTTGAGCAAGTCGATTACCGTTACCAGCAGCCGTTTGCTATTACCGGATACGTATTTGAAGTGTCCAGTACAGTCCGCGTTACCCTAACTCGTGATGATTTTACCGGGCACGGGGAAGGCCAGGGGGTTTACTACCTCGGCGATGATGCCACGTCAATCCTGAAACAATTAGACGGCGTCAGCTCGGATCTTCCGCATATTCGCGCGTTGGATGACATCCAGGAGCTACTGCCACCTGGCGGGGCTAGAAACGCGCTTGACTGTGCTTACTGGGATTTACGGACGAAAGAGGAAGG
The DNA here is from genome assembly GCA_039178015.1 of Pseudomonadota bacterium. Lineage (GTDB taxonomy): Bacteria > Pseudomonadota > Gammaproteobacteria > Pseudomonadales > Halieaceae > JARRPM01. The sequence goes on from JBCDFM010000111.1 coordinate 8,871, forward strand.
CCTTTCCATATGGTCACTTCTCGACATACAACCAGCGCCTCTTACCACGGTTTATACCCTTGGCATTAATGAACCCGAGATAATGGCACAGCAAGCAAGTGCTGCAACGAAGTACCCATCACTGAAACTGAAACTCAGTGGCGATCGCCCGATAGAGCGTGTTGAAGCGGTACGCGAGGCTAGACCCGATGCAGCAATTATTGTCGATGTGAACCAGGGCTGGTCTTTTGAAGAACTCAAAGAGTACGCTCCCAGGATGAAGCGTTTAGGCGTTGCCATGTTGGAACAGCCGCTCGCTCGGGGCGGCGACGAGAGCCTTGCTAGTTACACGTCACCAGTGCCGGTAGGCGCAGACGAGTCCTGCCTTCACAGCGGTGACTTTACTATCGCGGCGCAACGATATGATCTTATCAATATTAAGCTAGATAAGACCGGCGGACTAACTGAGGCGTTGAAATTGGCGCGCATGACGCGAGATCGAGGCATGGGTCTCATGGTCGGCAATATGGGCGGCTCCTCGCTTGCCATGGCACCCTCGTCGGTGATCGGGCAGATGTGCAATTTCGTCGATATCGATGGTCCATTGCTGCTTAGCAGCGACTGCGAACACCCCCTTGTCTACGAAGAAGGAGGCATTGTTAGCCTACCCTCGCGTTCACTCTGGGGATAAAGGTATACCCTGCGAACTGGGCTGGGCATAAGCTAATGATGGATTCAGACAAACCCATCGCTCTGCTAGGTTTAATGGCAGGCGTTGCCTACCTTGCCATATGGGTGGAGAAGACCAAGATCGGCCGCAGCCTGTCAGGCGTAGTGGTTGCGGTCTTCGTCGCTGCTGCCCTCTCGCAGTTTGGTGTGCTGCCCAGCAGTGCCCCACTATATGACAACATCTGGTCTTATGGTGTGCCGCTCGCCATTGCACTGTTTCTCTTAAAAGCGGATTTGGTAGGCATCTATAGAGAAAGCGGCCGTATACTTGCCGCATTCGCGCTCGGCGTGATTGGGGCGACAGGCGGCGCCTATGTGGGCGCCATGCTGCTTGACGCTGGCCCCCTGGAAGCCGAGATAGCGGCGGTCTTCGCGGCAACATATACAGGAGGGTCTCTCAACTTTGCCGCGACGGCAGAAGCTATCGGATTTACGGATAGCACACAGCTTGCGGCTGCCCTGGCAGTGGATAACATTATGGGTACATTGCTACTGGTAGCGATGATCTACTTCGTAAAACGTCAAGGATTGCAGAACTACTTCCCCTGGCGTGCGGCTGAACTCGAACAGTCCAGCCGTGAGCATATTGAAGCAGAGGCGCAGGCGCGTCGCCCGGAACTGGGTGACATCTTCGCTGCATTAGCGATAGGTGCCGGGATTTGCGTGATATCTAGTACGCTCGCCACGGTGATGGGCTACGGGAGTTACTCGATTCTATTCGTCACAGTGTTGAGCGTTTTGCTCGCCACCCTATTTCGAGATTTTTTCTCTCGCCTATCGGGTGAAGAGCTGATCGCGATGATGCTGATGTACTTTTTTTTCATCGCCATTGGCGTCGATGTGAGCCTCCCAAACCTGCTTAATGGCTCTCCGAGCATGGTCGGCTTGATCCTGTTCATCTTCTTCGGTCACTTCTTGTTCTTGTACCTGGCGGGCAGATTCCTCAAGCTCAACTATGCGGAGCTACTTGTGGCATCGGTTGCCTGTATCCTCGGGCCACCGGTTGCCGCCGCGATCGCCGGACTTTTTGGCTGGCGCTCCCTCCTTGTACCAGGGGTGATGACGGGTATTCTGGGCTATGTCATTGGTACATTTATTGGCGTTGGCCTTTTCACACTCATCAGCTAGGTGCGCAATGCAGGCGCCATAAGCTGGCGTGCGCGCCGCTTGATGCAGGATTCAGCACTCAAACTGAGTGCAGCGTGTGCTCCATAGCTCTCAATATGCGCGCCAGGTCGTTTCGATCTGACCTGTTAAGCCCTTTACAGACTAGCGCTGCCTCTTCGAATCGAAGCCCGATGAGCTTGTTGGCCAGATTGAGGCCTTTGGCGGTGAGTTGCGCTGTAGTAGAACGCCTGTCTTCCGCGTTACGATTACGCTTGATCAGCTTGCGAGATGTGAGCCTGTCTAGCAGTGCTGTCATTGCCCCGGACGTCAATACTACTGCGTCCTGAAGCTGCGTCGGTGTCAGTTCATACGGGGCCCCCGAACGGCGCAAAGTCGCGAGTACATCAAACTCGGAATATAGCAGTCCGTGGGGCTGCAAGATTTCATGCATTCTGTCATTCAGCTGGCGACTGACACGGAAAATACGGCCAACCACGTTCATAGCATCCGGATCTAGGTCTGGTCGCTCTCTATGCCAGTCATCAATCAGGACATCGATGAGATCGAAATAAGATTCCTCTTCCTGCGCTTGTTTGCGAACACTTTTCGACATGATTTTGGATTCCCTACTTTATTTGCCGGACGGGATGGCACCCACATACCCTAACATCGATATAATGTATCACTGCACAGAGAGCAACTCGCCTCCCCGAAATGATATCGTGACATCCAATCCAAGTTCAATCCAAAGCGCTTATCATATGCTCACACGCCAAAGGCTTCTCATTGCCTTACTTGCAAAGCTTAGGGAAGAACCGGCGCAGATCACCCGCCTTGATACTCCTCAACAGCGGAATCTAACAACTCATCCAACAGTCGCTAGCGAAAGCCACCTGAGTCAAGTAAAATACCTTTGCATAAAGATTTAACTCTAAGCGGCACATAATGCGCATTGTTTATTCTGTCATTCTTTTACTGTTGGGGTATGCGCCTCTAAGCCAGGCGAAACTAATATTTAGTGAAGATACTGTTCGAGCATGGGCCGACGAGTACTTTGAGCAGGAGCTCCGCGACGGTACTATCACCGGCGCATCCTTTGGCGTTGTACAGGATGGAGAGATCGTTTTTCTCAAGGGTTATG
>JBCDFM010000112.1:0-11810 GCA_039178015.1 Pseudomonadota bacterium
ACGCACTTCTCGACCATGCCCTGACAGGAGTCGGGGTCGCTGACGTCGACTTCCACTGCAATAACGCCATCACCGGCAAGCTTTACGGTTTCTGCTAGCCCCTGAGGGTTGATATCCGCGGCGGCGACCTTCGCTCCTTCTGCTGCAAAGGCCTTTACCGTCGCGCGCCCGATACCGCTTGCGGCGCCGGTCACCAGGACCACTTTTCCATCAAAATCACTCATCTTTCTTCTTCCTTATCATTGTTGAATCCACACGTTCGCATGCGACAGCGATAGCATCCCGCTGCTCCTGTTGCGCAGCAACCCTTACCTGGGGAAGAGCAGAGTCAACTGTAAGCGTAGTCCCTAACCGTCCGCCACGCTATATGGTGATGCTGTCCAGTACAGTGTCCCAGCTGCACCTGAAATTTTTGATCTCCAGCTTTTGACCACTGCGCGACCATAACATTGATGGGCCGGGAGCACCTGTTGACCTTCTCGTCATAGGCAGACTCTGAATTGATCAATCATCAGGAAGATAGTGCGCGAAACAAGGTACCGATGGAGAGTAATCGATATCGGAATCATTGGCTGGCGATCAATAGCCATCGCGCTTCACCGCATTTTTCAATAGTAGGTCGTTGCGACCAAATACTTGCCTGCTGTGCAATGCCTAACCAGGATATTATAAATTACTTCATATAAAATATATAAATATATGTTTTTATTCTCTTATTTAATTTTTTGAAATCGATTATTTGATGACTTTAGCCGTGCTACTTATGATTCTTTAGCGCGCCAGTGACCGGGCGCATTGGCATGAATCACTGGTCAATGGTTCGAGCCGCCCACGGCAGATCAGACTTCGGGTAGAATGCGGCCCGACTGCGTGCTGGCGGCCGCACAGGTCCCCGCAAACCACCGCCAATATGCCGAACCCGGGCCATTGCCTACCAGGCAGCCCAGTTATCCGCTCCGGCTGGCATCATCCGTCGTTCTCGTTCACACTTGCCGCACACCAAACGGGAGGTGTTGCCATGCAGGAAAACAATAACTCACTGAAAAAACTCTTACCCAGCGTCCAGATCGATGCCGCATTAAGGTTGGGCGCAATCATTTTTCTCGTTGTCATGTGCGCAAGAGTGATACATCCTTTTGTCAATCTCGCGCTGTGGTCCATTGTGCTAGCCATTGCGCTGTACCCTTTGAACAAATCTCTCGCGGCAAGAATGGGCGGACGGTCAGGAAGAGCCGCCACGGTCATTGTTATCGCAGGCTTGCTGCTTATCGGTGCACCGACCGTTATGCTGGGCATCTCCTTCGCTCAGGAAATCAATGAGAACTATGCGGCGTTTGAAGCCGGCACCCTGACCGTTCCACAGCCAAAGGACAGCGTCACCGACTGGCCAGTGATAGGTGAGCGCCTGTACACCGCCTGGAGCGCCGCGGCCGCCAACCTGCCCCAGTTTGTGATGGACAACAAAGAAGGGCTGACCAATCTCGCGCAGCGGGGTCTAGCTGCCGCTGCCAATACCGCCGGGTCCATGCTGCTGTTTCTGGCCTCGCTGGTAGTGGCGGGCATCATTATGGCCTATGGCGAGTCCGGTTCCGGCGCTATGCAACGCATCTTTTCTCGTTTTGTCGGAACTGAACGGGGCCCCAAGATACAGTTCCTGACCACCGCTACCGTACGCTCCGTGGCTACCGGCGTCATCGGTGTAGCGTTTATTCAAGCGCTCATTTTAGGCGTTGGATTTCTTTGGGCGGGTATTCCAGCCGCCGGTGTGCTTGCCCTGGTGGTAATGGTGGTGGGTATCGTGCAGGCACCTGCACTGCTGGTGACTATCCCCGTCATCGCCTATTTGTGGACCTCTGGTGATGCATCCACCACCATGAACATTCTGTATACGATTTATTTGTTTGTCGGTGGTCTGGCAGACAACGTGCTAAAACCGCTACTGCTTGGGCGCGGCGTCGACGCACCGATGCCGGTCATCCTGCTTGGTGCTCTGGGCGGTATGGTCACCGGCGGTATAGTCGGACTCTTTATTGGTGCGGTCTTTCTAGCCGTGGGTTATCAGCTCTTCATGGAGTGGGTCGATATGGGTGCGCAAGCCCAAGATGAGGACGACACCGCAGCGGAAACCGTGACGCAGACATGAACGCGACAGTGTGAATACATTCAGCCCCCTCATTTCGCCCAGCCGTGGCTAAAACAGGCGGGGCCGAAACGCAATGAATGGCTATCAGAATACTCCGGCTGCCCGATCTGCAGTGCTGGCAACGCTGCAAGCGCTGTCTGTCAAAGGTTTGAACAAAGGGGCGGCGGGAAACGTCTCCGTGCGGACCGATGCCGGTATGCTCATTACGCCTACAGGTGTTGCTCCCGCAGATGCCGAGATTAACAGCATTGTGCACATGGCATTAGGCGGCGAAGTCGATGAGGGGCAGTTGCTGCCCTCCAGTGAATGGCGGCTGCATGCCGATGTTTATCAGGCAAAGCTTGATGTTCAGGCGGTAGTGCATTGCCATTCTCCCTACGCGACGATTTTAGCCTGTGCTCGCCAAGCCATACCGCCTATGCACTATATGGTGGCAGCAGTCAGCGAGAAAGGCATTCCGCTAGCGGCTTACGCCAGATTCGGCAGCGAAGCCTTGGCGCGAGCCAATCGCAAAGCGCTGGAAAATGCCGCAGCCTGTTTGCTTGAGAACCACGGTCAACTGGCAACCGGCAAGGATTTGAGTAGCGCGTTGGCGCTGGCAGAACTGGTTGAATCTATGGCACATTGCTACTGGGGAACACTGGCGATTGGCGGCCCCACGCTATTGAATGATACCCAAATGACGGACGTGAGCCGTGCATTCACCCGCTACGGGCAACAAAATAATACTAAAATCTAAGAGGTAACTATGTCGTATGCACGCACCGTTATAGCAAACCGTGCACGATCCAATACTCGTTCTTTCAAGTTTTCTGATCAGCGTATAACCAGTGCGGTACTACTCGCCGGCTGGCTTGCGTATCAGCCTTGCGCGGTACTCGCGAATGGGGAGAAAGCGACACTGGAAGAGGTCACGGTATTTGGCATCAGGATAGGTTCTGCCACCGCGCAAACACTGGATCAGCTACCGTATGCCCTGCAGCGGGCCAACGCTGAAGATCTTGAGCGCAGCCAAACCTTGGACCTCAGCGAATTCATGAGCAACAAACTCACCAGCGTCAGCGTCAATTCCGCACAGAATAATCCTCTGCAACCGGATGTACAGTATCGCGGATTTACTGTTTCACCACTGCTCGGTCTGCCGCAGGGGCTGGCGGTGTACCAGGATGGCGTTCGAATCAACGAGCCGCTAGGCGACGCGGTGAACTGGGATCTGGTACCCGAGTCAGCGATTCACAACATGGATTTAATCGGTGGCACCAATCCCGTGTTCGGCCTCAATTCACTGGGCGGCGCACTTGTCGTCTCCATGAAGAACGGTTTCAACTACGACGATACCGAAATCGAAGCCTATAGTGGCTCCTGGGACCGTGTTGTGGTGAATGCGCAAAGCGGCGGTAACCGCGCGCTAAGCAATGGCGACGAGTGGGGCTATTACCTGAATTACAGTTATTTCGAAGAAGATGGTTGGCGGGACTTATCCGACTCAGATGCCGACAATTACTACGCCACGCTGAGCTGGCGGCGCGATGATCAAACGGCGGTCGACCTTTCCTACCAATATGCCGACAGTAAGCTGATCGGCAACGGCGCCCTACCAATCGGCTTACTGGGAGAGGATCGTAACGCCATTTTTACCGCTCCGGATATCACAGAAAATAAACTCAATATGTTCAACCTGGAGTTGAGTCATCAACTGTTCAATGAGGTGCGCTTATCCGGCAATGTGTTCAGACGTCGTAATAAGACAGAGTCATTTAACGGCGATGGTTCTGAGTTTGAAGCCTGTGAATACGCCGGCGGCGCAGAATCGTTGTTCGAAGAAGCCGACGACACAGAAGACGCTCTGGATGATCTATTGGGTATTGATCTGGACGCGATCTGCGATGGCGAAGACCCTAGTGTAACGAATTTCGCAGACTTAGAAGGACTGATCGAAGCACAGGCCGAGCTTGCCGGATTAGATCCGGAAGATTTCGAGTTGGAGGATGTCTCAGACGAATTAACCGGCACCGGCATCATTAGCGACGAAGCGATTAACAACCGCAGCAGACGCAAGCAGACATCGGAAGGCGTCAACGCCCAACTGAGCTTCGATCAAGACCTGTTTTCGCGAGACAACCTGTTAATCGTTGGATTCGGCTATATCGACGGTAAATCTGACTTTGCAGCCTCGCTGGAACTCGCGGATCTGGATCCCCGCACGCGTAGCACAGAAGGCCTCGGGGTGGGGACTTTTTACGAAGAGGCTGAGACCGATATCGATACGCAAACGGAAACCATGAGCGCATATTTTACCGATACTCTCGCTCTCACTGACCGTTTATCAATCACACTATCAGGACGGTACAACGATACCGATATCACATTGCGCGATAGGTCGGGAGAGAGCCCGGAACTAAACGGTGACCACAACTTTTCACGCTTCAATCCCGCAGCGGGTTTGACCTACGCCTTTACAGACGATTTGACGGCTTACGGCTCATACGGCGAAGCGAATCGGGTACCTACCCCGCTGGAACTGGCCTGCAACGAAGGTGTCTTCGAATTGGCTAGAGAATTCGCCATAGCGGATGGCGAAGACCCTGACGATATCGACTTCGAGTGTCGCCTACCCAACGCCTTCCTGGCAGACCCTCCCCTAGACGATGTGGTCACCCGGAGCTATGAGGCGGGCCTGAGGGGGCGCTATGAAAACATCACTTACCAGATCGGTGTGTTTCACTCCACTAACAATGACGACATTATCTTTCAGACTACCGGCCGCTCAACTGGTCTATTCGCCAACGTGGATAAAACGCGCCGTATGGGCTTTGAATCCGCCGTTCAGTGGCGCAGCGGCAGCCTCGACTGGTACGTATCCTACTCCTATCTAGAAGCGACCTTTGAAGACAACTTCATGGTACTCAGCCCCAATCACCCAAACGCAAACGAGGACGGCGAACTGGCAGTTGAGAATGGCGATCGAATACCTGGCCTGCCCGAACATATGGTGAAGTTGGGCGGCGATTTCGAATTCGTGCCAGGCTTGAGCGCTGGCCTGGAGATGATTTACAACTCGAACCAAGTGCTGCGCGGCGACGAGAGTAATGATCTAGACACCGTGGACAGCTTCACCGTCGTGAATCTGCGAGCCAGCTATTGGATTACGCAGCAGCTGCAGCTGTTTGGCAGAGTCACCAATGTGTTCGACGAAAACTACGAAAACTTCGGGTTGTTGGGTGAAGATCCGGATGAGGTCTTACCGGACCTAGCAGATGACCGCCCTCTGTTTCTCGGCGTGGGTGCACCCCGTGGTGGCTGGATCGGCTTGCGCTATCGCCTTTAGTTCAAAGCGGCAAAGGAAATCGAGGCGCTTGGCGCGACGTCACCAATGCAAATGGTAATGATTTGCGTTAACCTAAGCGATCCTGACCATCTCGATAGCGGTACCGTCCCCGCCCGTTTTATTTATGAGTTCGCAAGAGACCCCTTATGATGAGGTCGTTGAATACCGTGCAACAACTGAGGCGGAATCGACTCTTGGAGGTGCCCAGGTTGGCAAAGATGCATCAGTTGCTAAGATCGACGAACTCTATCGAAAGCACGCACAAACCTTGGCTCGGTCATTACGCGCCCAGTTTGGCAATGGCCCGCCGGAGCCCGAAGACGTGGTGCACCGTGCCTTTCAGAATTTGCTTGAACGGACAAACGCCAAAGATATCCAAAATCTCAAGGCTTACCTATGGCAAACGGCGCGCAACCTCTTGCTCAAAGACAAACGGGCACTCCAGACCCAAACGCGCTACCAATTCGAGGTAGAACAGCTTTATTTCGCAATCCAAGGTGACGATTTATCCCCTTCAAGGGTCTTACTAGCAAAGCAACAACTCGTCTCTATAAATGAAGGCTTACGCAGTATGCCGCAGCAACGACGCACAGCATTTATCATGCACAGGCTCAAGGGCCTCAGCGTGGCGGAAGTTGCCCGACAGCTGAATCTCAGCCGTAGTGCTGCTGTAAAGCATATCGCAAAGGCTGCCGCGGATCTGGATGCCTTACTTACTGACAGCGAGGATGGATCATCATCTTGAAACCATCTGATCGACAACGGGATGATGCGTTGCATGAACAAGCCCATCTATGGCGCGTTCGATTAGCTGAGCCAGAAGCCGCTGATGAATGGCAGCAGGCGTTCGAGCAATGGTTGAGCGCTCACCCCGATCATACGGTGGCCTATTCTCGCGCGGTGACAGTGTGGGAGGCGCTCGGCTCGCTTGAAGAACACATATCGGAGCACGAAATAACATCGGAAACTACCCCCGTTGCGCAGCCTGATAAAAAGATGGGATCACACCATACGTATGCCTCAGCCAAGGCCCGGTTTGCCCTGGCGGCCTGCCTGCTGGTTTTTGTCGGATGGTGGGCGCTATCTCTTTTCACAACCAATCCAACTTCAGCAACGAGAACATATACGACCGAGACCCGCGAGATTCGCCAGTTCATCCTTGCTGATGGCAGTCATCTGACGCTGGGTCCCGATAGCCGCGTCACTCTACGCATGGAGGCGGAGCGACGGCAAGCTGATCTCGATCATGGCGAAGCGCTATTTAACGTAGTTGGCCACGATGCCCGACCCTTTGTCGTTGTCAATGACACATTAACGGTGACCGTTGTTGGTACACTGTTCGAGGTACGCGACAGTGGCGGCGTATCGCGCGTGGCAGTAGCAGAAGGACGAGTGCTGGTGGCGCAGCGCGGCTTGCCAGACGCCGCAGGTATTAGCAGCACCCAACGCATAGAACTACGCGCCGGACAGCGAGTGCTAGCCATGGACGGCGGGTTATCACATCCCGAGCCGATTGCGTCAGCGTCAATAGCCGCGTGGCGTCATGATCGCCTGGTCTATAAAAACGGCACTTTCAGAGAATTGATCGATGATGCCAATCGCTACTCCGGCCGTCCCGTTGTGTTGGAGAATGTCATCCTGGATACAATGAGCGATACGGTGACGGCTTCTTTTGATAGCAAGGATATCGACAGCTTACTCGCCACCTTGCCGGCACTCTTTCCTGTCACGGTGGACTTGAGCGACCCCCTTCGTGTCGTGATTCGTGGCAAGCCTGGCCCGTAATCTTCGGTTTCATCCAAAATTTTTCATCTATGGGGTGTCATCTATTCCTGCTTAGGGGTCTCTAAAGGAAACCCGTTACCAGTTAAGTATTGCGAGAGACACAACATTGACTAAGTATCGCTGCTTTGGAAAGCGCTCGACGGTTTACCAACTGTTCAGCGTCTTGTTGCTGCTCTGCATAGTGATAGCAGGAGCGAACGCGCAAACACCTATACCCGCATCCGCAGTTCGAGACTTTAATACTTCCTCAGGACCCATGGATGAAGTTCTGATGGCCCTCGCAGAAGCCTATCAGGTGAATATTGTTGCACCCAATAGCCTCGTTGAAGGCAAAGAAGCGGCAGCGACCGCTGGCAATATGACCGTAATACAAGCGCTTTCTGGTGTACTAACAGGGAGTGAGTTGATTGCGCGCGAAGCCTCGGCAGGTACCTTTGTCATTGAAAAAGGCGTAAACCCCGATCAATCATCGAGCAGTCTGACCGAGGGTGCGACGACACCTCGACGGCCCATGGAGTTTGTCACGGTCACCGGTGAAAAGATTAATCGCGATCTGCAAGACACTTACGCCAGCGTTGTCGTACTGACTGAGCAGGCGCTGCGCAACAACGTCATTCTTGATCTGGAACAGGCGATGCAGTGGGTACCCAATGTTACTATCACGCCTGATGGATTCGGCCTTTCAATCCGGGGCATTCCTCAGCAGGGGCTGGGTAACGGCACGTTTGATCCTGTTGCACCCACCAGCGCAATTTACATCGATGGTGCTGTCCAGACGCAAGCGGCAGTGGCCAACGGTGCCCTCAGCACTTGGGACGTGCAGCAAGTAGAGGTGTTTCGCGGGCCGCAAACCGCAACCCAGGGTCGTGCGGGGCTGGCGGGTGCAGTGATTGTTAACACCAACGATCCCGATCAGCAGTGGCGCCTTAGTACACGCCTCTTGGCATCGGATGAAAACCAAGAACAGGCTTCAGTGGCCGTAGGCGGGCCGCTGGTGGAAGACAGCCTTGCATTTAGACTGGCCGCCGAAACCGTAAAAGACGATGGCTACACCACCTTTAATTTTGATGGTCGGCAAGTGGATAACCCAGGCATCAATGATCGGGATTTTGTGCGCGCGAAACTTCTGTGGACACCCTACACCACGTTCGATGCCATGTTGGCCTATACGTACGCCAAAACCAAGCGCGCTAGCAGCGTGGTCAATGGACCCGACTTCTTTGATGCGAACACTACGGAAATAATTAATGAGAGTGAGGGCGATCTTCATACCGGCTCACTGGTCATGACATATCAAGCGTCGAACGCGATTACCCTCACTTCTGCCACTGCGTTTAGCGACCTTGAAGTCACCGACAGACCGGTTCCAGCAACGCTAGGTGGTACTGGATCGGCTGTACCAGCCGATGGTGATGACTCTACCTACTCCCAGGAGTTCAAGGTCATATACGACGCCGGCGGGCGCAGTCGCGGAGTCGTAGGAGCTTACTATGCCGACGTTGAGGAACATTACGAACGCACCATCTTCGGCAGCCTTCCTGGCTCCCAGTTTATCCGCAACGATGGCTACGAGAGAAGCTACGAGAATATCGCGGCCTTCGGTCAACTCGAATACGACTTCAGTGCTCAACTAAGCGTAGCACTGGGTGGGCGCTACGAGTACGAGGAGCGCGACTACATCAACTTTGACGTCACAGAAGTGGAACCAGATTCACCCTTTCTCCCCGATAGCGAGAATCGCTTCCAAGGGTCCGGCAGCGAATCGGCCTGGCTGCCCAAACTTGGCGTGACTTACAATGTTAATGACCGTGTGAGCTTGAACGCGACTTATCAGCAGGCCTATCGCCCTGGCGGAACTAGTATCGACCCCAGAGATATATCCGAAGTGCAATTCGATCCAGAATTCAGTAATAACTATGATCTTGCACTTCGGTCCCTGTTATTCGATGAGACGCTGTTTCTAAACCTCAACCTGTATTACGTCGACTACGATGATTTGCAGATCAGAGTCTCGCCAGACCCCAACGTCCCCGTCATTCGCTTCGTAGACAATGCCGGTAAAGCCGAGTACTACGGCCTGGAAGTGAGCAGCCAGCTTTCCTTGGATGAAGCCTGGACGTTTAATGCAGCATTGGCCTGGCAGGAATCTGAGCTAAATGAATTTGAGATCGGTGGCATAGATGCCAGTGGTGACGAGTTTCCCTACTCACCAAATTTCAGCGGCTCCATAGGCGCAACCTGGCAGCACAACAACGGCTGGACGGCGACCGTTGACTTAGCATACTCAGGCGACTACTTCAGCAATATCCCCTCGGACAATCGCAGTAAAGTCGGCGACTATACAGTTTTCAACGGGCGTGTTGGATATCGATCAACGCATTGGGGAGCTTATTTCTATGCAAAGAACTTATTCGATGAAAACTATGTTGCGGCCGTGAGTCGATTCAATGACGATCCTGCATTGTGGACGGCCAACCTTGGTCGACCGCGCACACTGGGTTTGATTCTGGAGGCAAACTACTAGGCGCATTGTCGACGATGGCGCAACCGGTGATCGGTGCAGGGATTCGCAAGCTTGATCGCTACATACCACGAGTTTTCACAATCCCTTACGCGTGACCCGCATATAGGTGGCCCATCGAGTAGCTCGCATTACGCTGAGATAGCTCGCACCAGCATCATCTCGGTAGCGACGAAGATTTATTGTGTCTGACGACCCGCAGCCTGCACTGCGCGCATAACGCGCAGTAAGTTTTGCCCCCAAAGCTTGGCGATGTCTTGTTGGGTGTAACCGCGCTCCAGCAGTCCCGCCGTTACATTGGGCGAGTCGGCGGCGCCGTCCCAACCTGCTACTCCGCCGCCGCCATCGAAGTCACCGGAAAGTCCCACATGATCAATGCCAGCTACCCTAACAGCGTGGTCCACATGATCGAGATACTGATCTAGTGTCACATCGCCATAAGTGCCACGTATGCGCGCGAGCTCTGATCGGTATTCAGTCATCGTCGCTTCCGATACCGTCGCCCATGCAGCGGAGTCCAGCAGGCCAAGGCGGTTGCGCAACTGCTCAACGTCGGACAGCAGCTGTGGATTTAGTTCGGCGAGATAGGCGCGGAACGCCGTGATTTGCGCAACGCCCCCCGTATCGCGTAGCGCACGCAATTGCGCATCTGACAGACCACGGGGATTATCATGCACGGCCTTAACGGTGGAATGCGAAGCGATGACCGGCGCTCGCGATAGCGCTATAGCCTCTCCTGCAGTTGCCTCGCCGACGTGGCTAATATCGACCATCACGCCATGATCGTTGAGTGCCTGCACCAGCACCTTTCCGAGCTCACTCAGGCCTGGATCTTCGCCGTCGCCAAGTGACTCCATAGGATTCGATGAGCCACCAAACTGATTATGGCCAAAGTGGGTGATGGAGGCGTAGCGCGCCCCGCGCGCGGCCCAAAGCGCGACGTTATCTCTCACTTGCTGCGCATTCATCCCAAGCGGAAAGCTGTTTTCGATACCGATCAAGGCCACCAGCTTGCCATCGGCGTGAATGGCCTCGACCTGATCGGCCGTGATGGCTAAGGCGATTTGATCCGGGTAGGCGCGCAACATACGCACGATGCCGTGATAGCGCTCCTCCGCCATGGCGACACCCTGCTCGTAGCCCTCCTCGCTTAGCTCCCCCTGGCGGGTGTAAACAATGAAAAAGCCTGCATCTAGCCCGCCAATACGCATGGACGGCAGGTTCACCTGCTCCCCGTTAAGCACACTGGGGTCAATGCGCGAGGTGGCATATCCCTTGCGAATATCGATGTGGCTATCCAACGTCAACAGCTGGTCGTGAAACGACAATATATCGGGCTCACTTAGGGTGGCCTGTGCGTGACCCGGCATAGCGCCCAGCGCGAGGGGGAAAGCGATAAGTGCACAGAGACATCTATGAATCGCGGTGCTCATACGCTGACGGGTTTACGTCCGACCAACTGCGCCGCCATCGTCGGACTGATAAAAGAACTCTCCTGGTCTGCCTCTAAGTGCGCCACCACCTTGTCTACCTCTTCTTCTGTAGCGAGATTCAAGCTCGCGAGATTTTGTTTCATCTCATTGGAAAGCGCAATCGCAAGCATGCGTTTTATCAGCGCTTGCTCCTGCACGGGCCAGAACGCGCTGGCGTTTTCGATGGCGAACCCCGCCTGGTGCAGATCCGTGGCAAGCTGTGCCGAGCCGTACTCAGGGTTTCCGCCACCGGCCTCTATCAATTTGGCAAACCACTGCTTCATACTGTCATACCACTGCGTATCGTCATCAGTGATATAAACCTGCGTGATCTCTTCGCTGAAAAACCGGCCTAATGGCTTCAGCGCCGTATATACCGCTCTCACAATTTCTGCGGCATCGGGCAAATACGAGATCACAAACCGCGTGTGCACGAGGTCGTATGTATCTGGCTGGTATTGGAAGTCCTGCGCACTGGCGTGCACAAACGTGATGTTACTGATCCCAAGATCTGCAGCCGTGCGGCGCCCGCAGTCAACTAACTCTTCGGCGACATCGAAG
>JBCDFM010000113.1:0-11625 GCA_039178015.1 Pseudomonadota bacterium
ATGGCGTTACGACTCGGGCAAGCCTCTCGATTGCGTCATCGATACGTGCTGGCGGTGATAAATTCGCCGAATGTCTCGCACCAGATCACTACTGCCTGGTAGTCTTCGAGGTCTATGTCTTCCGGAACTGGTAAAATGAAGTTATCAAAGGTCTTCACATCACCTACTCGGGCCGATTCATTTTTAACCGCCAGGAACTCCTCTTCGGTAGTGACCAGTTCAGGTGTCAGGTAAAGTTTGTAGTCGGGGCCGGGTGACATGGCACCACTAAAACTAATTCGATCCTTCCCTAAAGCAATTGTTCCCTCGCCCCAATGCAGTATATCGCTACCAGGCAGAGCCCTGACAAACTCGCCAGTATAGGTCGCCCCCGCTGCTGATGCCGCGACTTCAGTGTCGGAGGGGGGTTCCGGCGCGGTCAGTATGGGTAATAGGTATATGCCCAGCGCGAAGCCGGTGGCAAGCGCAATGCCGTGAGTCGCAATAATTCGCAAGAATCTGAACATAAGGGGCACTCATTTTGCGTTTCTAGGATTATCCCTTTCGCACCGTTATAAGCCAAGATCCATCCGCTGCTTGCTTTGAGCTGCTATATTCTGATTTATTCAGTGTTTCCGCTCAGGAGTTGCTTATGTCGCGTCCTAGTCTCTTTTTGTCTCTTATTTTGTGTCTTCCAGTGTGCGCTATCTCCATGCCAAGCTTTGCCGAAGAAGCAGTAGCAACGGTGTTGATCACCGGTGCGAATCGGGGAATTGGCCTGGCTATGTCAGAGGCGTTCAAGTCCGGGGGTTACGAAGTTATTGGAACGGCTCGAAAACCCGAGGAAGCAGATGACCTGAAGGCATTAGGTGCAAGAGTAGAGCAGCTGGATGTGACGGATGCTCAAAGTGTCGCGGCCCTGAAGGGTCGACTGGCAGATAAAACGATCGATATTCTGGTTAACAACGCCGGGATATTGGGTAGATCCGGTGATGATCTTGAGGACGTAGATATTGGCAAGGTGGCCGTGGAGCTCGAAGTGAATACGTTGGGTCCGCTGCGTGTCACCAAAGCCCTGCTGCCGAACGTGCTGGCAAGTGAACGCAAACTGGTGATCAATATCAGCAGTATGATGGGTAGTCAAACCCTCAACACCTGGGGATGTTGCATTGGCTACCGAGCCAGCAAAGCGGCTTTGAACAGCATCAATACAACCTTGGCAGTCGCGTACGCAGAGGAAAATATGACCTTCGTGGTATTACATCCTGGCTATGTGCAAACCGACCTGAATGAGGGGCGCGGCAATATTACACCCAAGCAAAGTGGCGATGGCTTGTTTAAAGTAATCGAATCCTTGGGTCCGGATGACAATGGCAAGTTCTATGATTATCAAGGTGAAGCCATGCCCTGGTAGTTGGGGTTTTGTGTCTGTTAGCGCCAGTGAGTCCCTCTAGCAATAGCGGAGCAGTTTTGGGAAATGAGCTCGTGCCAAAGACCTGGTGCAACTGCTCAAATACAGTCGGCACTTCTGCGAGGGAAAAATAAGCGAGGTGATGCAGTACAAAAACTCGCTGAGCATGCTGTCGAGATCCGCTGCCTAATGGACCATACAGCGAGATTGATGAGGTGAAGCCAGCATTTTTCAGGCAGCAGGTAGCTTATCTATACAGTGCGCTTTTCCTGGGAGCTATGTCATGTGGAGTCTCACTGTCCGCCTTTGCCGGCGGTGGATACTTTGCGCTGGGTTATGGTCACCTGGGAAAGCAGATGTCCGGCGCCGTAACTGCGGTCGCCGGGGATGCCTTCGCCGGCGCATCCAACCCGGCAAAATTGACGAGCGCCGGGAATAGGCTGGAACTTGGCCTGGAATTCCTCAACCCCAGGCGCAAGATAAAGCGTACGGGCGCCATCGGCGCTGCATCTATTTATAACTTGGCCTCTACTTCCCGCAATCCATTTTATGTGGTTCCCGATTTTGCCTTTGTGCGACAGGTGAGAGAGGATTTAGCTCTCGGAGTCGCGGTGTATGCTAATGGTGGTCTGAATAGCGAGTACACTAAAACCACGGGCGTAGCGGGCAGCAACAGCAATCCCCAGGCCTGCGGCAACCGCCCTGGCAATTTCTTAACCGGGTGCGGTCACGTTGGTTTCGATCTCTCTCAGCTGATTGTTGCTCCGACACTAGCCTGGGAATGGCGTTCCGGATACAGTCTAGGCATTGCTCCCCTGTTCGCGGCCCAGCGCTTTGAGGCGTTTGGTTTGCAAGGCTTCGCGACGGTATCCAAGTATCCAGACAAACTGACTAATAACAGCCACGAAATTGCCTATGGTGCGGGCGTGCGCGTGGGCTGGTACGGCCAATTGTCGGACAGGTTGGCGCTTGGCCTGGCCTACAGCACCAAAATCTACATGCAGAAATTTGATCGCTACCGGGGACTATTTGCCCAGGGGACATTCGATATCCCGGCCAACTACAGTATTGGGTTTGCGCTCACGCCGACTACCGATTGGCTTATCTCAGTCGATGTACAGCGTATCGAATACGGTGAGGTGAAGTCCATTGCCAACGGCGTGCTGAATTCACTCGTACCGGGTGGACCATTGATGGGCACGGCTGACGGTAGCGGTTTTGCCTGGAGTCGTAACCAAACGAACTACAAGCTGGGCTTTAGCTATCGCGCTACGAATCAGCTCACATTGCGCGGCGGCTACGAATATGGCCGCAGACCCAATAAAGATGATATTGATGCAGCCAGCATCGGCGTTATCGTGCCAAGCCCTGTACATCGCGCCAGTATTGGGCTCACTTGGCAATCGCAGATAAGCGGTAACTTTCATCTCGGCTACGGCCGTTATTTCAAGAGCAACTACAGCGGACCGTCGGCCATTTTTCCAGGCGCGACAGAATCAGTAAAGGGCTCCGGAAACGTGCTGCATTTCGCCTGGAGTAGAGGATTCTAGCTGATGTTGCCAGCACGCGGCAGTACGTGTCAGTTGTTGAAAATACCATAGGTATGTAGGTTTGGATGGCAAAGCGATGACATGCTGTTGAGTGCGCAACGCACTTCGGTAATTAGTAGGAATCGCTTATTTTTTGCTGTCGCGAACTCAAGTCTGCAGGTTATGATCGCCGCCATCGACCGTAAGCGATTATTCGATAGCTGATGTTAAATCTCCGCTGCACTCTTGCTTTCACTACTGTGTTGATGATGTCGGCCTGCCGGCATCCACTCGCGATTCAAGGCGAGGGCGACATTATTGAGTTAAATCGGGGTGAGCGCGGCTGCGCGCTTGAAGAGTTTCGCGCGAACCTGGCACGTTGCACAGATAACGAAGTCTCCGCGACAGAATCGGTACGCTATCGGGCTCTTCCTCGGCCAGGCTGGCGTTTTATCCGCTGGGACGGTTATTGCTCGCCAGAATCCCGCAATCGAGATTGCGAAATTGACTACACCCGTGCCGGCGTCGATTGGTGGGAGGACAACTTCCCAGGTAGCCCCGCCGCGCCGCTACGCGCTATTTTTATGCGAGATAACGCCGGCCCAATTGGCGCTAATTATATTGCCTCGCAATTCGGCGTTCAGGGAAATGCCGGGTACGCGAGTCTGCTAGACGCGCTATTTTTCAGTAACGGTAGCTACCGTTTCACGGTACAGCAAGCCTCCAGTCGCGGCGGTTTTGATCGCTCCCCGGCGGCATTTCAGCGTAACAGTGACAGCCTCCTGCTTGCAGGTCCAACGGTGCAGACTCTGGTCCCGTCGGGTGGCGCTACCCAGGCAGGTGATGTCTTAACGCTGGTCGATACCGATGCGCGCGATGGAGAGATTTCTACGATCTATCTTCAACCGAAGCGCGAGTCGGCGGCTAATAGTGAATTTAGTGGGACCTATTTCTGTGGCCATGTTTTGACCAACGGTCAATCACTTTTCTTCCGCGCCAATGTAAATGGAAGGGGCGGCGGCTCATTGATTATTCTGGAGGACCGGCAGGGGAGACAGGGGCGCCAGGCCCAATTAGGCTATGATGTCAGCGCAGACGGTACCATGCTGCTTGACTACTCGGGCGCGCGTGTCGCTGGCAGTCTGTCTGCCGATGGCGGCGTGTTTATGGGTACTCAAATCGGCTCGGGCGTCCAAGGCGCCGCTATTTGTGTGCGAACATCGGGCAATAAGCGCATCGCAAATGTTGCCGGCGCCTACTACGGCGCCTGGACGAGCACTCAGCCCATTACTGCCGTCACAGAGCTGATCTTGGATAATCGCGGTCAGACAGTTGAGACCGTGTTGCGTGATTCAGTCGGCGGCAGAAACTACGCGCTCGGTGCGAACTTTATGTTGGTATTGGCGAACGGCGAAATCGAGACGCGAGATGCACATGGCGCTGTCTCTGCCGATGGCAGAGTCCTGTTTTTGATACAAACTGACACAAACCGCTTTCCGACACTGATTGTGTATGTGCGTAAGACATAGTGGCCCGACGCAATGGCTTAGAGACGCAGCCTTCAGCCGGGCAAAAAAAAGCCCCCAAAACTGGGGGCAAGGATAGGGGTCTCTGATACATCCGTGAAGCGCTGTGGATGTAATGTCTGGGAGATATAGTAGGTCGGTACGGGGATCTTAGGCATGGCTTGCAGCGCCAACTGCATGACCTGATGCGCCATATCGTGGCATTTGAACTACAGTGGCAGGAACGTCACTAGCATAGCCGTTGTAAAGAACGTAAATAAAAAAGGCAGCACGAGGTAGCCCATCACATCTCTGGCTTGAATGCGAACGCCAGCCCCCATAATTGGCATGACCAATAACAGGAAAAAGGGTTGCATAAGATTGGTCGATGTTTCGCCGTAGGCTGCGGCCATGGCGATCCTTGCAATAAATGCATTTTGCTCATTCGGTGACAGTCCTTCGGACAAACTGATAGCGGCATTTGTCAAAGGAGGTCCAATCACAGCCCACTCACCGCCTGCAGAGGGAATGGCGAAGTTTGCCAGCGCGCCGACAACCTGAGCCAGAAAAGGGAGTGTTGCCATGGACGCATTGCCAGCTATTGCGTCGGCCAACTGGATGCCTAGCCCGCTAAACATCATGATGCCCATGATTCCGGCGTAGAAGGGATACTGAAAGATGACGCCTGATATATTGCTGCAGGCCCGCTTCATGGCAATGGTGAAACGCAAAGGCGTGTGATGCACCACCATGCCCACACCGATGAATAGGAAAATCATGATATTGAGGTTGAGATCGAAGCCGTTTCTATAAAAGTGTAATAACACATAGATCAGGATGGGAATGGCGATCAGCAATTGCAGTGAAACGCTGTCGTTCATACGATCAGACGGCGTGTTGCCGTCACCACGTTGTTTTGCCGCTTCCTCAGCAATAGTCATCTGCTCGAGTTGACTTGAATCAGCCATGTCAGCCATTGACCTGCTCTGGGATGGATGAGGCCTGAGCGCCAGCAAGAACAGGGGCATGCCAATAAAGTAAGCAGCCAGGTAGAGCCAGTTAAGCTGGGCGCCGAGTGTAGCTGCAATGCCTATCTTGTCGGCCAAAATGCCGGCGGAGATAAGAAAATTGTCATCCGTATTCAGCAGCAGGGCGATGGAGCTAGAAAGCCCACCCACCCAAGGTAAAATGCTGAGGTATACCAGCGCTACCAGATAGGAGTAATCCAGCCCCTCTACTCGACGGGCGAGCTCTCTAGCAAGAACGGCCACTAGCACAATCCAACTCCAACTCACCAGCGACAATAAACCGCCTATGACCACCACCGTGACATAAACTGCCGTCGGTCCCCGCGCGAAGAGTGCGAGCTTACCGATGAGTCTGGTGACCGCTGGAGACAGAGCTATAGCGAAGCCCGTCACCAGAATGAGGACCATCTGCATGCCAAACTCTAACAGTAACCAGAAGCCCGAATACCAATACTCCAGGACCTCTGTCGTACTGCTTTCGGTAAATATGATGGCGAATGCCGCGCTCAGCAGCGTAAGTAGAATCGCGATGACAAAGGGCTCTGGTACCCAGCGTTGGAGGCCTCGGGAAATCGTCGAGCCCAGTGCTCTGAGCATAGTGTTGTGCGCCTCGCTGTCGTAGCGCAGATGGTAACAGTGTTTGATTAGCTAGGGGAGGTGCCTTGGTCTGCGCAGAATTGGGGCGATGGCATGCGCTTGCTGACCGTTGGCCCTAGCTTAGCCATAGGTGTTATCTTGCACACAACTTTCGGCAAGTAGGTCATCTAGAGTGAATAACAACATACCTACCGAGCTGGTAGCGCCCTTGTTCAATCCGGCTACATTTGGTATTCGCGGTGCTGTCGACGATATCTTGCGCCAGATACGCTTGCAATACCCCCTCGCTGTTGCAGAGGTACCCGGCTTTGATCCCCATTGGATCGTATCACGTCACGCCGATGTGGCGGACGTGTCCAGACGCAATGAAGAATTCGCGAGTTCCGTTCGCTCTGCAACCTTAGCGCCCGTGATGGGCGAAGAAATGGTGAAGCAGTTTACTCAGGGCGATCCCAATTTGTTTCACTCGCTCGTGCAGATGGATGGCGAAGAGCATCGCTCCCATCGACAGGTGACGACACCGTTTTTGAACCCGAAAAGCGTTCGAGAGAAAGAGCCAGAAATTCGCGAGTTGGCCAGCCACTACGTGAAGCGGGTGCTCGATAGCGGCGGTGAACTCGACTGGGCAAAAGATGTAGCGGCGCAGTTTCCGCTAGAGGTGGTTATGAATCTAGTGGGCGTACCGAAAGCCGATCATCCACAGATGCTGCGATTGACCCAATGGCTATTCTCTTGGGCGGACCCTGATCTGGGACGGCCGGACTGCAATCCTATGGATCCGGAGCAGCAGGCCCGGTCCTGGAAAATGATATTCGATGAGTTCTCCGATTACTTTCTAGATTTGACCAGCGAGCGGCGCAAGAATCCGCGAGAAGATATTGCCTCGCTTATTGCGATGGCTGAATTTGATGGTCAACCAATGACGGACTGGAATGCGGTTTCTTATTTCGCGATTCTCGCCACCGCGGGACATGATTCGTCAGCTCATACGATCTCAACAGGCATGTGGGAACTCGCCGAAACTCCCGCGCTATGGGCCCAGCTAAAGTCTGAGCCGGGATTGATTCCGGCTTTTGTAAATGAGTCGATACGCTGGGCAACGCCGGTGAAACAGTTTGTGCGCACAGCGACGCGAGATACCACGCTGGCCGAACGCAAGATCCGCGAGGGAGACAGAGTTTACCTCGCCTACCCCTCTGCGAATCGCGATGAGAGTGTGTTTGAAGATCCATATACGTTTCGCCTGGACAGAAAGGTGAACAAACAGCTGTCATTTGGCTTCGGCGGTCACGTTTGTCTCGGACAGCATCTGGCGCGGATAGAAATGAAGTGTTTGTGGGAAGAGTTATTGCCGCGCGTCGATTCGGTGACTATGGCCGGCGAGGGTCGGCTGATTCACTCCGAGTTTGTATCTGGTCCAAAGTCTGTGCCGATTAAAGCTGTTGCGCATTGAACGTAATTCTTCACTTTGTCTGACGATGACCACTGGCGTTCCCGCTTGTGGATTTCTAAAAACGCAAAGCTGAGAGCTCTTGGGCTTGCCAGGGGTTTCAGCCGTGTCCCAGGCCGGAGTATCGATCACGAAGCGCAGCGCGCCGTGTGGCAAGCGGTCCATTTTGCGGTGATCACAATGAGAGCAGGCAAACCTCTGAACCAGCCCGCAGTTCATTTATTGGCCACTCGCCAATGGGTAAGGCGCTGTTCGCCGTCCACTGAGCCACTTCGCGCATCGGTCATCGCCTGCACGGTCTCGCCTAACTGGCCTGACCGGGATCGAGATGTGCGCAGAAGGCGACTAGACGTTTTCGGGGTACGGTGGCTGTCTTCTTTTTATTTTGCTGACTCAGGTCTCACTTCCGGCACGTCAAGGTGGTGCTTTTAGCCGCTGTCTGTCACATTCGCTCGGTAGTAAGGACGTGTTCGAGGAAGCTTCACCAATCTAGCCGATTAGAAGCTGAATTAGAGGCGGACTGCCCTAAAAAGTCTAATCAATACAGAGACTTAAAGTCGGTCCGTATGAAATGACAAGTTCATCGGAGGCACTGGATGGTTCTCAAAGTGCGCACAAGACGACGGCTTCGATACCTGGATTTGATCGCTTCGAACAGAATGTGTAGAGGGCGGAGCTATTCACCAGTTTCTCCTGGCAGGGGGCATGGTCCTTCCGCTTGTCAGAGTTTATTCAAAGGGTAGTGATTATGGGTTTCGGAAAATTAGTTGCTTCAGCACTGGCGATAGGTGTTCTGGCGGCGTGTAAGGTTGAGATTATTGTCCCCGAAGGAGGTCGAGTGATTAGTGATTCACTTACCTGCCGCGGAGGAAACACCTGCACCGTGGATGTTACGGATACCAATTTTGACGAGACTTTTCGCGCGATACCAGCGGCAGATCGATATACATTCACAGGCTGGCTTAGAGCAGACAGACATTTCTGTGGTGACTGGATGGGGTCCTGTAGCCTGTCTACCCAATTATTTGAAGGCAACGACGCGTGGATGGCGCTTCTGAATGACGATGAAGAAGTGTTCTATCTCATGCCAAAATTTGAGGAGTTGAGCGACAATGCCGCGCCTGGTGCGACACCGTTTTCCCTGGATCAGGATTTCGTGCATCAAGGTGAACTCGGCGGCAGAAAGGTGTCGTATGACAATGATTCATTGTCGGGTGCGCCGATCGATGATGTCGATTATTTTGTTTTTGTCGCGCCTGTGGCGGGCTCTGTGAGTGTGACACTTGAAGAGTGGAACTCTGATTACAACCTGGCGCTATACCGTGCTGAGAATCGTCTGTATGGCGCTGATCTCAACGGGTCGACGCCGGAGATAGTGCAGTTTAACGTGACCAAAGGTGCCACCTACTACATCGCGGTAACAGCACTTGACGAAACGCGGGGCAACTACAGCCTAGCCGTGAGCTTTGATCCCTCTGTTAAAGGCAGTGCTGCCCAAAGCCCTGTGACCGCAGCTACCAGCACAGCTGCGGCGTCAGGAGTCTACGAAGTCTACTATTCAAACGCGCTTGGAACCTGTCAGATATCTGGAGCAATATCTTTAACGGGGACCCGAGGCGAGCTAACAGTATTTGCGGACGGCACCTTCGCTAAGGGTAGTGAGGGCAGCGAAGAGTCTGATGACTCTCTGATGTACAGGATGTATGCAAACGATATGCCGCACGGTACGGTCATTCGAAACGATAGCTATCGGTTTCCGGGATTCGGAGATTCGCCCGAAACGATTTTACACTCTGTGATATCGGGCCAGTTCTCGCAAAATAAGATTCGCGGTGAAATCAGTGATCGCTTTGTGTTTCTGAACGATGATGGGACCAAGTTCGATGACTGCACTTTGCATGGCACACTGTACGGAGAGAAGGTGGCCGATTTATAGACCCTTGTGAAAGTCGCTATTGATTACCGTAGTCAGCCCCACGATTGCGCTTGCAGATACAACGCAGTTTACTGGTGGCCGAGTAACCTACGTCACATGCGAAGCTTAGACGTCTCGAAACCGGTCCAGTGGCGAGGGTATCCTGCGAATTGGCCCCACAGTAGTCATCGATTGCGAGTAGCGCATCGTCCCCGTTTGCTATGACCTTGCGGCTGTCGTGACCTCCGTTTTTCTTCCCTGAACGTTTAAACCAAGTGGTTGAGAACATTAAACTGCTTGCAATAAGCTAGCCGGGTTCGCTGGCTTTTTTTATCGCGTGCGATAGATGATTGGCTACGGGGCAGCGAGGTTTGATTTTGGGAATGAGACAACAGCCTTTGCTATGACTAGCATGATGCTAGCGAAGTGAACACCTGGCGGGGCGCGAGTGGTAGCGTCACGTCTGCTGGAGCGTCCTTATGAACGTTATTTTTGATCTTGATGGCACCCTGATCGATAGCGCACCCGATATTCAATCTATGGCATCTAAGATTCTCACTGTGCTTGGCAAACCACCTTTGTCTATTGAGGAAACGCGTCGATTTATAGGCGAGGGCTCAGCCGCTTTCGTCAAGCGCATGATGCAGGCCCGTCAAATCGCCGACACCGAGCTGAGCTTCGCTCGAATTCATGAGCAGTTCCTGGACGAGTATATCGGCTCTGTAGACAAGACCGTGTTCTATCCGGATGCGCTGGAGGTGCTGACCAAGCTAAGGGCCACCGGCTTTCGACTGGGTTTGTGCACCAACAAGCCACACAGAGCCACGCTAGCCGTGATAGATCATCTGAAAATACCGCGGCTGTTCGATGCGCTTGTTGCAGGCGGGATGATGCCCAAGCGCAAGCCTGCTCCGGACATGCTGCAAAAAGTGATAGATGATCTTGGCGGGGGTGCGTCACTGTTTGTGGGCGACAGTGAAATCGATGCAGAAACCGCCATAAGGGCCGATGTTCCGTTCGCACTTTTTAGCGGCGGGTATCGAAAAGCGCCGGTGAGCCGGATTCCGCACAACTGGCGATTTGAGCACTTTTCCCAGCTGAATAATATTGTGCAGATAGCGCACGGAAACTAAGCGCAAAAACGGCTGCTGTTAGCCCTCGCATCCGTCATGGTGCGAGATGTTTATGCACTATCTAACAAGCGGAACGATCATTACACTTCCCAAACTGTTTGCTCAAACGGCGCATGGAAAGTATTTCAAAACATGACTCAAACACGCAATCCAACATCTTCTCTGGAATTGTTGAGAAAAGTTGAATCCAGCAAGATATTCCAGCTATCGGTTATCGTTATCATTATTGTGTCTGCCCTGACAATTGGGGCTAAGACCTATGATCTTCCGCCGCTGGTCATGCGCATTCTGGTTGTACTGGATCATGCGGTAACGGTGTTCTTTTTGATAGAAATCTTACTTCGTTTCGCTGTTTGTCCGGACAAGAAGCGATTCTTCAATAATGGTTGGAACGTGTTTGACACGATCGTCGTTGTTGGAAGCCTTATTCCAATTGATGATTCCGAAGCCGTACTGCTAGGCCGTTTGTTGCGCATTTTCCGCGTCTTGAGGCTGGTGTCGGTAGTGCCAGAACTGCGCTCTCTTGTGACCGCACTGCTCAAGGCGCTGCCAAGAATGGGCTATATCGTCGTGCTCATGTTTATCATCTTCTACATTTATGGCGCGATGGGCTCCCTGTTCTTTGCAGACGTAGATGAGTTTCTCTGGGGTGATGTGGCAATCTCCATGTTGACCCTGTTTCGCGTGGCAACTTTTGAGGACTGGACCGATGTGATGTACGCAACCATGGAGGTTTATCCATGGAGCTGGATTTACTACCTCACCTTCATCTTCTTCGCTGCATTTGTGTTCTTGAATATGATGATTGGCTCAATTCTTGAGGTCATGGGTGAGGAGCGGAATATCTTGCAGACGCAGCAGGCCCACGACGAGCGTGAGCAGCTATCAGAGCAAATAGCGCTTATGCAGCGGCAGTTGAATGAACTCACCGAGCTCGTGCGCAAACAAGAAGCGAGGCACTAAAGCTCAATTTTGCCCGTGCCTTAGAATCCGCGCTTGGATAACCCTAAGGCCGAAGATCGGCGATAACACGTTAACCTTCCATCCCTACCAATGTAGCTGATCGCAACGGGGCGGG
>JBCDFM010000114.1:0-11604 GCA_039178015.1 Pseudomonadota bacterium
ACGGAAAATACCACATCAGCTCGCGCAAAGCCGGCAGTCAGGCGGACATGCTCAAGGTGGCCGACTTCCTAATCGCCAAGGAGCAAGAAGCGGCGCAGAATTAATCGGCTGCCGCTAAATAACAAGCCATTCTGGGACGGGCAGCCCTTTGTTTTCCAAGAAGACGGGATTAAACAGCTTACTCTGATAGCGATTACCGTAATCACAAAGAATAGTGACGATGGTGTGTCCCGGCCCAAGGTGCTCCGCAAGCCTAACAGCGCCGGCGATGTTGATTGCCGCCGACCCACCCATGCACAGCCCTTCGTGTCTCAATAGATCAAAAATGTAGGGAAGGGCCTCCTCATCCATAATCGAAAAGGCGGCATCAACCCGTGCCTGGGCGATGTTATCCGTAACATGATTAATGCCTATACCCTCAATGATTGAGCTGCCCGGAGAAGCCTTGATGTCACCGCTGGTAAAGTACTCATACAGCGAGGCGCCGGCGGGATCTGCCAGACCAATCGTAACATCGGGATTGCGCTCCTTGAGCGCATTCGAAACGCCTGCCAGAGTACCGCCTGTACCCACGGCACAGATAAAGCCATCGATCCCGCCATTGGTCTGATCCCATATCTCAGCGCCGGTGGTTTCATAATGAATAGCCATGTTCGCAAGATTGTCGAATTGGCGCGCCCAGATCACCCCATTTTCTTCTCGCTTGGCGAGCTTTTCTGACATGCGCTTAGCCGTATGGATATAGTGGTTTGGGTCGCTATACGAGGTTGCTCCCACCAAATGGAGGTCGGCTCCTAGAAGCTCAAGAGAATCGATTTTTTCCTTACTTTGTGTCAGCGGCATAACCACGGTGCTGTTGTAGCCAAGCGCATTGGCCAACAGCGTGAGCCCAATTCCTGTATTGCCTGCCGTACCCTCCACAATGCGTCCACCGGGCTGCAGATCGCCCGAAGCTTCCGCGGCACGAATAATACCAAGAGCGGTTCGATCTTTGACCGAACCGCCGGGATTTAGGAATTCCGCCTTGCCTAGTATCGTGCAGCCGGTTTGTTGCGACACCTGTTTCAGGCGCAGCATGGGGGTATTACCGATCAATTGCGTTACGTCAGTTGCGCTTGTCACTTTCGAATCTCCGAACATATGAGCGCGAGTATGCCATACGCTCTGTCTACATTTCAGGTTCACATAGAGGGGCGATGTTTGGAGGCTACGTAGAGTCTGTGAGTTCGCATACCCAGCAACAAGCTAGCCACCGATAAAACAAACATGGTCCATACCATCGGCGCTGGCGTTGTAGTTAAGAACAAACCGGTAAAGCCGCTGGCAATGGCTGAAATGCCCATCTGGATAAAGCCAATCAGTGCCGATGCGGTGCCAGCGATATGGGGGAAAGGTCGCAGAGAAATAGTCATGGCGTGCGGTAGTACCAAACCGAGTGCTATGGCATTCAAGGTCATAGGCAGCATTAGTGCCAGCACGCTGCTTGGCCAGATACTTGATCCAAGCAGCATCAGGCCGCTACCCCACATGCCTACGACAACCCCGAGAAGCATAATCCACTCGGAATCGCGGCCCCCTGATAGTCTCGCGCTGAGAGCGCTGCCGCCCATGTAGCCGGCGACTGTTGCTAAGAAAATGAACCCGTAGTACTGCGGAGAGACGCCCAGCATATCAATGAAGACGAAGCTTGAGCTGGCCAAATAGGCCATCATGACGGAGTAGGCCATAGCACTGCAGACGGTGACAGTTAGATAGAAGGGGTCCACTAGCAACTCGCTAAAGTTGCGCAAAATCTGACGCGGATGCAGGCTCTGAACCTCAGGCAGGCTCTCGCGCAGGAACACATGGATTAGCAGTATCATTGCCGCCCCGTATAGGGCCAAGAAGATAAAAATACTTGGCCAGGGCAAAACCAACAGCATCATGCCTCCCACAACAGGTGCGATGGCGGGTGCGAGTGCCATCAACATGGCAACCAGGGAAAGGGCTTTCGCGACACCAGATGGATCGAAGACATCTCTTGCCACTGCCCTTGCCAGAGTGGGGCCGACGCAAGCGCCCACGCCTTGCAAAAAGCGAAATAGCAGCATCTCTTCAATATTCTGCGACAGACTGCAGCCTACGCTGGCGGCGACAAACAGTAGCACGCCACCTATCAATATTGGCTTGCGACCATAGCGATCAGAAAGGGGTCCGCAGACGAGATGGAAGATAGCAAACCCGGCGAGATAGCTGCTGAGTGTTAGCTGCATCAACGTTATGTTGGTGTCGAATGCCCGCATCATGGCTGGCATCGCGGGTAGATACATATCCACACTGAGGGGTCCCAGGGCGACCAGAGCCGCCAGCAGTGCCAGCATCCAGCGAGATTCAGGGTTTAGGTCACGTGCGGCCATGGGCGGGCGAGGTTAGCTCATGATAATCGCTAATGCAAAACCGGCTAGTCCTTGGTCGTGATTAAAGTGCTGTCTACGCACCAAAGCTGTCTCTGCCGTTGAGTCAGGCGTAGATATGACAGTATGGCCTCACCGAGTTAGACAGTTTTATTTTTTCGGCTCGTCTGTTTGGCATGGATTTGCAGTTTGTAGACTTTACAGGTCCATCTTTTGGTTCTTGATTCTGCGATATCCATAAAAACTAACCTGGCGTTGCTGCTGTGGCGCGTGATGATTTTGTACATTGTGCAGCTCTGAATCATCGCAATTGCGACTTTCGCGTATGTGGGGATCGCTCATTGCGGCGTGTACTCATTGTTGAATGTGCAGGTACTGTCGACGTATTACAGGTCTTCGATATCTGAGCGTTGGTTGTGGACCGCAGTGTGATGCCGGCCAGCGCTGACGCACTAGAGTCCGAGACTGTGCTTAGTCCGAAATATGCTCCAGAGGTAGCTCTGTTCGATAAACTACTCGTCGTAACTCGAAGCTAGAATGTACGCCGGTCACTCCAGGTATGCGTGTCAGTCTGCCCAGCAGGAACTTTTCGTAATACTCCATATCAGGTACTACTGCTTTGAGCAGGTAGTCGGATGCCTGCCCAGTCACGACCGAACATTCCATGACTTCAGGGTATTGAGCAACTTCGGCTTCGAAGGCATCGAAACGATCTGGTGTATGCCTGTCCATGCTGATGCCAATGAACGCCGTCAGCTTAAGTTCAAGCATGGATTGATTTAATAGCGTGACATGCTTGCGAATTAAGCCCGAATCCTCCAGGCGCTTGACTCGGCGCGAACAGGGTGTGGGCGATAAACCGACCAGTTCGGCTAACTCCAAGTTGCTAATGCGGCCATGTGCCTGCATGGCAAGCAGTATGCGTTTGTCTGTGCGATCTAACTTCAACACGGCGGTGAATTAAGGTCTTGCAGATTCAAGTAGATCATATCACTAATAAATAGCTATAAAGTAGCGATATATCGCGCTATTTTGAGCAAAAAGCGTAATATTTGCAATCTATCACTACGGCTTAGTGCCTATACTGCGCCTCTGGCTGAATACTCACCTGCAGTTGTGGATGCGAATAAGATTACCGTTTTAGTCGTATCTGGCGCCGGCCTTATCCAGGCCATGCTCCGGTTCTCCGGACAGGTGATCAGCCCCCTAATTCAACGTGTTAAGGGGAAGCCCAATGAGTCGCTTCGATCACAATAAATACCCTGCCTTCAAACCTGTCGTGATGCCCAATCGACGCTGGCCTGACCGCTCCATTACCCAAGCGCCACTCTGGTGCAGTGTCGATCTACGCGATGGCAATCAGGCACTTATCGAACCGATGACCACCCCGCAAAAGTCCCGCTTATGGGATCAATTAGTCAAACTGGGCTTTAAAGAGATCGAAGTGGGGTTCCCTTCAGCCTCCGGTCACGATTTTGAATTTGTGCGTGATCTGATCGAGAACGATCGTATACCCGAAGATGTCACCATTCAGGTGCTCACACAGGCCCGACCCGAGCTTATCGAGAAAACCTTCGAATCGTTGAAAGGAGCGCGAAAGGCGATAGTACATCTTTACAACTCCACCTCCACAGTGCAGCGAGAGCAGGTGTTTAATCTGGATCGAGCAGGTATCACCGAAATAGCTGTTCGCGGAGCGACGCTAGTTAAAGAGCATGCTGCGCGGCATCCTGAGACGGAGTGGGTGTTCCAGTATTCGCCAGAGAGTTTCACGGGTACGGAGTTGGACTTCGCCGTGGAAATCTGTAATGCGGTAACCGCTGTCTGGCAACCGACGCCAGAGCATCCTGTGATTATCAATTTACCCGCGACCGTTGAGATGAGCACACCAAATATCTATGCCGATCAAATCGAGTGGTTTTGCGAGCGGGTCGCCAACCGCAGCAGCTTGTTAATCTCACTCCACACGCACAATGATCGAGGGTGCGCCGTTGCCGCTTCAGAGCTGGGTGTGATGGCTGGAGCGGACCGAGTTGAAGGAACACTCATGGGCAATGGTGAGCGCACAGGCAATATGGATATCGTAACCATGGCTATGAATCTATACAGCCAGGGTATCGACCCCCGTCTTGATTTGAGCAATATGGACGAAATCATCCAGACAGTGAAAGAGTGCACCCAGTTACCTGTGCATCCACGCCATCCCTATGCGGGCGAGCTTGTGTTCACCGCCTTCTCAGGTAGTCACCAGGATGCCATTAAAAAATGTCTGGCCCGGCGTCAACCTGATGATATCTGGGAAGTCGCATACCTCCCCATCGATCCCGCAGACATCGGTCGTTCCTATCAGGAAGTTATCCGGATCAACAGCCAGTCAGGCAAAGGCGGTGTCGCCTATGTACTAGAGCGTGATTATGGCCTGCAACTGCCTCGCTGGCTGCAGATCGATTTCAGCCAGGCCGTGCAAGCCTACGCCGAAGCCCAGGAGACTGAAGTCGGCTCGGACGAGCTGTATCAGCTTTTTCATCAAACTTACACCGGTACCGATCGACATTTTCGTTTGGGCAAATACCAGGTGAGTCGTGATGACGGCACCGACAAACTCAAGGCTGAACTGTTTCAGGGCACGGCGGCGCATACTTTGTCCGGTAGCGGCAATGGTGTGGTTGCGTCCTTTGTCGATGCAATGGAGCGGTTTACGGGAAAGCAAATTGTCTTGGTAGAGTACAGCGAACATGCTCTTAGCCACAGCGCTGATGCAGAAGCAGTTTGTTACATCCAACTCAATGTCAATGGCGAGCGATTCTGCGGGGTCGGGCGCAGCCACGATATTATTCAGGCCTCTCTAGACGGCATTCTCAGCGCCATCAATCGTGAGATGGCTGGCGGGCAAGAAGTAGCTGCCTGACGATACGTCAAGCTTCGATCGCGTGCCTTAGCAGATTACTTGTCTGGCAAAGACGCAGTTTGCTGCGCGTCTCCTATCCATGTTAATCCATGGGTATCTGTGATAAAAGACACTCGAATGCAGCTAAAAAGGCTGTCTGCAAAGGGTGGTCGGTGGGATGCGAGGTCGAAGCGTCACTACAATCAGCTCGGCTTGGCGAGCACTGCAAGCTCATTTCCGCGAGACCTTCTCCGGCCATCTTGTTTTCAGCGACCGGGAGACTGCGCGGGGTGATAAACAGCGAGTACTGAAGCGCAGTCGTGACGCCTACCGCTACATTTTAGTATTACTGGTATGCGTGTTTGCACCCATGACCGTGCATAACATCTACTCCGGGCAGACCCTGCTCACATTCCTGTGTATTGCGTTGCTTTCAGTTTTTATCATAAACATTGCTTTACTAAGCCTTCAAAAGCCCGCACTCATAGAACTCTCAACGTTATTGTGTCTGGTCGTTGTGCTGATTCTTCTTGCGGTCAGCTTGGGCCAACCCCACGCGATCTTCTGGTTATATCCATTATTGGTAGCGCTGCCCGTGCTGCTGCGCTCGCGGCCCGCTCAGCTATTTTCTTTGCTAGCCGGCCTGGTGACGGTGGCGCTTGTATTTGCGAAGTTTGACCTCAGCGCTGCGGTGGTGCTGAGCTTTAGTATGGCACTAAGCTGGCTGATGAGCGCCTGGTTGGTGTTTGCGGTCACCGAGCAGTCCCGCCGGTTGCGAAATATGGCTGTTACTGATCCCTTGACCGGTGCGTACAACCGCCGTTATTTAGAAGAGCAGGCTGCGCAGGCACTGGAGGCCTGGCAGCGCTATGGGCATTCTTCGACTATGCTGTTGATCGATGTAGATTTCTTCAAGCGGGTGAATGATCGGTTTGGACATACCGCTGGCGATGCTGCGATTAGAGCTCTGGTGGAGGTTATATCCAGTCGACTCCGAGCTGTCGACACATTATGCCGATTCGGTGGCGAGGAGTTTGTTGTCTTGTTGCAGGAAACAGACATGCAGGGCGCGACGCAGCTTGCAGAAGAGTTGCGGCTGTTGATAGAGAACGCAAAAATACTGCCTAAGGGCAATATAACAATCAGCGTAGGCGTGTGTGAAGTCGTGTCCGCCGATAGCGTCGATCATTGGTTTAAGCTCGCTGATTCCGCCCTGTATATTGCGAAACGCGGTGGTCGCAATCGTGTCGAGTCTAACCAAAGCGCGCCATCCGAAGCCGAGCCAACCGCCAGTGCCGGCCCCGCCTAATGTGAAACGGAGATAGTGAGATGCTGGCATATCAATACAAAGCGAGCTTAAGGTGGCTGCTAATCGCTAGCCTGGCTGTGCTGGCGTCGTGTAGCAGCACCACTTTTGTCTACAACCAGCTGGACACAATTGTACCCTGGTATGTGGATGACTATGTTGATCTGGATCGCTATCAAAGAAGGCAGTTAGACGCAGAACTACAGATATTTTTGACGTGGCATCGGCAGCAGGAGTTGCCGCGCTATGTTCAGCTGCTGGACCAGGTCGACGTCACTCTCAGCGCGCCTGTTACAGTTGAAGAAATCGCAGATCTTTACGCCGAAATGGAAGTGGCCTTTCTGAGGCTTGAGCAGGAATCCCTGGTCTGGCTGCTGGACCTGGGGGAAAGTCTGACGGATCAGCAGGTTGACGAGCTGCTTGCTTATTTGCAGGAGCGACAGAATGACTTTCAGGAAGAGTATCTCTCTCGCTCCGATGAGGAATACCACGACAAGATTTACGATAATTTGAAAGCGAACTTTACCGATTACATGGGCCGTCTGGATCAACAGCAGCGTGAGAGGTTGCGCCAGGCGAGTAAAGATATGAAACGTACGGATGCTCTATGGCTGCAGGAGCGAGTCGATTGGCAGGAGAGATTAACGGTGTTGCTGCAGCGAGAGCCCGGATGGCAGCAGCGGGTTCGCGATGCCTTGGCAGAGCGGGGTGAAACAATATCCGAAGCCTATCGTGACGCCTACTTACACAATCTTGACGTCATATTCACTGCAGTGGCTGATGTATTAAACAGCCGTACGGAAAAACAGAATGGCCGCCTACGACGGGAGATGGCCAGTCTGCGCGATGATCTGGAAACGCTGATCGCACAGGGCAAGTCTACCCCCGCTACCGCATCACTCGCCCAAACCTCTGCCGAATCCGATTCGGCGAGCACTCCTTCGGAACCTTGAAGATTATTTATCGCGTCCCGCTTGCAGTGGTTTGAACAGGACTTTAGAGCTGCGCTGCAAATTGTAAAGAGACTGCTTTTGCCCGGGCAGTTCGTCCCGCGATGCTTCTGTGAAGCCCTGCTCGATGAACCAGTGCGCGGTCTGGGTTGTTAACACGAATACTCGATTTAAACCCTGTCTTTTCGCCTCTTGCTCCAGCTCAGCCAACAGCCTTTGGCCACGCTTGCCTCCACGGTAATCCGGGTGCGACACGATGCAGGCAATTTCACCACAGCCTGCTTCCGGAAAAGGATACAGCGCCGCGCAAGCAATAATACGGTGATCGCGCTCCAGCAATCGGAACTGCTGAATTTCGGTCTCCAGCAGTTCTCTTGAGCGCTTCAGCAAAACACCTTGTCGCTCCAGAGGCTCGATCAGCTCCAGGATTCCACCCACGTCGTTGATATTGGCCTCTCTGGCCTGCTCGTAAAACTCACTCGAAACCAGGGTTCCGTTGCCATCGTGCGTGAAGAGCTCCTCGAGCAATGCGCAGTCGTCGGTATAGCTGACAATGTGGCTTCTTGGTACGCCGGTAGCGCAGGCATGACACGCGGCATTCAGCAGCGCAGATTGAGCCGCGTCTGGAACGCTAAGTTTTTCAGCCTCACCCATTGTGCACTGCCTAACCAATGTCCCCTGCTGGTTGAATATACCCTCCCCCGAGCTGAACATGATCAGCTTGTCAGCATGGATAGCATGAGCGCACTGCACGGCGATATCTTCCAGGCCCAAACTGAACACCTCACCGGTAGGGGAGAAGCCCAGTGGCGACAGCAAAACAATGGCACCATCGTTAAGCTGGCGGTGGATGCCTGCTTCGTCTATTCGACGCACCTTGCCCGTATGCATGAAATCGACACCCTCAACCACCCCCAGAGGTTGCGCAGTGACAAAGTTTCCTGAGCATACCGCTATACGCGCGCCTTCCATCGGTGAATTGGGGAGCCCCATCGACAATACTGCTTCGATCTGTGTACGCAATGACCCCGCCGCGTCTTTAACATGCTCAAGTGCGGCAGTGTCGGTTATTCTCATACCTTGGTGAAAATCCGTTTGCAGGCCTGCGGCCTCTAAGCGTTGCGCAATCTGAGGCCTGGCGCCGTGGATCAATACTATCCTGATGCCCAAACTGTTGAGTAAGGCGATGTCGTGGAGAATGTTCGAGCAGTTTTCGTGTTGCAATAGCTCCCCAGTCAACATCAACACAAAGGTTTTTCCTCGGTGCGCATTGACATAGGGCGCGGTGTTCCTTAGCCAGCGGATGTGCTCTTGTCCAGCCATCACTCAGTGGTCCAACTGCCTGATAACAACAAAAAGATGAAGGGTACCGAAACGCCAGCAAATTACCTAATGGCAATAATGCACAGGCGCTCAAGCGCAATATTGTTTGATGGTGGTGAATGGATTACTGCAACAAGGCTTTGACCTTGCCTCGGATTACGCAGCTCTCAGTGTAATTATGATCCGGCTCTCTCGCTCGCATTTTGGCAATCTGCCAAACCCCGAAGAATGAATCTTTGCTTCGGTCGGTACGCACAGTTTTGTTAGTGAGGCGATTTCAGGTACGGCGCCACTTATGCTTAGGGCTCGCTCTTAGGAACCTCGCTGCAGTGGTTTTCTCCGATATCTAGACAAAAATCGTGATTTAGTTGGTTGCAGGTGCGACTTGAAATGACAATGATGGGCAGTGTGATAGCATCTTCAGAGAAGATGTAAGCAGTAAGAGAGCGACTATGGCCACGACTATTGGTCAACAAATAACAGAGCAACGCCTGGATCTGACGTCTGTTGCACAGGATCTGTATCAAGATGGCAGGCTATCCGATCGAGACTT
Source organism: Pseudomonadota bacterium (assembly GCA_039178015.1). Taxonomy (GTDB): domain Bacteria; phylum Pseudomonadota; class Gammaproteobacteria; order Pseudomonadales; family Halieaceae; genus JARRPM01. The sequence goes on from JBCDFM010000114.1 coordinate 9,413, forward strand.
CGCGCGGGTAGTGAAGACACCATCGGTTCGCGTACATCCCCTGGTATCTTTGGCCGAGCAGAAGCTGGCCGACGCGGCTAACCCCGGCAAGATGCTTGATATGGATGCCTTGCTAGCTTGGCTAAGTTCGAGAGTGAAGCAGGCGGTATACGAAATAGATCCCTTGAAAATCAATGTCACTGCAATAGCCGAAGTGATGTCCCAGGCGTTTGCGGAGCGCCATCGCATCCTGGCGGTTGAGGTGACAGGTGCAGAAGTGGTGATCGCCAGCTGTGAACCTTATATTCGCTCATGGGAAAGCAACCTTGAGCATGTGTTGCGCAAACGTGTTCGCCGTGTGTTGACCGACCCCCGGATGATTGCTCGACACACGTCTGAGTTTTACACCATGGCGGGTTCTGTCAATCGCGCCTCAGGGATCGATCATCGCGCAGGGATCAGTAGCGTCAGCAACCTAGAACAAATGCTCGAGCTGGGCTCCATGAAAGAGCCCGACGCCAACGATCAGCATATCGTCAATATTGTCGACTGGTTGCTGCAATATGCATTCGAGCAGCGCGCTAGTGACATACATATCGAACCCCGCCGGGAGATTGGCAACGTCCGCTTTAGAATCGACGGTGTTCTGCATAGCGTTTATGAACTCCCTCAGCAGGTGTGCAATGCGGTCACAAGCAGGATCAAGATTCTGGGCCGTATGGATGTGGCGGAAAAGCGTCGCCCTCAAGATGGTCGGCTGAAAACGCGTGCCCCTGAAGGTAATGAAGTTGAGTTACGTTTGGCGACACTGCCAACTGCCTTTGGTGAAAAACTGGTCATGCGGATATTTGATCCAGATGTTTTGCAGAAGTCCTTCGAAGAACTGGGCCTTACAGATGATGATCTTGCACGCTGGAATCAAATGACCGGAGTGGGTAACGGTATCGTGTTGGTTACTGGACCCACCGGCTCTGGAAAAACGACCACACTGTACTCAACACTCAGAACACTTGCGACCTCTGAGGTCAACGTTTGCACGATTGAAGACCCCATCGAAATGGTGGAGGGTGCCTTCAACCAAATGCAGGTTAACCACGGCATTAATCTCGACTTCTCCTCAGGCGTTCGAGCGTTGATGAGGCAGGATCCGGACATCATCATGGTGGGCGAGATTCGCGATCTGGAGACCGCGAATATGGCGGTGCAGGCCGCACTGACAGGGCACCTAGTTCTTTCCACTTTACACACTAATGATTCTCCATCTTCTCTTTCTCGACTACTTGAGCTTGGTGTCCCGGCTTTTCTCATCAAAGCCACAGTGAGAGGGGTCATGTCACAACGTCTGGTACGTATATTGTGTCCGCACTGCAAGACGTTCGCGCCTCTAGATCCGGAGGACTGGCGCGAACTCACTCAGCCTTGGAACATGTCTCCGCCGGCACAGGTACCCAAACCCGTGGGATGCAAAGAGTGTCGCAATACCGGCTACATAGGCCGGCAAGGCATTTATGAGGTTCTGGTAAACAGCCCCTTGTTACAGCTCCACATCACGCCCCATATGGAAACGTCAAAGGTTCGCGAAGTAGCCATGTCGGAAGGCATGCATACACTACGGCTGAGTGGTGCTGCCCGGGTCATTAGGGGAGAAACCACTATCGAAGAGGTGATGCGGGTCGCACCTGTCCTGGACGCCTGACGCGGCTAGGGATGATGGACGTCGAGCAGGCAGGCCTGCCTTCCATACTCTCTGAAGCAGCAGAAACCGCTTGGCTTGGCATACTTGATCGCGCACCCTCTAAAACAGCCAGCATGCTGCGGCGGGCGATCTGTGAGCCGGAGTTATCTGCGCAGCTTTACAAGCTGTTAGCCTGCAGCCCCTTTTTCAGCGAGTCGGCCAAACTAGACTCTGAACGGCTGCTCGAGATTCTAAGCGATGATGCAGTGCGCTCAAGCCTGCCAGAGTCAGCTTTTGCTGAGGATCTAGACCTGGCCATTTGCGCTGATTCCGCGGCAGAGATTGGCCAAGTGCTTCGTCGCTTTCGCCGCCGCCACATGATGCGCATCCTGTGGCGCGATTTCTGTCGACTGGCGGATACCATTGAGACGATGCGGGACATGACCCTGCTTGCCGAGGTCTGTATTTCCGCAGCGGTTCGATATAGCGAACAGCAACTTTCGCTGCGCTACGGCGCACCACTTGGCAAAGACAGTGG
>JBCDFM010000115.1:0-11566 GCA_039178015.1 Pseudomonadota bacterium
AAACGTGATCGTTGCCCTGCGCAGCGGGGCCAAGACAAAAGACATGGATTAACAAGGCCGGCTGCCCTTAACAAACACCTGTTATGCCCTATACTTGGCTCGCCATGGGGACAACATCATCACTCTTTTCGCCGCTAGCGCCGCCATCTGTTTTACCACCTTGGACGCCGCCTGAACAGTGACGATCACGGTCACGATCGCGCTCTTCCTGCTGGTGCTAATCGCCACCACCGTCACTGTATTTGTGATGCTGCTGCGTCGCATCAGCGACTCAGTGGGCCTGGCGCCTCCCACTGCCAAACAGTGGCAGGAAGAAAATCCTGCGCAAAGCTGTGCGCTGTTTCGCCAACTGCCCCAGTTGGCGGAACGTATCGCCTTCCGGTCGCTAGGCGTCAACCACAAGACACCGGTCCATCTCGGTCGGTTTGATACTGATAACAGTGCTGATCAGTCGCTTTCCTTTTTAATCAAGCGTGAAGATTTAATTCTGCACGACTACGGCGGCAACAAAATAAGAACGCTACAACATCAGCTCGCGATCTGCGAGGCGCGACGAGACAAGGGCGAAAAGGCGTTTTTGCGGCTGCTCAGTATTGGTTCTGGCGGCAGCAATCAGGCCGTCGCTACTACGGTGCACGCACGCAAGCTTGGTTACGATGGTCAAGCTGGCGGCAACGTCAATACCTTATGGTTTGAGGATGCCCCCGATCTCGACAATACCCTCAATATGCTCAGCGTCCTGAGCTTTTCCAATGTCGGTTTCACGCACGACTGGGGCAATCCTACAGGCGGTGTCAGGGGGCTGCTAGGTGCCTTGCGTGCTGCCTGGACGCAACGCGATATCGTTCCAATGATGCCAGGAGGCAACTGTCCGGCAGGCGTGCTGGGGCAAGCGGGTGGACTGTTGGAATTGGCGGAGCAGATCGCCGACGGTGTGAGCCCGGATGTCGAGCGCATCTACGTTCCCATCGGCTCTGGATGCACCGTTTCAGGCTTGATCGTAGGGTCCGTCTTAGCGCGCCATTTAGGCATTCCAGCGCTACAAAGTGATTCATTCCAAATAATCGCATGTAACGTGCATCAGGGCGCTGCCAAAGGCGACCGACTGATTAGATTCCACGTCAATCCGTGGTTTTCCTTAATGCCGCTTACGATCACACACTCTGTATTGAGCGCCTGTAGAGCACTTCGAGAGCTGGGTGGGCCCGATCTGACAGAGCAGGCGAAAGCGTTCATTAAATATCATGTCGATCTTCGGACGCGCGAGGATGTGATAGGCAAGTACGGCACGCACTCGGATATCTCACGTCAGCTGGCAAAGCAGTTCGATTTGAAGGGTAGCGTGACCAATCTCACCACGGGCAACCAGGAAAAAGAACTATGGATTTGCGGGCATTTTGTTGCCAAGGCGCTGCAACCACTATTGGAAGATCTGAAGTCTCAAATACAGAATCAACCCAACTACATGCTGTGGATGACCAAGTCGGCTATTCAACCCCGCGGAGAACTCGACGAGTGGTCTCGTTTTCAAGAACGCAGTAGCGCAGAGGTACGACAGTGGGCGGATGAGGGACAAGCCCAGTCACACTACCGACCAGGTCATGTTTCCACCACGCATGGAACGCCCGAGGACTATCGGTGCGTAATGAAAAAAATCGTCGACTGAGATCTCTTGGATGGTCTAGCGCCGGCATTTTGACCGCTAATCGATAGACCTGGATCGCCTGGCACGTCATAGACTGAACTGGGCAGATCGGAGTGCCCTGCCTACCGCTAGCGCTTTGGATTGAATGCAGACAAAAGTCTATCGCGCACTCTCGTGTTGCCGCATTATTAGCACTGCGTTGATACTGACTCAACACGAGAACCTTTCTCTTGGTGCCTAATCTTTGATCGACAAAAACGCAAAGCAAAGCAACTAAGGATAGGCTTCCGGATCCTCATCAGATAAGGCTCGCAATGCAGCGCATTAGAGCGGCACTTCATCTATTTCGCCGTCAAACCATCACTTATCCCTCACATTTTCTTCATTTCTGACCTCGTTCACCTCTGTTAAAACTATGGACTCACAAGACGGTTGAAACCGCAACGCCCCAGCGGGGACAACAACTCGCAGAACACAACTGGAAAGAACATGATGATGCAATTTCATTGGCTTGCTTTTATTGGATTGCTAACCACAGCAACCCTCTCGATGGCAGCGGAGCTGGAGATCACCTACTCAAACCCGACACCTCTAACAAACGGGGCTTGCTTCGATCTAGCCTCAACCTCCGGAAGCATAGCGATTCTTCCAGAGGCAGTTACGGCCACCTTTATCGTCGACGAAAGCGCGCTGGAAAAGGGCTTTCTTGATCGTGCCGATGTCGCTAGCGCCACCCTATCATTCGGTGACGCCAATTGGTCGTTAGCCGATCTTTCGAGTTTCCTATTCTCCTCGACCGAGATTAATCAGAGCTTTGCCGGGCTGTCCTTTACGTTCGATGAGATCAACACGCCAAGCACCCCGAGCGCTGTAGCCAGCGGTACGGAAACCGGCCTCATTCTCAGCGGTATTCTCGGTCTTAGGGGCGGTGTATGCGAATATCGCTACGATGGTTTTTCGTTCGCGCTGCTCACGACAGAGGACATAGGCCGCGACCTAACAGACAACGGGCTATCATCAGGCGCCGATACCATTCGTCAACTCGCGGATTCGGGGACCATTCGGTCTCGAGATGCCAGACTGCTTGAGACTCCTCTGAGTAGCCTATACATCAATCTCAAGCGCGCCAACGTAAGACGCGCAGATGTCCGCCTGAGCCAGTTCGAGAGACGAGTAGCGGTTTTGGAACGTACCGGCCGATTGACGCCAGAGGTTGGGGCTCAGCTCAGGACCTCAGCCGATCAAACGCGCCGCACGCTTGATAGCCTTCGCTTCGATAACTATTTTGTCGATCTCCCCGAATCACCCGCCTGTCGCGCAGCTCCGGCCTGCGGCAACCCCACCCTTTTTGTCGATGACAATGCGACCGGGGCTCAGCTTGGTACCGCAGCGGATCCCTTCGACTCTGTCGGGGCCGCGCTCGCTAGCGCCGAGTCCAACGGTTGGGAGTGCGTGTCCATCAGCCTTGCACCCGGCGAGTATCCTGAAGGTCGTTTGAGTATTAGACAAGACACCGTTATCACCGGCACATCCGGTTTTGGTGTGGCATCGGTACTGACAGTCGGCTTCGAAAACGAGGGAGACCACTTCTTCGAATTGGCGGATATCATCATCGACAACTCGTCCAGGGAGTTTGCTGCGCTAACCACCAAGGCCGAGCAATCCTGTACCGTCGTGCGCGACGTGATCATCTTTCGCGCAGGGGACCATGGAATTTACCAGTCCGGCGGAGCCATCACGGTGGATAACGCCCAGATATACAATACAACAGCAGCGGGCAGCGACCTAGACTCCGGTTACGCAGTGCGTCTGGACAACAGCGCCAGCGCCTGTCTATCAGACTTGAGCGTCGCAAACAGTCGCGGTGGCGCTTTACTCAGCGATGGCCCTAACACGCGCGTTTTCGCCAATCGATTGAATGTTCGCGGCACCGTCATCAGTGCTGCGCTCAGAGACAAGATTGACGCTGTCTTACTAGGAGAAGAAACGGGGACTGGAGAAAGTGAAGCTTCCGGACACAACGCACTACCGTTGTATGCGGCTGTGCACACTCGCAATCAGTCACTTATGCTCGGGGAAAACGTTAATCTCTTTAACAATCAGATCGCGGGCATCGGTGTGTCCACGGGTGCCCAAGCGCACTACCAGGTTGCATCAGTCAACACGACTCGCTTGCCAGGAAATCTATTTGAAGCTATCAGCACATACGCTGCCTTTGCCGTTGGCGCTGAAACAGTATTGCAGCTATCGGCATTCGATCTCAGAAGAAGCGATTTAATTGGTCTATTTATTGGTTCCACTGCGCTCGCGACCCTTGATGAAGGCAACATCGAGGACAACCCGATCGGCCTTTCAATTCGCAATGATGTCTATGCCATGGAAGCGTTCGAAGACTGCTTCACCGAAGTACGATACCTGGACAATACCCGAAACCTCGATTCAGCATCTTTACCGGTCCCAGAGGGGTTGGAAGAGCTCTCTTGTGCAAACGGCGTAGATGACGACAACGATGGTGACCCCGATTGCGCCGATTTTGACTGCCGTGGCGCTACCGAATGTCAAGCGGGCTATATTCCGCCGTCGACTTCAGCCCTGCCACCTCCGCGGGTAGTCTGCCCGAGCGTGGCCTACAACCCAAGTTGGTGTGCGCTCGACTAGGAATTGTCATGAGTTTTAGGCCACTTTGCGCGACGCGAGCCGAGAATCACAGAACAGGCGAACCAACACTGTTCTTCGAAAATAAGAACAAGGTCTTGCCACGATAGACGACTCAAGCCGCTTAAGCTGGTTTGTTGCACCGACTGTGCCGATTCTGTTGCCGCCCGAATTGCGGTAGGCTCCACTCACAGAAAAGAAGGGAGCACCCTCACTATGTTTGATAACGATCAGCGCAAACCCCATTTTGGCGATTTTCAGAACGAGATTTACTTTAAGGGCTTGCAGGGCGTGATGCCGGACTATCCTGTCGATTTCGCTACCCTGGTCGAACGCGCTAGCAAGGCCATGTCGCCACAAGTGCTGAGCTATGTACAGGGCGGCTGCGGCGATGAAACGACGCAGGATCGCAACGCCAGCGCCTTTGCACACTGGGGCATGGTGCCACGCATGCTGGTCGATTGCGCTGAGCGCGATCTGTCGGTGAATTTGTTTGGCCACACCTGGCCCAGCCCGGCATTCATGAGCCCCATTGGCGTGAACGCCATCTGTACACCTGACGGCCACGGCGATATCGCCGCTGCGCAGGCATCCGCCCTCTCCGGCGTACCCTTTGTTGCATCAACCCTGGCGAATGATCCATTAGAGGATGTGATCACCCATTGCGGCGACGTACCAGCGTGGTTCCAACTGTACACACCGCGCAATCGCGAGCTTGCTGAGAGCCTGATTGGTCGCACGGAGCGGGCAGGCTATCGGGCACTGGTGGTGACACTCGATACCTGGGTGCCGGGCTGGCGACCGCGAGACCTGGCACTCGGTAACTTCCCGCAGCTGCGCGGAGAAGTTTTGGAGAACTATTTCGTCGATCCAGTTTTTCTGAGTTTGCTCAAGAAGCCGCCAGCAGAAGATCCAGGTGCCGCTGTGCTTACCTGGGCCAGTATCTTTGGTGAGACGATGACCTGGGACCATATACCCTGGCTGCGCGAGACCACCGAATTACCTATCGTACTGAAGGGTATCTGCCACGAAGACGATGCGCGTCGCGCTGCTGATATGGGCGTGGATGCCATATACTGCTCCAACCATGGCGGCCGCCAGGCCAATGGTGGGATCGCCGCCATCGATATGCTGCCTGGGGTAGTCGAGGGTGCAGGCAACACCCCCGTGCTCTTCGATTCCGGCATTCGCTCTGGCAGCGATATGATTAAAGCGCTTGCGCTGGGCGCTACCGCTGTGGGCATAGGACGCCCTTACGCCTATGGCCTTGCGCTGGGCGGCGCCCAGGGTGCTGCACATGTATTGCGCTGCATGCTTGCAGAAGCCGATCTCATGATGGCAGTAAACGGCTACCCCACACTAGCGGATGTTAGAGCCGCGGGGGCTCAGCAAGTGTAAGAGCAGTACCGCATTCGCGTTCAGTTGGAGTCACTCGCTTCGGCTTCTTGCGTCTTGAGAAAGTTCTGCAACTGCCAATCGCGGTGGCTCGCCGCGCTCAGCGTTTTGATAGAAGGCTCCCAGTGTGAGGGTGTTGCCGCCTGCGGCGTGTCACCCATGATGGTCACCCGCTGGATGATACGCTCTCCCTCAAAATCATTGAGTACGCGGTGCTGGGTACAGCGGTTATCCCAGAAAGCAACCGTGCCCTCGCTCCAGTGATAGCGAACACCAAATTCCGGTCGGGTAATCCAGCGCGTCAGATAGGGAAGCAGCATCGCACTTTCTTCGTGGCGCAATTCCACAATACGGCGAGTGAAGTGCTCATTCACGAACAGCGATTTGCGACCCGTCTCGGGATGTACGCGCACCACCGGGTGGATCGCCATGTCCTCTGGTCGACCATGGGGACTGGCGTCGTGCAGCGCTGTGAGTCCGTCACATAGGGTTTTCATTGGCTCGGAAAGTGCTTCGTACGCCTTGTAGGCATTGTTCCACATGGTATCGCCGCCATAGGGCGGACATTTCACCGCCTGCAGAATCGAAAAGCTCGACGGATGCGCCATGCAGGTGAGGTCGCTATGCCACTCATCAGCCACCGCACCTTCACCGCCAATGGCGTGCAGCTCAAAGATTTCCGGGCGTCCGCCTGACATACCAAGGTGTGGATGCGACTCCAATTCTCCAAACTGGCTACCGAAGGCAACATGCTCTTCTTGCGACAGGTGCTGATCAGGGAAAAACAGGACCTGGTGCTCCAGCAACAATGACTTTACGTGCTTCGCCTGTTCTTCTGTAATCGTATTTAACGCGAGCCCTCTAACCTCGGCTCCCAACGAGCCTGTTAAACGCCTGACTTCCAGATCTTGCAATGCTGCATTCATGGCGATCATCTCCTTTGTCTGATGAGCCTGTTGTACTGTTTTAGGCCTTATTATAGGTCAGCCTGCGATGCAGGTAGGCCACCATCATCGTCAGCGCGATCGAGCGTGCGAATTCTCTACCCCGGCAGGCAACCGTCGGCCGCCAATAAGCCTTCTTTTTGGGGCGCACACACTAACCCTACACACCGAGCGACGCAACGATTTTGCTATCGAGAATCCGTAGAGACACGGCCTGCGACAATCAGGCGCCACACATTACGATCAGACATGGTAAATCCCGTTCATGAACACTATCCTGATCATCCTTATCGTCAGCAATGCGTGTTTAGGCTAGCTATGGAGTTTAAGGACTACTATCAAATACTCGGTGTTGATGAGCAGGCAGATCAGGCAGCAATAAAAACGGCCTATCGCAAGCTTGCTCGCAAGTATCACCCCGACGTCAGTAATGAAGCTGACGCTGAAGACAAATTCAAAGAAGTATCGGAGGCTTACGAGGTTCTGCGCGATGAAGCAAAGCGAGCAGAGTACGATACCTTACGCCTGCACGGTGCCAGTGGCGAGTTCAAACCACCTCCTGGCTGGCAAGCGGCTGGTTCCCGATCGGATGACCGGGAGTTTCAGGGCGGATTTTCAGATTTTTTTGAAGAAGTGTTCGGCCAGGCGGGTCATCAGTCTCGTCAGGGCTTTTCCAGTCGGCAGTTCGCTCGTCGCGGCGAAGATGTGGAAATGCCCATCGCACTATTTTTAGAAGACGCCTACAAAGGCGAATCGCGCACCATCAGCTTTGACGTACCGGTGTTTAATCAACAGGGGCAACTGGTATACGAGCGCCGCACCTTGAACGTCAAGATTCCTGCCGGCGTAACGGAAGGTGAGCGCATTCGACTGAAAGGTCAGGGTGCCCCGGGCATTGGCGATGCACCAGACGGCGATCTGTATTTGCAGATTCAGTTCGCGCCTCATCCGCTCTACCTGGTGGAAGGTACCGACTTGTCTGTCACGGTACCGGTAGCTCCCTGGGAAGCGGCACTGGGTTGCAAACTTCAGGTGCCGACGCTCGAGAGCAATATCCACGTAACGGTGCCGGCCGACAGTCAAAATGGTCAACGCTTACGCATCAAAGGTAAAGGCCTGGGTAAGAACGACAAACGCGGCGATCTCTATGTGATTCTGCGCGTGACGCTACCAGGCAAGGCTTCAGACAGGGAAGCGAAACTCTGGCGGGAACTGGCTGAAGCATCCTCATTTGATGCACGCGAAAACTGGGGGCAACTATCATGAATGACACCCGCTATATTCTTACGCTTACCGAGATCAGCGAAAGCGCACATCTCAGTGTGGAATCGGTGATCGCTATCGTTGAATGTGGCATTGTCGAACCGCTTGGTGACAAGCCCGATAGGTGGCGGTTTGAAATCGATATGGTGTGCCTGATTCATCGCGCCTGCCGGCTGCAACGTGATCTGGAACTTGACTGGCCAGCGGTGGCCCTGGCGATGGAGTTAATTGATAACCTTCAGGGATTGCGCGAAGAAAACCAGCGACTGCGGCGACAATTGAGCGCGCTGACGGAGCTGGATTGACTTAACTGTCGATGCGCTAACGTACGTTTTGCCAGAGTTGTCGGCTCGAGCTCAACGAGCTTACCTCGACAGCAGCGCCGTCCGAATGGTGAAGAGCCGGTAAACTATTCGGTATCATCCACCTCAATAATGATTTTCCCGCGCGCACGTCGGCTCTCAGATCGGCGTATTGCCTGGGCTGTATCGCTCAGTGGATATCGGCTATCAACCACAGTAACGACTTCGCCATCTGCGACCATATTGGCAACCGCGACAAGATCATCTGAGTCCATCACGGCAGTGAACGATTTCAGCTCCTGATCGACAAACAGGTTGCTCACCAAGGCTTTCACGGGCACAACAAACGGCGCAATCCAGTTGCCTTTATCACCACCAACGATCACCAGCTTGCCCTCGGGCGTAAGCACTTTTTGGTTCTCCATTGGTGAGTGATTGCCCACCATGTCGACAATGAGGTCAAAGGGTTGACCGCTGTCTAGATAGCTTTCTTCCTTGTAGTTGACGACCTCGTCGGCACCAATTGACCTTACCAAGTCCACATTGCGACCGCTGCACACTGCCGTCACGTGGGCACCCATCGCTTTTGCCATCTGCACGGCATAGGTACCTACACCACCCGAGGCACCATTAATCAATACCCGCTGGCCTGGCTCTAGCTGACCATGATCTCGCAGAGCCTGCAGCGCGGTAACACCCGCAATGGGAATTGCCGCCGCGTCCTCAAATTCGACGTCCTCTGGAATCCGAGCAATCGAGCCGGTTTCAGGGCGGGTGATATATTCGCCAAACGCGCCATCAGTGCCGCCAAAGACGCGATCTCCGGGGGCAAAGCGCGTGACCTCGGACCCTGTTGCAACCACCGTACCGGCAAAGTCTCTGCCAAACCGGGCATTGTCAGGCGCACCGGTGCCCAGCATCAATCGCATGATGTAAGGAGATCCACGCATAAAGTGATAGTCCAAGGGATTAACGCTGGCCGCAACCACGCGCACCAATACCTCGTCGTCGGCAGGTTCAGGTACGTCGGTGAGAACGTATTCAAGCACGTCAGGCGAGCCATAGCAGGGACGCAATACCGCCATCATGCCGTCATCGCTATGCCCAGCCCGCAGTGCACTGGGGCAATCGCTGGTATTGGAAACTAAAAAAGCGAGCCCAATAAAAGCAAGGATTAGAAGACCGCATAAACCGATAAGGATTTTACGTAGCACATGCCCTCCTGTTTAACTCTGTAGCAGCGATTTTCGTCGCAATTGTGGATCTTTTTTTGCAACTAACGGTAGGTCCGCTAGGGCCTAAGGCCCCGCTCGCCGTCAATCCACTCCGAGTTTTTTAAGTCGCGTCTCTAGCTTGTTTTTCTTTTCCCGCAAGGCGGCAATTTTCTCGACCTGGCGCAAGCGATCGGTGTCGTTATTCAAGCGCTCGTGGCGACGTTCAATCTCGTTTTGTATGAACTCTAGCTCTGCCTTGATCGCTCGGGCTTTGTCTTCTGCTTTCATTGCTCCATTCACCTGGTACTCACCGCGCCAAGACGCGAGTCTAGCATCTTCTCATCTCAGTATTGTGACGAGTCTTATCTGGCTGGGTGTAGACTTTTCGCTGTAATCAATGCAAAGGATGCTGGTCTCTCGATAAGCCATCCATGGCCAATTTTCGCGCACCCACTCATTTCCAACAGACCTTGGCTTATCTTGGGGTAGCGGAAGCACAAACAAAATCAGTCTCCGTGGAATGACACATGGGCGGCCATCCCGTGTTCACCCAATAGCCTTCTAGCCCCATTTCCAACACGATATCTTGAAAGCGTGATGTCGCTCCAACTTCATCGACATAAAACCAGGGCACAGTAAAATACTGCAGTCGATACTCCGAGTAGAGGGCATTGTATTCAAATAAATCCAGTACCGAGTCGTTGCCACCAAGGGCATGCATTAGCTTATAAGACAGAAAGATATCATCTTTGTGCTGTCTGAATATCTCGTCGACGGGCTCAGTACCAAAATCATCTAGCAAATCCAGTACACGATTGCGCAGCACTGTAGTACAGTCCCCGCAGTCGCGCATCAACTTCCGTACCTGATCCAGCACGCCATCTTCCACGTCTTCGCCAATAATAACTCGCAAAGCAAGCTCTCGTAGGGGTGGCGCGTGCACGAAGATCGATTTGATAACATCTAGCTCGCCAAGTGCCCCCGTCTCCTGAAATGCGACGCGCGCTGACATGAACCGATAAAGATCATTAGTAGGGTCCAGTGCTTTCGCGCGATTGAGATAGTTAAGCGAGTCCAATTCGCGACCCACTGTGTGCAGCAGACCACCATAGTCCTGCATAGCCCTATGGTTCGCGGGGTTCAATTGCAGCGAACGCCTGTAGGCCTGCTCGGCGAGCAACCACTGCCGATCGCGATTGTAGACGTTGCCGATCGCGTGTTGAACAATCGTGAGATCCGGGTCCAACTCAAGGGCACGCAGCGCGGCACGCTTTGATTTTTTATAGTACGCCTTAGGGTCGATAGTTTGCCCACCTACCTGCTTCAGATACGTGGGGGTGATGTTCGTCGCGATCGATAAACCACCCCAGGCGGCGGCAAAATCAGGCTCTATACTAACCGCGTGCTCGAAGGCAGCGATAGAACCAACCAGGGCAGAGCCGCGCTGCTCCAGCAGAGTGATGCCTTTAAGAAATGCCTGATAGGCCTGCGGGTGCGCTGTTCGATTGGCCTCAAGCTGCACGGAATCTACGTCCAGGGGTGTCGAAAGCGCTGCACCGATCGCGTTGGCGATTTTTTCCTGAGCAACGAAAACGTCGGTAATTTTTTCATGATACTTACCGGTCCAAACCTCGAAGCCGTTATCGACTCGTACCAGTTTTGCTTCAATCTTTACGGCCGCTGGAGTGCGCTCAATCCCCCCTTCTAATACATATTCCACATCAAGGGTCTGGCCAATCGACTCCAGGCTATCGCGATCATTTTTGAACTGAAATGCAGAGTTAAATCCCGGCACACGAAATGCGCCCGTCGAATTCAACAGATGAATAATCTCTATCGTCAGGCCATGCGCGAAGCTGTCGTCTCCATCGTCATTGATGCTAGCAAAAGGCAGTACAGCAATAGAGCGTTTGCCAACAAAATCCTCGGCACCGCCAAGGGTGGCTGGTGCCGTTACCACGGGTGATTCCACCACATCGCCTGAAACATCCACAGGCGCATCGCTCAGCGTAAACAACATTACCAATCCAACCAGTGCGGCAACGCCTGGCGCGGCAATACATAATCGCAACATCCAAACGGAACGCGACGCTTTGATGCCGCGCGCGGTTTGTTCGTTCTGCTGTTGCGATTCTCGTTGACTTGTTG
>JBCDFM010000116.1:0-11564 GCA_039178015.1 Pseudomonadota bacterium
GGCGAATACCACCACAGGGGACTTGCCGCCCAGCTCTAGCGAAACCTTTTTCAGATTGCCTTTCGCCGCGTCGATAATATGTTTGCCAACGCTAGTGGAACCCGTGAACGAGACCTTGTCGACATGGGGATGCTCGGCTAAATGTTGGCCCACGGTAGAACCACCACCGAGCAACAAATTGAAAACGCCGGATGGCACTCCGGCCTCCAAAAGCAACTCCGCCAGACGCACGCTGGACAGCGGCGTTTCCGTCGCCGGCTTAAGTATGCAACTGCAGCCGGCTGCCAATGCGGGTGCCACTTTCCAGGCCGCCTGTACCAGCGGTCCGTTCCAGGGAACGATCAAAGCAGCCACACCGATTGGCTCTCGACGGGTATAAACATGAAATTCAGAATCGGGCACCGTCGACAGAGACTTTGTGCTGCCCTCGATCTTGGTACACCAGCCTGCGAAGTAGCGAAAGCAATCGGCAGCGAAGGGTATCTCGCCCTGTCTGACACTCTGATATGACTTGCCGGCGTCCAGCATTTCGAGCTCGGCGATTTCATCGGCGTGCTGTTCCAGCAAATCACCAGTACGCCACAGTATTTTACCGCGCTGTGCCGGCGTCAGACGGTTCCACACATCGTTGTCAAAGCTGTCTCGTGCCGCGGCTACCGCCCGATCACAATCTGCGGTGGTTGCCGCGGCAGCCCGCCCGATAATTCGACCGCTGCTGGGATCATATATGTCGCTTACGCCGCCATCTTCGGCCTCTGACCAGCAATCGCCAATGAGTAAACCCTGCGTCTGGTCAAGTCGCGCGCGTATCGCGGCTGTAGGTTGATAGTTCCCCGTCACGACTCGGCCATATATTCGTGCAGTGCAGCCAATACGGCTTCATTTTCTTCAGCAACGCCGATCGTAATACGTAAAAATGCATCGGAATCGCCGGTCGGCCGTGGAATGATCCCTCGCGCCTGCAAAAACGCAGCGGCCCCAGAACCGCTTTTGCCGCTAGCCGGATCAAAGCGCATCAAATAGAAGTTGGTTTGGCTGGGGACCACCTCTATCCCCAGATCGCGCAATTCCGCTGTAATTCTCTCGCGCCATTTGGCGTTGTCTTCAAATACCTGCCTGATAAAGGCCTGATCGCGCATCGCGGCTTCCGCTGCAGCGAGACCCGGGCGATTGGTGTTGAAGGGTGTACGAATTCTCTGTACCAAATCAAACACGCCCGGCGGGCAATAGGCCCAGCCAATTCGCAAACCGGGTAGCCCGTAGATTTTGGAAAATGAACGCGTCATCACCACGTTATCAAACTCGTCGACCAGTTCAGAACCGTCGCTGTAATCTGCGGCGGTGACATACTCGGCATAAGCGTCATCGATCAGAAGCAGGCAGTTGGGTGGTAGCCCTGCATGCAGGCGGCGTAGTTCTTTGGGGGTAATGTAGGTACCCGTAGGATTATTCGGATTAGCGATCGTACAAAAGCGCGTTTTATCCGTCACTCGCGCCAGCATGGCATCCACGTCAACGCGATAGTCTTGCTCTGGTGCAACAACCAGTTCAGCGCCCTGTGAAATACAGTGGATGTTCGCCATCACAAAGCCATTTTCGCTGACCAGGGCCTCATGGTCGCCGCCGACGTAGGCACGCACCATTAACTGAATCAACTCATCTGATCCGTTGCCGCAGACAATGCGTTCAGGATCCAGATCGTGCACCTCGGCAATCGCCTCTCGCAGGCCGCGCTGGCTGCCGTCAGGATAGCGATTGAGGCTGTCTTGGCATTTGCTGAAGGCGGCTTTTGCTTTCGGTGATGGGCCATGGGAAGACTCATTCGAGGACAGCTTGATTGGATGGATGACGCCCTTTAGCGCACTCTTTCCCTGGACATAAGGTGCCAGGCGCTTCACGCCCGGGCGTGGCTCCAACGCGCTCATTGGCAGACCCTCTTGCGATTCTGAGGCATCATCAGGAATGGCCAGGGTGCGGGGAAAAAATCATCCACCTTCACCTCGATAATAGAGGGCCCGGGTTGATCAAACGCCTGGCGTATTGCGCTGCGCATAGACTCGGGGTCGGTTGCCGCGAATCCGGCGGCGCCGAAGCTCTCAGCCATTTTCACGAAATCCGGATTGTGTAGGTCTGAGCAGGTCACCCGGCCTTCAAACCATTCTTTTTGCTGGCGCTGGACATTGGTGTAGCGATTGTCGTTAAAAATGATCGTCACCAGAGGGAGCTGGTACTGCACCGCAGTGCAGATTTCCTGCACGTTAAACATAATGCCGCCGTCGCCACTGACCTGCACCACTTTTTTGTCAGGGTTACCAGCCACCACGCCGAGCGCGGTCGCATAGCCATAACCCAATGTGCCCTGATAGCCAGCGCTGATATGTTGACGTGGCTTGTAGACTGGAAATCCGTACCAGGATACAAAGCCCACCTGGGTCACCTCATCAACAAAAATACCATCCTCAGGCAACTCCTGGCGAATCACGTCAAGATAGGCCATCTGCGGCCCAACCTGGTTTCGAATGCGGGCATCTGCTTCGCGGCGAAGGGCCTGTAATTCAGCTTCTCGGGACTCGGCTTGATGCGCGCATGCATCCAAGCGTTGGTGCACCGCAGCCAGCACGTCGCTGGCGTCTCCCACAATACCAAGCTCTGGCTGACAGATACGATTAATCTGCGCGGGGTCAATATCCACCCGGATGAGCTTCAGCTCCTCGTCTTTTCCCCACATGACAAGCGGCCAATGCAAGCGCGTGCCCACAGCCAATACCACATCTGCCTCGCCCCAAAGTTGATGGCCCATAGGGAAGTTAGCGCTGAGATAGTGTTCGTCCGACACAATGCCTTTGCCCGCACGAAACGAAACTACCGGCGCCTGCAGTGTCTCTGCCAGAGCGCGCACGCTTTCAGCGGCCTCGATTGCTCCGGAGCCCACATAAATCAGCGGCTTGCTGGCCTGCTTTAACAGCGCTGCCGCCTCATCTAACTGCGCTGAATCCAGCGGCAGGCTCGCCTGTGCCTGGACCGCTGGCAGCAACTCAACAGGCGATTCCAGCGCCATGATATCCATTGGCATTTCCAGTTCGACCGGTCTTGGACTGCCATGCAATAGCGCTCTGAACGCCTGATCAACCGCCTCGGGTGCCAGCGATGGATGATCAATGCGTCGCGCACTCTTTGTAATATGGCTGATCATACCCAGTTGATCATCGATCTCATGAAGATCGCCATAGCCCTTGCCGATGCCCGTAGAGGGAATTTGACCGGAAATACACAGCACCGGGCAGTAGTTGGCCCAAGCCGTACACAGGGCTGCACTGGAGTTCAGAAGTCCCGGCCCCGGCACAACAGCATAGGTGCCAACTCTGCCAGTAGAACGAGCATAGCCGTAGGCCATGTAGGCACAGCCCTGCTCGTGGCGAGAGTGAATTACGCGAATGCCATCGCCTTCCTGGTACATGGCATCAAACAGGTAGTCGAGCTGTCCTCCGGGTAGGGCAAACACTGTGTCCACATTGTTTGATCGCAGAGATTTAATGATGGCTTGCGCCCCTGTCATCGCGGTCATTGTGCTTGCCTCTTTTTATTTGCATGGCGCCGTCGATACCGAATCAAAAAGAATGGAAAGCCGAGCAGGTACACCCATACCATCGGGTTGGAAAACGCCTTGCCCATAGCGGACAAAACATCGTTTGGGCTCACGTACACTTTGCTCTGCATGGACTGGCTCTCATGACTATGCACAATCAAATGATCTTTCTTGTATTCGAACCGTCCGAACTCGAAATCAATATCGGCGAGTTTGCTTTTCACTTTCACGGCTTCAGCTCTTCTTCAGACGACCCGTCTGCTGCGCGTAAGCAATGCGCTCCTCAAGCAGACCAGAAATATCTTCAGGCTCATAGCCATGAGGTGGCGTGAACTGGCCTCTGGCATAGAGGTCGTCAAATACCTCCTTGCAGATGGAGATTTTCTCTACCAAAGCCTTGGGCGGTTTGCCCGAGGGGAACCGGTTCGGTGGATAAATCGGATTGGTGTACATCTCCTTGAAACCTTCCGTGCGCACGTCTATCCAGCAGTTGTGGTTAGTGCGCGTGCGATAGTGTCTGAGAGCCTCAATGTCGATGGTGGCAGACAGTACCTGCTCAGATGGATACGGTGCTTCGCGCAATAACATCCCGGTGTAGTCAATCGCATAGGAATGGCCCGGGCAGAATGCCTTTGGATAGTAGTCGTAGTTCACACTTCCCCAGTTAGCGCCAAGCAGGTAGCACATATTGTCATGGGCCCGCGCACGCCGGGTGAATTTCCAAAAATCCCAAGGTTCAGACACCCCCTCCACTTCCTGGATGGCCCCGGGGTGGCAAATCACCTCAGCACCGTTGTAACCCAGTGCTCGCGATACCTCCGGCGTGCAACCATCGTGGCAGGTCATGGTGCCGAGCTTGCCAATCTCCGTATCAATAACAGGGAACAGGTCTTTGATGCTGCCGCCAAAATGGGCCACATACTCGTCGTAAATATCATGTGGGCTGGTCCCCAGCCCGAGGGAGGCGTTGATATGCCATTTGTGGTACTTCAATACGACATCGCCCTCTGGACCTACAATAAAATTGGTATTGAACCAGCGGTCCGGGAATTCAGGTACCTGCTCGACAACGCCGCCACCGCAAATATAGAGACCATACTGTTTGGCAATCTCCCCTAGCTGATCGATTTCCGGGCCGGGAATGGTGACCGCTTTTTTCATTTGGTCTTCAATTTTGCTCTCGCCCTTGCCCGGCGTCCCCACACCCTGCATGAAGTACTCTGGCAAGATGACCAGTCGGACCGGCACCTCCCAGAAATAGCCCACGCCGAAGTGAATCATATTGATCACCCGGTCAAGATTACGCTGAATACCGGCCCGGTCCTCCACCACCGTGACCTCAGGCTGCACTATGAGCGCGGTATAGGGTTCTACTCTGTCTCTCATACGCTGTCTCTTTTATCACTCTTCAGGCTGTTGACCACCGATGCGGTTGGCTCCCGACAACAGCTCACTACTTAAAAATCGAAATCGTCGTCTTCCTCGATCCCACCGAGATCGCGCAGAATCTCCGTGGCCGTGATCGTACCCATACCGCAGATGCCGCCGCCGGGATGGCAGGAAGGGCCTGTCATGTAGAACTTTTTGATCGGCCCACGGTAGTCGGAATAGTTCGGAAAGGGTCGAAATGCGCCCATCTGCGACAGCGTGCGCTCGCCTCCCGTGGTGACGCCACGGTGAAAACACAGATTTGCCCGCGCCAACGAAGGGCCGGTCTCAACGTATTCGGCAAGTATATTGTCGTCGGTCATGTTGGTGGTGTAATTGCGTAACTGCCGCAGCAAGACATCACGACAGTACGCGGGCCCGATCTCTTCCCAGTCCTCACCACTGGCTAGATCCACCGGCACAAAGGTATCCATAATCAGCGTGTGCTTGCCGGCTGGCGCGCGCGTTGGATCCATGGTGGTCCAGGCCGCCGTCCACAAAAACGGATCGCTCGGTGCCTTATTTCCCGCGATTTCCAGGTACTGCTTGTCGATGTCGGCCATGTTGCCAAAGATGCGCTGAAAGGCGGTTTGGTTGAGATCCTGATGGCCTTTAAAGTTAGGCGCTTCGTTGAGCGCGTAGTGGACTCTGGCAATGGTGATATCGCCGAAGCTAAATTGGCGCACCATATCTTTAAAGCCGTCTGGAAGTTCTCTATCCGAAAAACCCTGCAGATAGGTTTGGTAAGGATCCAGAGCACTCACCACCGCGTGTTCCGCCCGCAACTCGTCGCCGTTGTCCAGGCGCAGGCCGATGCATTGGTCATTCTCCACTAGAAACTTACTGACTGTAGCGCCCGTCATCACAGTGCTACCGCTCGCCTCGATATAGCGCTTCATACTCTCTGATAGCATACCGCTGCCGCCCTCAGGGATGGATTGCCCGTAATAGTGAATGCTGGGAATCATGACGTAAAAGCCCTGGGCCGTGCCCAGTTGATCAGGTAGCGTCTGCGGAGCCATTGCCCACCCGAGAATAAATGCACGGACATGATCGTTTTCGAAGTTCTCTAGGGTGAATTGCCTGGAGCTAAGCTGAAAGTCACGTAAACGCTTCATACCTCGTGGGTTGTTTTCCAAACCCTGATACAAATAGCTCGGAGGTGCTGGGGTATCGAACATGCCCTTGATAACACCGTCCTGAATTTCTCCGAACTCGTCGTAGATTTCCTTATAGCGCTTCGCGTCCTTTACGGAATATTCCGCTATGGTGTCACAGGTCTTATCGACATCTTTGTAAACAACGATTCCGGCGCCTTCATATTTGTTGGGGTGCCCTGTGATTTGATCTTCAGACCAAATGTATTTTAAGCCGTGTTTTTCGAATTCGGGCTTTAGCTCCTTAAAATCAGGATTCAGGTGGATCCACACATGAGAAGAGCCGAACGGATCATGCTTGTATCCTGGCAGGGTTAGCTCGCGAGTGAGAACGCCGCCGCCCACCCAGTCATTGCGTTCAACCACCAGTACCTTATAGCCATTCTTAACCAGCTTCGCCGCGCAAATCAGACCGTTGTGGCCACCACCGGCGATGATTACATCGTAATCAGCCATACTTACTCCCGTCCAAAGCCGTATTATTAACCCCATTAATAAAAAATGCAAATCGGATCGCGCCGAAAAAACCGCAGAAATCTACGTTCAATACCGCCTCTTTCCTGATGGAGTCCTCGTCAAGTCCAATGAATTCAGGTATCTAACAAACAACTACTGCACTGTGTAATTATCTATTTAATCCCATGAAATATTTATATACACTGCTCACTGCCGCTTTATAAAAAGGAACAAGCCGATTCATGGGAGGCAAAAAGACGACCCGCGGACATGTTGCAGCCGTGGTTGACATACTCGGTCATCGGATTGCAGCGGGTCGCTACACAGAGGGCGAAGTACTGCCTATCGAGCAAGAGTTAGCGGACAGCCTGGAAGTTGGCCGCAATGCTCTGCGCGAAGCGGTCAAAGTGCTCTCCGGCAAAGGGCTCATTCGCACCGCCCCACGCAGCGGCACTCACGTTAAACCCAGGGCCGACTGGAATATGCTCGATCCGGATGTACTGCGCTGGCATGCCGACCCGGAAATCGCGACCGCTGACTTCATGCTGGATCTGATCGAGATGCGACGCATCGTCGAGCCCAAAGCCGCTGAGTTGGCGGCAGCCAGAGCGACGCGAGAGGAAATTGCAGATCTGCTATCAACCTATGAGGCAATGTCGGCCCCAAACATTGAGCAGGCCGAGCGCATAGAAGCAGACATTCTATTTCACTCAATCATTCTCAAGGCATCACACAATCAGGTGCTTTATCATTTCCGCTTTGCGATCGCGACTTATTTGAAGGCGCATGCGGCTCTGGGGAGCCAGGTCTCCGATTATGACGACAGAGCAGATATGGAACGCCATCACCGATTGGCGATGGCGATAGCAACCGGTAAGGCCAAGTCGGCTTATAGCCTTACCGTGGAATTACTAAAGTCTAACCAAAGCCACTACGAGACCAAGGGCTGAGTAGGATGGCGACCGTATTGATTACCGGTTGTAGCAGCGGTATTGGTCGCTCTGCCGCCCTCGCCTTCGCTCGTCGTGGTGATCGCGTTTACGCTACCGTAAGATCAGACACCGATGGCGAAGACCTGCAGACAACCGCCGATTCGGAAAAGCTCAAACTGCAGACACCCCGACTGGACGTGACCCAGCCAGATACGTTCAAAGAGCTGATTCACCGGGTCGTTTCCGAAGCCGGAAGCCTGGATGTGCTGATTAACAATGCGGGTATTCTGATCCCGGGTGCGTTTGAAGACCTAACTGAAGCGCAGGTGCGCTCGGTTATGGAAACTAACTTCTTTGGCCCTATGTTGTTGACGCGCGCTGTACTGCCGCATATGCGGCGACAACGAAACGGTCTCATTATTATGATCAGCTCGTTATCTGGGCTGGCTGGCCTGGCAGGCGATGTCGTCTATAGTGCGAGCAAGTTTGCCCTGGAAGGCGCCACCGAAGCGCTGCGTCAGGAGGTCGACCGGTGGGGTATTCGCCTCGCACTCGTCGAATCAGGTCGCTACGCCACTCGACTCGATCGCAATGACGGCCAACTGCCCTCGGATTATCCTCAAGATTCCCCCTATCACAGTCTGATCAGCGCCAAGCTTGATGACGCCGCACGCAGATCTGCGCAGGCGATGAATCCCGACGGTATTGGTAAGCTGCTGGTAACGATTGCCGACTCAGATATCCGGCAACTGCGCTGGCCCTCTGACCCACTTGCCGTGACGGTGCTGAACACGCTCCACGGGCTCGACGACACAGAGCGGGCGGCGTTCTTGGACGATGTATCGGCCACTCAGTGGTGGCGGGATGGTTTGGCACATCCGGCGGCTGACAGCGGGCTGCTTAAAACATGATGAGGGGCTCTCAGCATTCACGAGGTGTGCGGACAGTGTTACGCCGTCGAGGTAGCGAGCAGGCCGCTTGCCGCGTTTGTTTTACCATCTCAACGGGAACGATGTTGTGTCCCTGATTTCGGGAGATCATATTTTTGCACTGGGCGTGGTGCTATTCGGCCTGGCCTGGTTGGGCTTCTGGATCGACAACAGCGCTATTGGCAAAAGAACATCTGGTGTGGTCTGGGTGTTGTCGGCTGCCATGTTGCTGTCCAATACCGGCGTCATCCCACTGACCAGCCCAGCCTACGATTTTGTTGGCGGATCGCTGGTGCCGCTTGCTATTCCGCTGCTGCTGTTAAAAGGTGATCTGCGCAAGATTTTCAGGGAAAGCGGCGGCGTAATGATCTCATTTCTGGTCGCGTCTTGCGCCACCATTGCGGGGGCACTGATCGGTTTTGCCGCGTTAGATTTGGGCGAGATCGGACCAAAAGTCGCGGGTGTTTATACCGGCGGCTGGATTGGCGGCGCAGTGAACTTTCTCGCAGTCTCTCAAGCGGTGGAGATGACGTCCGCACAGTTGACTGTCGCAATTAGTGCAAGCAGCGTGGTGAGCGTCATGGCACTGGTGCTGCTCATTGTGATTCCCTCCGTCAGGCTCATCACGCGCTGGTTTCCCGAGTTCAAGGTTCAGGCAATCGGCGAAAACACACCGCAGGCTGCGCACAATGATGTGCCGAGATTTCGACTCACCCATATTACCGGAGCACTCGCGCTAAGCTTCGTTATTTGTGCTCTCGCGCAATGGCTTGGCGAAGCACTCGGACTCACCCAGTACAACATACTGTTCATCACCATTCTCACCATCGTCGTCGCGAACTGCTTTCCAAAGCAAATGCATAAACTCGAAGGCGACTTTGAACTGGGTATGTTGTTAATGTATCTGTTCTTCGTCGCGGTCGGAGCTGGCACAGACGCTCGCGCATTTTTGGATGATGCGGTCATCCTGTTTGTGTTCGGCATGGTCATTATTTTAGTGCATCTGGCAATCGTCCTGAGCGCCGCCAAACTGCTCAAAATTCAGCTAGATGAAGCGATCGTCGCCTCTGGCGCAGCACTAGTGGGCCCCGCAGTGACAGCAGCTATCGCCTCGTCAAAGGGCTGGAAGCACCTGGTCACCCCCGGAATCATGTGCGGTATTTTCGGCTATGTCATCGCAACGTTTATCGGAGTAACGTTAACCGCGATGCTCGCGTGATATGCACGCAGGACCCCGGCACTCCTCGCTGACCTTACTTATTCTGGCACTGTCTGCCACGCTGGCGCCGGTATCCATGGATATGCTGACGCCCTCTCTGGCCGGTATGTCATTGGATCTTCAAGCCAGCCCACGCCTTATAGAGCTTTCGCTGTATAGCTTCTTGGTCGGCTATGGCGTCGCCCCCTCGGTATGGGGCCATACATCCGACCGGGCAGGTCGACGGCCGGTTATGTTTACAGGCATGTTGCTTTATTGCATCAGCTCCAGTGTCTGCGCCTTCGTTGACGATGCGCACGTGTTGGTCGGCATCCGGTTTCTTCAGGGACTGGGGGCGGGTGCGGGCGCAACCATGGCCAGAGCCGTGGTACGTGATCTGTATGGCGCACAGGGCACGACCAAAGGCATGGCCAGAATGATGTCACTGATGGCGATCGTACCAATCTTTATGCCAATTCTGGGCGGTCTACTCGCGCAGTGGTTTGGCTGGCAGGCTTGTTTCATTCTTATGACTGCGATCGGTGCGTTCAGCGTAGCGGCCTACTTCTATCTGGTGCCCGAAACACGTCGAGCACCGGCCGCCGAGATCAATACTGGTGCTGAATCGGTCCGGCAAATACTGCTTCATCCGGTATTTGCGCAACACACACTTTGCAATATGTTTTCTATCACCACGCTGGTGATTTTTGGCGCCAATTTTGCATTCCTCACCGCCACCGCATTCGATTTCAATAGCAGCAAGAACGGGCTGGTACTCGCGCTTTTTAATGCTTCTATCGCCCTGGGCACACAGTTAGTGTGGCTGCTGATGCCACGCTTCCAGGCTCACCGCTCGATAGTGATTGGCGCGCTGGCCTGCACTGTGGGCTGGATGTACATCGGCCTCATGACACTCTCCACATCGACTACGGTTTTTGCCTATGCTCCAGGGCTGATTGTGGCTGGCTCAGGCGCCGGCGTGATCATGTCGTTATCGGCAGGCGCCGCACTGGCCCCGTTCGAATATCGAACTGGACTCGCAAGTTCACTGTACCTGCTGGTGCAGTCAGCCGGCTCGAGTGCCATCAGTCTGACAGTGGGATGGATGCTCCCCCAAGATATGCTGGCAGTAACGCTGGCCATGGCGGCCTGCGCACTGCTGGCTTTGCTATCGAAATGCTGTGTTGGAAGCGCGAACGACAACAGCGCCGGTCAACGCCCCCTTCCCTAATCTCTGCTCGGGGCTGGCTCTCATGACCAAGCGCTAATGGTGAGGCTCGAATGGTGACGCTGTAGGGCCCAGGTGCCCTGCAACACTCTTTACCAGTTGCTCATTGATGGGATTATACTGAAGAGCGAAGGCTCAGGCCTGATTAGTCAGTATATAGCGCATTCGAGGTCGAATTCTGGGTTTTTTACCGTAAATTGTTGGCAAATTTGGCAAGGCCAAACCTTGAGTTTTATTTATTAATGGGATTTAATTGACCCAAGGTTAGGGGAAAACCCCCTGCCGTTGTATTCAGCAAAGACCTGACTTTTGGCAGCGAGATTTGGGCTGGCGTTCTTGTACAGCCCAGCCTCGAGGCCACTGAACCGGGTCGGATGCTGACATGAATCTATTCAGCCACGGCCTTGTCGAGGAATAACAAACATGCGAACTAATCTGACTGCCCTGTTTCCCTTATCGTTAATGAGTGCGGCCCTGTTGCAAGTAGCACCTTCTATCGCTCAGGAAAACATTATGCTCGAAGAGGTGGTGGTGACCGCCCAACGTCGGGAACAAAACCTGCAAGACGTGCCGGTGAGCTTGACAGCGTTCTCCGGCGAAACGCTAGAAGAGCGTAATATCAAGAGCTCCATCGAATATCTGGCTATCAC
>JBCDFM010000117.1:0-11549 GCA_039178015.1 Pseudomonadota bacterium
CAAAAGCGTCCAGGCCGTGGAGCATGATTGGCAGTGCGACTTTTAAGCCGCGATGTTCTCTGGACAGTTCTACCGAGAGACTAAAGGGCCCATGAGATGCGCGGCGAGTACATGCCCGACCTGGATTACTCACACGCACACCTGGAGCCCTTTAGTCTCTCGGTAGAACTGTCCAGAGAACATCGCGGCTTAAAAGTCGCACTGCCAATCATGCTCCACGGCCTGGACGCTTTTGTGGCGGCTCTCGATGAAAAGCTTGACCTGACCGAAAACGCCTATGCGCGTTTATGTGCCATGCCCGCAATACAGGTTCTACACGCACCGGACTTGTCCACGATTGCGTTTCAACTCGCCGGAAATCAAGGCGACGAGCGCAACAGATTGTTGATGGAAACGGTTAACGCCGGGCGCAAAGTGTATCTCTCCGGGACCATGCTGAATGATCAGTTCACCCTGCGTGTGACCATTTTGAGCCATCGCACGGGCGCGGACCAGATCGATATATTTTTCAACGAGCTCGAGCGAGCCCTAACCGACATTGGCCAGGCTAGCTCGCTTTAGCGCGCTGCAATCGTTCTGTGCGTACCGGTCAATTAGTCTTTATCTATTGCGATCAGCCTACAGGACCCGACGCAAAAGCACTGCTTTAAGCTGAGTGAGATAGTGCGGGCACGCCAGACTCAACGACTGAAAATCGCCCTGATCATGCGATAGAGTCCATACAGCAGTATTAAAAAAGCGACGCCCATGCCAATCAAATACCACCGATACTGCGCAAGAAGTCGAGGGGTGGTGTTATCCAGGATTTGCTGCAGGGAGTGATAGCCAGTTGGCATGTCCAAGACACCCATTTCCTGTGCATACGCTCTGTAAGCCTCCAACATAGCCGCCATCTCTGCAGGTTTCACTGCGCTTAAATCTACGGTCTCGCCCGGGTCATCGGCCATGTTGAACAAGCGCCATTGACCATCTCCGGCAGGCGGCATGCTGCGGGTGATCTTGTAGTCACCCTTGTACAATGCACTATTCCCCGACACTTCAATCGCGCGAATATCATCCGGGCCATAGACCGACTCAACCTCTCCCCGCATCACCGGCATCAGGCTGCGACCCGTCATTGCTTTCGAGCCCTGCGGAGCAGCCGGAGGGCCAATCCAATCCAAGAGTGTGGGTGCGATATCGGTCACCATCGCGGGCGCGTCGGTCTTTGCCGGAGCAATACCGGGGCCTGAGATGATCAGGGGTGAGCGAATGCCGCCTTCCGTGGCATAAAACTTATAAAGAGCGCCGGGAGAGGCTGCCGCATTCGCCCATTCGGGGCCGATAAAGCCCCAGCTACCTCGCGCTCCCGCGAGCGCCGGGTCGATATGATAGCCATTCATCGAATGCCACAGCGCAAGGCGCGCATCATTGTCGCCGCGATTGAACTCGGGACCGTTGTCTGAAGCCACAATAAAAATGCTATTTTCATATTGCCCCTGGGATTTAAGATGCTCGATTAAGCGCCCTATATGATAGTCCATGGCCTCCAACATCCCGGCGTTTGCCTCCATCATAGCCGTGTATAGATCTCGCTCTGGCGCTGTCAGGCTGCTCCACTGTCGTGCATCATTGGGCATGGACGCTAAAGGCACTCCCGCGGGAATCAGTCCCAGCGTTTGCGCCCGTTCATAACGTGCCTGTCGCAGCGCATGCCAGCCCGCGTCATAGACACCATCGTAGTTCGCGATAAATTCTGCCGGTGCCTGTACCGGAATATGGATGGCCTGGAAAGGCAGGTAGGCGAAGAACGGTCGGCTTGCATCCGTCTCATCGAGATACTCGATCACCTTGTCGACGATGAACTCAGAAGAATAAAAGTCGTCCGGCAGATCGACTTCCTCTCCGTCCTCCCACCAGGGTGCATCGTGGTAGTAGGGCATGTATGACTTATCTTCCCAATTGTCCGCACCGGAGGCGGCCAGGGAAAAAGACCGTTGAAAGCCGTGCTGGTCGGGCATTTCCTCCGCTTTTTCTCCTAGGTGCCACTTGCCCACCATCAGTGTGCGATAGTTATCCGCGCCAAGACGATCGGCGAGCGTAAGCACGCCGGGTTCCAGCGCCATGGTGTAGCCTGGCTGCCCTTTTTGTTCCGGCGGTAGCACCTCGGGGATCGTCGCCACGCCGGTAAGATGATTGTCCAGGCCCGTTAGCAACATCGCACGCGTGGGCGCACACAAGGGCGAGGTTCGATACTGCGTAAACATCACGCCCTCGACAGCCAGCGCATCAATATTAGGCGTCGATGCTTCGCCACCATAAGCACCAAGGTCCATCAGCCCGGCGTCGTCAATCAAAATCAACACTACGTTGGGCTTGCTTTGGTTATCTGCCTGCGCGATTGGGGCGCTTACCAAGGCTAACAGAGCGATCAATATGAGTAACCGCATATACGCTTTTCTCCGAGGGCTATATGGCGCATGAACGCACTGCGCGGGTCGATTCAAGATACCGGCCTCGCCAATTTTGGACTCGATTCACGCTGAAATACCATGCGCGGCGGAGGATGCGATACGGCACACATTTATTTTGGCATAAGGTAGGTCATAATGTCTAAAATGCAATCTCGCATCGGCAGATTTGCCATCATAGCCGTCGCAGACAATGACATAGAAGCGACTGCAGCCCGGATGATTTTGACGGCATTCAGCGCGCCATCCAGGACTCTTGCTTCGCCCGCCGCTTTCACGGGGCCTACTCTAGCGGCGCTTTAGAGCGGCGCCGCCTTAAGAAGATTGCTTATGGCAAGATGTCCCACGCATATCAGCGCTATTCAGACACCTCCCCTGGCGCTCAGGCCAGGCATCGGTATCAGCCACCGCTTTGCGTTTGAACGGGCTTAATCTTTGCAAGTATCACTGCGAGTATACCGCCGATAATCAGCAGTGAAGACGTGAGCAGGTGCAAAGAAATCACCTCATGGGTAAACGCTACGCCGCCTGCAGCGGCAATCACCGGCACCAGTAGCTGCAAAATGCCGGCCTGCAGCGTGGATAGGCCGGGCAGTGCCCGGTACCAAATGGCATAGCCTATACCCGAGGTTACTGCGCCTGATGCCACGGCTAACAAAAGACCTTTTATAGAGAGATCAGCAGATTGAAACGTCATCACAAGCAGAATGAGTACAAGGGGCAGCGTGCGCAAAAAGTTGTAGCTGGTGTCACACAGCGGATTTTCCGACTTCATGCCGTTCAAAGTGTAGAAGGCCCAAGAGATGCCGGCGATGGCCATGAGAATGAAGCCTTTGATGGAAGGCGTTGTCAGGTGAGGTAAGACCAAATACACGAATCCAGAAAATGCAACTAAAACCCCGAACCACTCGAGGCCGAGTAGCCTGCTACCTCTGGCCAGACCGGTCAGAATCATAGTGATTTGCACCGTGCCAAACAGTATTAGCGCGCCCGTTCCGGTATCCAGCGACAAAAAGGCATAGGAGAAAGCCGCGGCGTAGAGAAACAAGAAGCACGCCGCCTTCCAGCTTCCCTTTGCTGTTTTGGCACCTGCCGATCGCGTCATCATAAGGAGCAGTCCTAATACGACAATACCCGATAGCATCCGCGCGACCGTGAAACTTGCAGCGTCAATAGAGCCGTCACTGAGTGCGTGTCGACAGAGCACGGAGTTACCCGCGAATGCCACTAGCGCTAAAGCCGTGTACAGAACTGTTTTCATGCCTTGATCATAACGGGTCATAGCACCCGGAGTGAATCGCGAAGGCAATGTACCCATCTATTTACGGTTGCTACACTTTCACCACACTCACACCAGTGCACAGAACAGGTTTCAATCCCGAAAACGCGCGCTGTAACTTCGCGCGCCGACGACGATCGCGTTGTCGCCCAAGCGAAGGCCTCTTGAAAGCTCGACGGTGCAAAGGAACATACCCATTGAAAGGAAAACCGATTACCCCCCCAGTTCACCTGTCCGCGACGTATCAGTTCGAAAACTCTAGTGAATTGATCGATGTCGTTGAAAACCATGAGGGCTATATCTATTCGCGCTGGGACAATCCCACCGTAGTTGCCGTAGAGAAAGACATGTCAGCGCTTGAGGGCTACACGCATTGCCTGGGCTTCGCATCCGGCATGGCGGCGATTACCACGGCACTGATGGCCCACGTTCAGGCGGGCAGCCGGGTCATCGCCATGCGCGAAATCTACGGCGCGACCTTTGAGTTCCTCAACGACGTGTTGCCGGGCTTAGGGGTGAAACCTGTTTTCTTCAACTGCTGGGAAACGGACAGAATACTGCAAGAGATCGACCAGGGCGTCGATCTGCTCTATCTGGAAACGCCGACTAACCCGCTGTTGCGGGTCGTTGACGTGAAACGACTGGCGGACGCTGCCCACCAACAAGGCGCAGTCGTGATGCTGGATTCGACCTTTGCCTCACCGATAAACCAACGCCCCGTCGAACTGGGCGTGGATGTCGTCTTACACAGCGCGACCAAGTATATCGGCGGCCACCACGATATTACCGCCGGCTTCGCCTGTTTTGGACAGTCCGCCTACCAGCGGATCTGGAATCTGCGCAAAGTCTTAGGCGGTATCATGGATCCCATGACCGCATTTCTGGTCAAGCGCAGCCTAGCGACTCTGGAACTGCGCGTGCAGCGACAAAACGACAACGCCATGGTGATTGCCGAGTTCCTGGAGGGTCATCCCAACATCAGCGCGACACATTACCCAGGATTAGCAAGCCACCCAGACCACGACATCGCAGAACGGCAAATGACGGCTTTTGGCGGCATGGTGAGTTTTGAGATTGACGGTGATTTTGACACCACCAAAACGTTCATGGATCAATTGCAAGTTATCAAGCTAGCCACCAGTCTCGGCGGTATCACCAGCCTGGCGAATCAACCTATTACCAATACGCACGTCGCACTTAGCCCAGAAAATCGCAACAAGGCGGGCATCAGCCCCAGTCTGGTCAGGCTCTCAGCAGGCTTGGAACCGACTGATGCGCTTATCGGCGACCTCGAACAAGCGCTGGCGACTGTAAGCTGAAAGTCTCCTGCCGGTGGTTAGCTAGCGCATTTTCCATGGTAGTCCGCATTCGAGCGCAGATGGAATTTCGGTAGAGCAGTTCGCCTACTCAATCGCTGTCAACGCAGGCGCGCAGCTCGACGGTCAGCTGTCAATCGAATCGGCAAAGCGAGCAATATCGGTCGTCGTATCACATGCCCTATTTCTTATATCGATTGAATAAGTGATGCCAGCGCAGACCTGAGT
The DNA here is from genome assembly GCA_039178015.1 of Pseudomonadota bacterium. Taxonomy (GTDB): domain Bacteria; phylum Pseudomonadota; class Gammaproteobacteria; order Pseudomonadales; family Halieaceae; genus JARRPM01. The sequence goes on from JBCDFM010000117.1 coordinate 5,274, forward strand.
GTAACGCTACTAACAATATCGGCACGCCACGGAGCTTAGTTAGTCTCTATACACCGGCATGGCGGAGCCGCAAACTTGACATGCACCTTCGCGACAATTCCGTCACACTATGTGCCAATAGTAAAAGGTAACACAAGTGCTAAAACTGACTATTAAACTGATTGCAGCCGCACTACTGGCCGTGCTGCTCGCGGTTCTGCTTTTTCTACGCAGCATTAGCGTCGGGCTGGACAGCATGAACTTACGCAACGGAGACTGGGTAACCAGCGCTGCAACCGGCTCCAAAGACGCCGGCGTGATGCTCAAAGCCACCGTCGCGATAGGTGGACTGTTGGCGTCTACAAAAGAGAATTCCATGTACTATCGGCTGAGTTCGATCGCCGGGGAGCCGCTTAGTCTCAATTGCCGATACCGCATCGAGGGTACTGATTACGACGCCAACTGGTGGAGCATCACCGCCTATGGCTGGGACAACTACCTGATTCCCAACGCAGATAACCGCTATTCCTTCAACAATGAAAATGTAATGCGCGAGGACGATGGCAGCTGGACAATTAGGGTTGCCACCGACGAGCAGCATGGCAATTGGCTACCCATCGGTCCCGCCGGTGCACCCGGCTGGCGGAAACTGGGAGATAACGATTTTGATTTGCTCATGCGCTTATACACACCCGGTTTAACTTATCTGGACACGCCAGTGTCTGCCCGGTTGCCCACCGTGATCAAGGAGGATTGCCTGTGAACTTCCTCAAGTGGTGTCTACCGATCGTTGTTTGCGCCTGGTTGGGGCAATATCTGCTCGCCTTATGGGCACCCAATCTGATTATGGAAGTACTGTATTATCAAGCAGGCGAACAAAATGGTTACAACCGGCTGTTCATCAGCCCCATTCCGGATGCGACAGCTCGCACCGTAGTGCGTCCGAGCCCTGATCTGATCTACGCGATCTGCGTTTATGATCTGTCAGAGGGGCCGGTGTCCATCCAAGCGCTGGTGCCGGCGCGCTACTGGTCCATGCAGTTCTATCAGATGAACACGGACAACTTCGCCGGTATCACCAACCAACGCGACGAACAAAATCTCATAGGCAGCGTGTTGCAGGTCACGTTGATTGGGGGTGCAGATAACGCGGATGCATACGAGGGTGCAGTCATACAGTCACCGACGGATCGCGGCGTAATGTTGCTGAGAGCTTCGGCTATTGGCGATTACTCGGCTTCGCTTGCAGCACTAGAGTCAAGCCAGTGTGGTCAAGCCTAGAGTCAACCCCCTGCATACAGGTCTGCTCTCGTCTCTGGCATTCTCCCGAGCCTGGCGATATACCGAGCGGCGAAGCGTCCTGGTTATTGCGCACAGCACATCAGCTCCTGTACAAAGAGAGATGATCCTGCCATCGACGTCCAAGTTCAGCGCTAGGTACACGCACACTCACAGGAGAAACCTATGGCCATCCCCGAACTATGTGGCTTGACCATTGCCGAGGCGAATAGACTGCTGAGCGCAGGCGAATGCTCTGCTCTTGAACTCACCGAAGCGTATTTACAGCGGATTGAAGCGCTAGACCCACGCATTAATGCCTACGTTACCGTGTGTGCCGACCGTGCGCTGGCAGACGCCGAGCGCGCCACTCAAGAAATACAGGCAGGCGGTACCCGCGGCCCACTGCATGGCATCCCCATCGGCCTTAAGGATCTCTATGAGACCCAAGGGATTCTCACCACGGGCGGCGGCAAGTATCACGCCGCACATGTACCGGATAAGGACTGCACCGCAGCGCGCAAATTACGCGAGGCTGGCACGGTGCTGTTGGGAAAACTCAATACTCACGAATACGCCTACGGTGTGACCACCAACAACCCTCACTACGGCGCAACCCATAATCCGTGGAACCTTGACCATATACCCGGTGGTTCCAGCGGTGGGTCAGGCGCTGCTATCGCGGCTGGCCTGGCAACCGCCACGCTGGGTACTGACACTGGAGGCAGTATTCGTATGCCGGCTTCAGTGTGTGGGGTGGTGGGTTTGAAGCCGACTTATGGGCGAGTCAGTAAGGCCGGCGTGATACCTTTATCTTATCTGCTTGATCACGCGGGGCCCATCACGCGCACAGTAGAAGATGCAGCGATACTACTCACTGCTATTGCAGGCTATGACCCCGCCGATGCGAGCACTGTCAGGTTACCGGTTAACGATTACCTCGCCGACTTGAGCGCAAGCATCAAAGGCATGCGCATCGGCGTGCCCCGAAGCTGGTTCTTCGATCAGCTTCAGGAAGGCGTTGGTGAGGCTGTCGAGGAGGCGATCGTGATGTTTCGATCCCTGGGTGCAGATGTGCGCGATGTCGAAAGCCCGCCTTTTGCTCAGAGTCTCGACGCAAGCATGAGCATAGCGCTTGCCGAAGCCCAGGAGTTTCATTCCCAAGCGCTGGCGGAGTCACCCGACCACTTTGGCGCTGATGTCGGTGCAATCCTCAAATCACCAGCGCCGGATACCGATGCCATCATCGGCGCGCTTCGTGCGCGAGATTACCTGACGGCGGCAACTCGAGAACTGCTGGAAACCGTCGATCTTCTGCTTACACCCAGCACTGCAATAGTAGCTGCACCTATTGGAGAGGAAGTCGTGTCCTACGGCGGCGTCGAAGAACCCATCATGCTGGCAATGATCCGTTGTACTGCGCCGTTCAATGCGACGGGCCTTCCCGCTATCTCCCTTCCCTGCGGATTCACCGATCAGGGACTGCCGGTGGGGCTGCAATTGGCTGGCCGTCCTTTCGACGATGCGCTGGTTCTGAGAGCCGCCCATGCCTACGAACAGACCACGGATTGGCACAAACGTAATCCCCCGCTTTAGGCAGCACCTGCGTTCAGCATCAAGCCAATCGTTTGGCAATAAAATCATCAGCGCTGTAGCTACCCGCGCCACGTATCACCAAGGCGACACTGATCAACAACAGCGCCAATGCATACTCGTACCCATTGTCGGCTATGAACAAACCATTCTGAAAGTGTACGGTGAAGATCGCTACCAACATGGTAAAGGCTAAAACGAGAGCCGCAGGGCGAACGAACAGGCCCAAGATCAACAACAAGCCACCAAAAAACTCCGCGCCGCCCGCTGCCAGCGCGAGCAAATAGCCCGGTTCCAGGCCTATTGATGCCATCCAGCCAGCAGTAGCTTCCAAACCATACCCACCAAACCATCCGAACAATTTTTGTGCCCCATGGGCGGCAAATATAGCGCCCACACCCACGCGCACTGGCAATGTGTCTATACCTGCATAACTGCTGAAAATTCCATAATTTAGAGATCCCATTGCTTCCTCCTAGCTCCATACATTAGATTTGCGCGCCAGTCTAAGCTGGATGGGAGACCAAAATAATGGCCAGAATTTGTCCTATTTGTTCTAATTATTCGATCTTTTACCGGCGGGTCAATCCAGGTAGCGTTGACCTAGCCGAATGCACCTGTAATTCAGCTCTCTTACTCGGCAGGCGCTATTCCATATGATCGACACTTAAGAGGCGGACTGTACAAACCGTGCGCAAGACTCATCAGCCGCGCCACGCAAGGCTCAATTCACCGACAGTCGCTTCTGGCGATAGGCCAGCGGGCTCTCTCCCGTGTGCCTGCCAAAAACTCGCCAAAAAGCGAGTATTATCAAATGCAGTTCTAGGCGTAACGTAAACTACACTCAGTCTCGACGAAGCGAGTGCGACAGGCCATACAAATAAAAAGTCAGTTGCGCTCGAGCCATGGAAGCGAGGAAAAGGTAACACCATGAAAACAGTTAGCACCTCATCCCGAGTAGGTGGTTTTTTCCTGCTGGTGGCGGGTATTTCAATGCCTATAATCATTATCGACTACATCGTTACGATGTCCGGTCTTGCCGGAGCTGATGGGCCGCCAACTCTCTCTGAACGTGCCGATTTTGTTGCCTCCGTGTTTGATCACCTACAAATTGGTTGGCACGCCGAGGTGGTTGCCATGGCTTTGCTCGGCGCCGGAGCCCTCTCTTTAATCAATCGAGCTAGCTGCAGTGGCTGGGCTCTTTGCGCTATGGGCTGCGTCGTCACAATGCCAATGTATGCGCTGATGGTCGGTGGATATGGCGCTGTCTTGTCTCAGGCTGACCCGAATCTTGAACTCTTCGAAGCTCTGTTAGGTACTACGGGTTTTTCTTTTCACATCGGGCAGGGACTGACCCATCTGGGGCTAGGCATCGCTTTCTTCATCGAGAGTTTGGCAAAGGCACCGATTATGCCCCGATGGTTTTTTCTGCTGGCGGCCGCGGCGAATACCTTCACCGGAGTGGTATTTTCGTTGATTCATACCGGCACTCTCGACAATTTCATGGTCGCCGGTCCGTTTGGCTTGCTAAGTTATTTGGTGATCGTGATTTTTGGATTGCGATTGCTCACCCTAAAACCATCGTAGGACGCAGATAACGTGCGCTATGCTCGAAAAACAACTGCTTGCTCATCGCTATATCACCGTCTCATTGCGACCCTTTCCGGTTCGCGAACTCTTCAATAAACCGACCACTACTTGAGGACACCTCTATAAGCGCGATAGCTAAGTCATGCTGTACAACAGCAGCGCTTCAATATGCTCTGTGCTGGTGGCCTTCAGCAGCCAAGTACCGACGTGCCGCAGATAAGGCTACGGCTCTATAGCATTCGCTCTGGCGGTCTCAATCAGACTGTAAAGATTCGCCCTGGCAGAATAGATAGGTTTGGCGACCGAGTGCAGCGCGTCAGATCGGCTTTCAACTAGACTGTTAGCCATTCCGAGGTCGACACGCGCTGTCTACACTCCCAGGGTCTGCAACTGTCGATTCACGCAGTTGAACACCACACCCCGTAGAGAACGATCGCCCCTCGTCTCACAGACGCCACGACGGGTCCAGAGCAACCTTTCCATTCGTTCGTAGAACAGGCTATCTTCATCATAACCAAGAGATCAGTGTGGCTTTCAACTAGCCTGATAAAATATGACAGACGTTATCCAGATCAACGCATTCCTATCGACAACCTTTGCGTTTTTGGTGTTTCTGATCGGTGCAGAGCTGACGCGTAAAACTGCACTATTGCGTGACTTTAATATCCCAGAACCGGTCTCGGGTGGTCTGGTGGCTGCGCTGGCAACCATGGCAGTGTTTTTTATTTGGGGACACCAAATCGAGTTTGATCTGGCTGCGCGCGATTACTTCTTGATCGTATTTTTCACAGGAATAGGTCTCAACGCGCGAGTTTCGGACGTCACTCGCGGCGGTAAACCGCTTGCCATTTTGCTTGCTATCACCGTCGCCATCATTCTCGTCCAAAACACAACCGGACTGCTGGCCGCTAAAGCGTTTGGATTGCCCAGTGACCTCAGCGTGGTAATGGGTTCCGCCGCGCTGATCGGCGGACATGGCACGGTGATCGCTTGGGGTCCGCGCGTGGCAGAAGAAACGGGCATGCAGGGCGTTGCAGAGCTGGGCATTGCTGTAGCCACGCTGGGGCTGGTCGCTGCCTCTCTCGTGGGAGGCCCGATCGCGCGGTATCTCATTAATCGCGGTCAATTACATCCGAGTAATCCGGTTGAAGTACAGACCGTAGGCATCGCCTATAACAAGGAACCCAGCCAACCCATTACGCACATCACCTTGATGCACACCCTGCTATGGGTTCATATCACCATTGTGCTCGGCTACTCACTGGATGAAAGTCTGGACGCGATGGGTCTCGATCTTCCGGCCTTTGTACCTTGTCTGCTCATGGGCATCATCTTGGGTAATACGGTGCCTGTCGTGTTGCCATGGGTGTATGAAGTGAGGCAGACGCCGACCCTCGCCGTGGTCTCAGACTTCGCATTGGGCACATTTCTGGCGATGTCTTTAATGAGCCTGCAGCTCTGGACGCTGTCCGGGCTGGGCCTGACGCTGTTGATTGTGATGGGCCTACAAACCCTGTGCGCGATTGTCATATCCGTTTTCATTCTGTTTCCGGCCATGGGAAAAAACTATTTTGCCGCGGTGATGGCGGCGGGGACTGCAGGGTTTGCGCTGGGCGCTACACCTACAGCGATTGCGAACATGACGGCTGTCACCAAACGCTATGGCCCCTCGCCGCTGGCCTTTGTGGTATTGCCGCTGGTATCGGCATTCTTTATCGATATTATCAATAGCTTCGCAATTCAGGCCTTTATCTCGTTTTAACAGACTCGCTTGAGAGCTCACTAAGGTCTTAACGTAGGTCTTCAGTGCTGCAAGAGATGCTGCCCATCGTTAGC
>JBCDFM010000118.1:0-11445 GCA_039178015.1 Pseudomonadota bacterium
GCGCGTAATGGAGCAAGATCTTGGCAAACGTATGAAACCCTTACGCGTGGATGGAGGCGCAGCGGCAAACAATCTGCTTATGCAGATTCAGGCCGATGTGTTAGGACGTAAGTTGATCAGGCCTAGCGTGATAGAAACCACAGTCGCCGGTGCCTGCTACCTAGCCGGACTGGGAGTGGGTCTCTGGAATAGTTTGAGCGAGGTGCGCGATATCTGGCGAGCAGAACAGGGTTTTGCTGCAACGATTTCCGCTGCTATGAGGCGAAAGCGTTTCGCGTCTTGGAATGCCGCACTGAAACGAACCTTGATGGATACCAATGGCTGAGATTATCCCGTTTCGCAAGCCCACTCCAAAATCCCGACATAAGGGCAATATGTTGTGCCGTAGCGGTCATCATAAATGGGTCATCGATAAAGAGCAGCAGTTCGATGTGAAGCAGGGCAGGCTCGTTACGGTGCTTCGCTGTAGCCGCTGCGGCAAGACCAAGGTGAAGGCCATCTAGTGACGCGGCTATCGCGCGTAACAGAGTCTGGCTTGTATGTGCGTTTTACTCCAGTCCCCCCATGAGCATGTACTTGACTTCTACGTAGTCGTCTATGCCGTATTTGGATCCCTCGCGACCTGATCCAGATTCCTTTACTCCACCAAAAGGGGCCATTTCGTTCGAGATAATGCCTTCATTGATTCCAACAATGCCGTATTCCAGGGCCTCGGCGACTCGCCAGACACGCCCAATATCCCGCGTGTAAAAGTACGATGCCAAACCAAACTCAGTATCGTTGGCCATGTCGATGACTTCCTGCTCGGTTGAAAAACGTACGACTGGCGCTACTGGTCCGAAAATTTCGTTCCTGAATACGGCCATGGAGGAGTTCACCTCAGTCAATACCGTGGGTTGATAGAAACAACCTCCGAGTTCATGTGCACCGCCACCCAGAGCGACTTTAGCTCCAGCCTCTACTGAGCTTTTAACAAGGTGATCGACATCGTCGACAGCTTTCCGGTTGACCAGCGGACCTATAGTGATGTCCGGCTGCATACCGTCACCCACTTTCAGCGCAGCGGTCGCCGCGACCAGTTTTTCTATGAAAGCATCGTAAACGCCATCTTGGACGAATAGTCGATTTGAGCAAACGCAGGTCTGCCCCGCGTTGCGGTATTTGGATACCATCGCGCCTTGGACCGCAGCATCCAGGTCAGCATCATCAAACACGATGAAAGGTGCATTCCCGCCTAACTCCATGGATGTTTTTTTCATCGTAGCTGCGCAGTCAACCGTCAGCGCTTTACCGACAGGTGTTGAACCGGTGAACGTCAGCTTTCGGACGATGGGGTTGGAGGTGAGCTCGCCACCTATGTCCGAAGAACTGCCTGCCACCACATTAATGATCCCTGCTGGCACGCCCGCGCGCTCTGCTAGTTCCGCCATAGCAAATGCAGACAGAGGTGTTTCCGTCGCGGGCTTAATCACAATCGCACAACCGGCCGCCAGCGCTGGCGCGGCTTTACGCGCGATCATTGCGTTCGGGAAGTTCCAGGGAGTAATCGCGGCGACGACGCCGACAGGCTGTTTGATACACACGATGCGTCTATCGGGTGCTGGCCCGGGAATGACGTCGCCGTCGATGCGTTTCGCTTGCTCGCCAAACCATTCGATATAGCCTGCTCCATACGCGATTTCGCCGCGCGACTCCGCCAAGATTTTGCCTTGCTCGGCCGTCATGATGATCGCCAGGTCTTCCTGATGCTGCATCATCAGATCAAACCACTTGCGCATAATGCCCGCCCGAACCTTCGCAGGTTCCCGTGCCCAATGCTTCATGGCTTGCTGGGCTGCGTCAATGGCACGCGCTGTTTCCGCAGCTCCAAGCTTGGCGACGTCGACAATCAATTCGCCATTGACTGGGTTGGTCACGTCAAAACGTGCACCGTCATCGGCGTCTATCCACTGACCATTCACATAGCCTTGTTGTTTTAATAGACCAGGGTCGGTAAGAGGTAGCTTCATGGTGTGGTCCTCAGGGGGTGCTTTCGTGAGCACGGGATTATTGCAGATTTTTGTGACCCTTTCGCCTTTGCAGACCATGCTTTCTGACAAGATGTCGCAGTTGATCGTAGCTAAGACTTAGCGCTTCGGCTGTGCGGCGCTGATTGTGTTCATGCTGGGCCAGTGCGCGCGCGAGCAGTTCTCGCTCAATGGCATCGATCCTGTCATTAAACGCTAGGGTGGGGCCCTCCCGTTTCTCGGGCTCGGGTTCTGGTGATGCGACCGCTGACTCTTCGAAAGGTGAGGCAAAGGGATCGATGACAATGTCATCAACCGGGCGCGCGGCATCGGCCCAGCGATAGAGGGAGCGCTCTACCGTATTTTTGAGTTCCCTGATATTGCCCGGCCAGGTATAGGTCATGAGCGTGTCCAGTGCATGTTGGGTAAATCCAGCAAACACCTCCCAGCCCAATTCAGAACACATTTGTATCGCGAAGTGCTGTGCCAGTTCCTCGATATCCTCTTTGCGCTGGCGTAGTGCTGGCAGATGAACGACATCGAAGCTAAGTCGATCTAGTAGATCGCTCCGAAACGATTGCTCTATAGCCTGACGTTTTAGATCAATGTTGGTGGCCGCGATGATGCGCACATCAACCTGCAACGTTTCGCTGCCACCGAGCCTTTCAAATTCGCCATACTCCACCAGTCGCAGGAGTTTTTCCTGTAGCCGCAGGGACATGGTGGCGAGTTCATCCAGAAAAAGTGTTCCTCCATCGGCCCGCTCGAACCGTCCGGGGCGGCTTCGGGTCGCTCCAGTGAAAGCGCCGGCCTCATGGCCGAACAATTCGGATTCAAGCAGGCTGTCTGCCAATGCAGCACAGTTCACTTTCAGTAGCGGGGCCTCCCAGCGCTCAGATAAAAAGTGCAGTCGCTCAGCAATGAGCTCCTTACCCGTGCCACGCTCCCCTAACACCAGCACAGGTCGATTAATGGGCGCTAAACGAGAGACCTGGTCCAGGGAGCTTGCGAGTGCCGCGGACTGGCCGATGATGCTGATTGGTTCGCGCATTGGTAAAAAATACCATATCTAAGGGTAAAAAATACCATAAATATTGGCGTAAATTACTATTATTTATCTACAAGATGTCTAATTATTCGCCGGTTAGCCTATTATTTTCAATAAAAACAAAGGGATATAAAAGTTGGCACGATTTCTGGTATGTATTAAGTGAGAAAGGGGATTGATCCCCAGGAATTTGTACTGACTAACAGGAGAAGCACCATGGGTATTTTTTCCCGCATGACGGACATTATCAATTCCAACATTAACGCGATGTTGGACCAGGCAGAAGATCCTGAAAAGATGATTCGGCTCATCATCCAGGAAATGGAGGACACCTTGGTAGAGGTGCGCAGTTCCTCTGCCAAAGTGATAGCAGATCGAAAAGCCGCGTCGCGTCGTTTGGAGCAGGTTCAGGCCGAAGCCGCCGCCTGGGAGGACAAGGCGAAACTCGCCATTAGCAAGGAACGCGAAGATCTGGCGCGGGCGGCTTTACAGGAAAAGCGCGCTATCGAAGAAGAGGTGGTGATTGTAGAAGCGGAGTTGGAGGCGACGGATGAACACATCGCTCATCTCAATGATGAAGTTGCCAAACTACAGCAAAAACTGACCGACGCTAAAGCTAAGCAAAAAGCGCTGATGATGCGCACAAAGACCGTTGAGTCGCGCATTAAAGTCAAGAGACAAATGCACAGGGAGGCGCTGGACGATGCGTTTACTCGATTTGAGCACTTCGAACGAAGAATGGACAACCTTGAAAGTCAGCTGGAGTCCATGGATGTAGGGCGCGAAGTCGCACCAGATTTGGCCACGGAAATTGATGCACTACAGGAAGACACGGCTATTAATGACGAACTGGCGAAGCTGAAGGCTAAAATGAGCGATTCACCGTCTCAGTAGCTAACGCAGGGTCGCTCGTTGGCTAACCTAATTGATAATGGCAGCATAAGCAGATCAAGGTTGCTGCCCAAGGGAAAATCGAATGGAATTTTGGAAATTCATGTTTGTACCAACGATCCTGTTTCTGGTGATCGTGGCACCCATATGGCTGACCATGCACTACCGCAGCGTTAACAGGGCGTCGCGAGGCTTGACTCGGGAAGACCGAGAATCGGTGGAGCACATGTTGATTACCGTTGACAAGCTAACAGAACGTATAGAGACCCTGGAATCCATACTTGACGCGGACCATCGACAGTGGCGCGAACAGGTAAACAGGCAATCTCGCAACACGGAATATCGGGAGACAGAACAATGAGTCGTCATCAAAACTACCGCAGCTTCAATCGACGCAAGCGCAGCGGCTGGGGCCTGGGCCTTTTTCGCAATACGCGGGACGGTAAGATCGCGGGTGTCTGCGCAGGACTGGCCGATCACTGGGATATTGCACACTGGGTAGTGCGCCTGTCGTGGGTAGCCGCTTTCTTGTTCACTGGCACGCTGGCATTGTGGGTCTATCTCGCGGCGTGGATCCTGCTATCCCCGCGCCCTACGCAATGGAATCGTGACAGCGCTTATGAGGTCGACGGGCACTATGATGAGGTTGCGGTTGAAATGGAATACGACGAGCGGCATCACGACTATCGTCCTCGCAAGGTATTTCGCTACGCCGATAGCAGCAGTGAGCGGCTTAAACGTGCCCGCGCGAGACTAGATACCGCTTTGGAGCGAGTGCAGGACATGGAATCCTATGTGACGTCGCGGCAATATGAACTGAACAAAGAGTTCGCCAAGCTGTAAGCGGGCTCTTATAACCAACACCAAGACGTTGAGCTCGAGCAATTAAACTTGTCGGGCTCATCACATCTCGATGTTATACAGGGGTTTAACAACACGGAAATATTGGCTATGCTCGTGTCATAAGTTTGAAATAATAGGTATGTTTATGGGCGGTAGCCGGTGTTGGTACACGTCGTCCGGACCACGGGTGCAATATGAATGCACCTGAAATCATTCACGAGCGCCCAAGCGCGCTGCTGTCTCTCACTGAAGCGCATAGAGCGGTTCTTGAAATCGCTTCACTGACCTTTACCCGTCGTCATTTGAATAAGATCGCGCCGCTAGGCGATGGTCATGCGGTCATGATTTTGCCGGGTTTCCTGGGCGACGATGGCTACAATGCCGCTATAAGGCGGTTTCTCCAGGGCCTGAATTACACTGTTTATGGCTGGGGTTTGGGGCGGAATCTCGGTCCGCGCAACGGCACCCTGGAAGGTCTAGAGTCGAGATTAATGGAACTCAATGAACGCCACAGCGGGCCAATATCACTGGTAGGGCATAGCCTGGGGGGGATTTTCTCTAGAGAGCTGGCAAGAGCGTATCCCGAGCGCGTGCGGCAGGTTATTTCGCTAGGCAGTCCCTTTGGCAAGGGGCGCATGGAGAGTTCCGTACCGGCACGCCTGTTCACGGCGCTCAATCCTTCGGAGGATTTGCCGGTTGATCAAGGTATTATTCATCACGCGCCACCTGTGCCGACGACTTCGATCTATACCAAGGGCGACGGCATTGTAAACTGGCAAACCACCCTTCAGCACAACGGTCATGAGCGTTCGCAAAACATTCAAGTCCGCGGAAGCCATTGTGGTTTGACGCTAAACCCCGTGATTTGGTTCTTGGTAGCGGAACGGCTGTCGGTGCACCCGGAGCAGTGGCGACCGTTTCGGCGGATAAAATGGCGCAACCTGTTTTACCCAGCGGCCTAGCGCTTGTCTTGTAAGGATGGCGCGCAATCGCGTCAAAAAAGAAGCAGCTGGCCGCGATCGGCCGCCGGCAGTGTCGCCGGCATGGCAGGGGCGTTAAACAAGTCTGTTCGAGTATTGTATCGCGCTTCGCCCGCATTTAGACCCAGCCGCTTGCAGGCGGACGCAAATCGTTGGGCGAGAACGGCAGCAAAAGGCCCCGTACCACGCATGCGATGCCTGAAACGGCTATCGTAATCTGCTCCACCGCGACTCTGTCTGACGAGGCTCATGACGTGCTCCGCACGCAGTGGGAAGTGGACTTTCAGCCACTCGACAAAGAGGTCGCGTATCTCCAGGGGTAATCTGAGCAAGATATAGCTGGCCGCTTGCGCTCCTGCTTCTTTGGCTGATGCTAATATTGTTTCCATTTCTTTGTCATTGAGAGCGGGTATGACGGGCGCGACGAGCACTGTAACCGGTATACCCGCGTTCGAGAGTTCTTCGATAAGCTGCAGTCGTGTGTGACCTGAAGAAGCTCTGGGCTCCAGTACTCGTTTCAGACCGTCATCGAGCGTGGTCACGCTTATCGCTACAGAACAGAGCCCAAGCACCGCCATTTCAGCTAACAAGTCGATATCTCGCCTTATCAGCGCGCCCTTCGTGATGATCGATACAGGGTGGCGCTGTTTGTGCAACACTTCCAGGATTTGGCGGGTTATCTGCAATGTTTTCTCCACTGGTTGATAGGGGTCCGTGTTAGCACCCAAAGCGATGATGCTGCACTTATAGTCAGGTTTTGCGAGCTCTCGCTGCAGCTGCTGCGCTGCATTGCGTTTGTAGGTCAGCTGGGTCTCGAAATCGATACCGGGAGAGAGATCATGGTAGGCATGTGTGGGTCGTGCATAGCAGTAAATACAGCCATGCTCGCAGCCTTGATAGGGATTAATGGATTGTGTGAAAGGAATATCCGGCGATGTATTGCGAGTGATAATACTCTTCACGTCCGTAGCGCGACACTGGGTATCGGGTGAGCTGTGTTCAATGCCATCCTGCCAACTCGTTGTGGTAGGTTGGTAACGGCTTCGATGATTGCTCAGCGCGCCCCGTCCTTTGCGCAATATCCGATCGCTTACGATGAGGTCACTGGCTTTGGACATCGTGATCAAAGGCCTGATTACTGTATAAAAAAACAGTATACCCGCTGGGCGGGTCCGTGCAAGCATGCAATCGTTGAAGCCGAATCCAACAATAACAGGGTGACTTGAGGGGCGACTGCCGGGGGACTGATGCTGCATCGCATCTGGTTAGGGTTTTTTCTAGTAGCGTTTGTAAGCGCACTCTACCAGTGGCTGGGTGCGGGTGATCCGGATGTGTTCGCGCGTATGGTCACTGCGTTATTTGATATGGCTGGCCTGTCGGTGGAGCTGGCGATCGGTCTGATAGGTCTTATGGCGCTCTGGTTAGGTGTCGTCGCCGTCGGAGAGGCGAGTGGTTTGATCGACGCGCTCGCTCGTCTGCTATCACCCTTGTTTACTCGTCTTATGCCAGCGGTTCCCCCCAACCATCCCGCTATCTCTTCTGTGACCTTAAACCTGTCGGCCAACATACTGGGTTTGGACAACGCGGCCACGCCATTGGGAATCAAAGCGATGAAAGATCTGCAGACTTTGAACCCTGAACCGACGGTGGCATCGAATGAGCAAATCCTGTTTCTGGTTCTCAACACTTCGGCAGTCACCTTGTTCCCGGTCACTATCTTGCTGTATCGGGCACAAATGGGGTCGAGCGACCCTGCTTCCGTGTTCATTCCGATTCTAATCGCGACTTCATGCTCAACCTTGGCGGGATTACTGATAACCGCCTGGATTCAACGCATCAAATTGTGGGACACGGTAATTCTGGGCTTTCTCGGTGGTGCCTTTGCTGCACTGCTGGCCTTGATGGCCTGGCTCGGCACGCTCAGTGCAGAGAGTCTGCAACAGCAGTCCAGCCTGATTAGTAATTTTCTGATTGTATTGCTGATTATGAGCTTCCTGCTGGTCGCACATAAGCGGGCCGTAAACGTTTACGACGCGTTTATTGACGGCGCTCGTCAGGGCTTCGAGACTGCTATCAGTATCATTCCTTATTTGTTGGCAATGCTGGTAGCTATTGGCGTGTTCAGGGCCAGCGGCGCTCTGGACATTCTGCTGGATTTTGTCCGAAGCCTGATCGCAGTAGCGGGTTGGGATACAAAATGGGTGGATGCGCTGCCTACGGGTCTGATGAAACCCTTATCGGGTTCTGGAGCCCGGGCGATGATGATCGATACCATGAACACCTATGGCGTGGATTCTTTCCAGGGCCGCCTGGCCGCGACAATGCAGGGTTCGACGGAGACCACTTTTTACGTCCTGGCGGTGTATTTTGGCGCAGTCGGCATTCGCCATGCACGTCATGCAGTTACCTGCGGGTTGACCGCTGATCTTGCTGGCATCACTGCGGCTATTGCCGTGGCTTACTGGTTTTATGGGTGATTGGCCTGCAGTGGTATATTGCTCTTTTTCAATGACGGACTGATATAACAATGGCAACAAGGCGAGCTCCTACTTACTCTATGTTAGGCAGCTTTATCGTCCCCGTTGCGCAGGCTCTGCGCCAGACCGGACTCGATCCAATAACTGTGATAGGGGACGCGGGGCTTGATCTAGCCAAAGGCGCTAACCCGGATTGGAGAGTAGAGCAATCAGCATTTGATCACCTGCTGGAACACTGTGTCGGCGTCACGGGCGACGATGCGTTTGCTTTACTCGCTGCCGAGCAGTTGCAGCCGCAGGTATTGCACAGCCTTGGCTTGGCCTGGTTAGCGAGTGACACGGTTTACGATGGCCTCCAGCGTCTGCAGCGTTTTGGGCGAATGGTGAGTACTGCTATCGATCTGCAGTTGCAAGAAGATGGCGAGTCAGTTCATCTTCAGCTAAGCGTTGATCCGCGGATCCCGGCTTTGGGGCCTTACAGCCAAGACTACACGGTTGGGATTGTGACGCGCATGTGCCGTCTCACCCTGGGCGAGTTTCTGGCACCGGTAATGATTCTAATGGAGCGTGCCGAGCCTATCACAGCGGATCGCTGGGAATACCTGCTGGCAAGTAGGGTTAAGTTCGATGCGGACAGCACACGCATAACTTGGTCTCGCGCTGACATCATGGAACCGCTGGTTACCGGTGACCCTAGTCTGGCGCGTATTAACGACGAGCATACCCAGGCCTACCTTGAGGGCTTTCTTTCCAGGTCTACCGCAAGGGAGGTGGTTGATAAGATTATTGAAAGACTACCGGATGGTCCTCCAAGTCAAGCACAAATCGCCAACGCACTTCACGTAAGCAACCGCACGCTGCAGCGCAAGTTGCGAGAGGAAGACACGAGCTACAAGGATTTGTTGCGTGATACTAGGGAAAAACTGGCCTGTAAGTATCTCAGCAGCCCTGGTCGCTCGGTGGTCGAGACCGCTTATCTGCTGGGTTTCTCTGAACCCAGTACCTTTTCTCGCGCTTTTAAGCGCTGGACCGGTACTGCACCGGCACAATATCGCGAGTCGGCGCTGGAGTCGCGTTAGTAAAGAGACTCCGTCATCGTATAAATTTGGCCGCTGTCGATCCGCACCAGGAGAATAGCCCTATGTCCAGACTGCTAATCATTGCCGATCCACAGGAACACTGCGCTGCAACGCCCAGAGGGCTCGAACTGGCGGCTAAGCTGGGATTGGCTGCTGACGTTCTGGCCTTCACGTATGAGTCGATGAGTGGCTTACAGGTGTCGACTGACGAAAAACGCGCGCTAAGGCAACGTCTTCTAGAGCAGCGCAGAACGACAGTGCGAAACCGTATTGTGAAATACCAGCGGATCGATCAGGACGTTAAATTACGGGTCATCTGGTCCAAGGATCTGCACAGCCACATCAATAGACTATGCACTAAGCGAGACTACTACGCGGTTGTTAAAACCGGTCATCGCAGCGAGTCACTTACCCACGTTTCGCTCGATTGGAAGCTGTTACGAGAATGTCCGGCTCCCGTGCTGATCGTCGCTAAAAAGCGCTGGCATCGTGCAAAACCGGTGCTGGCCGCGTTGGATTTGGGGACCAGGCTGCCGGCAAAGCGCGCGCTAAATAAGCGCGTGTTGGCAAGTGCTGCGCACATGGCGACTGCACTCGGAGTGGACTTGGAGATTATTACCGCTATTGAAGTGCCCGTTTTACTGGCAGATCTGGACTTGATTGACCCCCGACAGTACACACGTGATGCCAAACAGAGCATGCAGCCTGCTATTGCTGAACTAGCGAGGTATCAAGGTATAGCGGAGAGCGCATTTATGCTGCAAAGGGGGCCGGTAGAGCGGGTCATTATGAGTCGAGCGGCAAAAATAGGTGCTCAAATCGTGGTGATGGGGACGGTGGGTCGTAAAGGTATCAGGGCGAGACTGATCGGTAATACCGCGGAAAAAGTCCTGCAACACCTAAAAACGGATGTGCTGGCCTTCAAACCATGACACTCTGTCCCGACTTTGTGGGCCGCCCCACATTTTTTTGGTAAAAATTTGCATTCTGGTCAGTGCGGGCTATCTTAAGAGGTGCACGCCCTCCCCGGGTGTGCAACACGTCCCCTGGCCTATGTTTCTGCCCCGAAGCATATGGCTATTAGCCCGCACTTCATACCCTGTTTTGCGGGCTTTTTTTTGCTTTTCAGATAGGCATTAAGCCTCTTTATTTAAAGTAAATTCTAGAAAAACCCCATGATGTCGCCCCTGGCCATGCTACTGGCGTGCGCTGCCATGTGGCTAGTGCAGCTGTCCTCGTAATATAGCGTCCAAGTCACAAGGAGAGCGCTATGCATGAGTTAGTGAGCAGAATTAAAGACCCGGAGCTGTGTTACGTGTTTGCGAAGAATGCGCGACGCAAGGGAAGACCTGAATTGGCCCTGCAGGCGTTGCGTCATGCGGTGGATTTGCGAGCCGACCAGCATGAAGCCATCGACGCAGCGGAAACCGCTGCATTGAGGGCAATCTACGCCTACGAGGAGGCACTTAGCTACAGCCGGGGCAAGCGAACCCGTGCCACTGGTACCTGGCAGTTGGTCAGTCGTCATGGACTATTGGCCGCCGTACACAAACGGCTTCACTCGCGCAGTGGTGACAACCTGAGCGAGGTGTTGGAGGAAATGGGCATGGCCGATTACAGCTTTGGGGCTGTATGTGCCGCCTACCCCGAAGCGTTTGCCGATATCGCAGCATAGTCTGCAACAGTCCCTACCTTAGCCCGGCCCCAGCTTTAATCGGGGAGTAACCGGGCTCTTTTTTTAAACGAGCGACGTGACATCGATGAAAACGATAGACCTGGCAAGACAGAACAACGACACGATGGTGACGGTGCAGCTCAGTGAATACGAGCTGGCTCTGCTGGTGGCGCTGGTGGAGCAGGGCAAGCGTCAACTACAGGATCATCCCGCAACCGCCGTATTACAGGGTCATGTGTCGGCCTTGCTGCGCAGCAAGATGAAGGACACCGCGGATGAATTTTGCAGTTTACTCGGACACCTCGAGCTATTGGCAGCCAACGATTGAATTCCCTGTAGGCAATCCCTACTTTTACCCGGCCTTGAGCCGGGTTTTTTTATTCCGAGGCTAGCGCGCTCGATAGCAAGCTGGCCGCCTGCGTTTTGCCATCGGAGATCCAATGTCA
>JBCDFM010000119.1:0-11438 GCA_039178015.1 Pseudomonadota bacterium
CGCCTATTGCATACGTCTACTGCGCCGACAGCTCACGCTTGCTGCGAGGCGCCCCATCGAGATTGGCAACCCGCTGCTTTTCTTTGCGATGGTCGTGGTGCTGTTTCCACTAGGAATTGGCCCAGCACCAGGCGCGCTCGCATCTTTTGCTCCGGGCCTGCTCTGGATTATTGCTTTGCTGTCTAATCTACTGACCTCTGACAGCGTTTTTCGAAGCGATTATGAGGACGGTAGCCTGGAACAGCTATTGCTGTCTCCTCACCCTCTGTCGATGTCGGTGCTGACTTATATTCTTGCACATTGGATGATTACTGGTCTGCTACTCGGTCTTGTTGCGCCTCTATTCGCCCTCATGCTGAACTTGCCAATGGTTGCCATTCCTACCTTGGTGGCGAGCCTGTGGCTGGGCACGGGCGTGTTGAGTCTCGTTGGTGGCATAGGGGCCGCCCTGACAGTCGGACTGAAGCGAGGCGGTATGTTGATCTCACTGTTGATACTACCCTTTTATATGCCGATTTTGATCTTCGGGAGCGCGGCAGTGCAAAACGCTGTGGTCGGTGCCAGCGCGGTCCCGCAACTAGCGCTTCTGGGCGCGTTGTTGTGCCTTGCTATTGCGCTCGCGCCCCTGGCCATCGCGGCGGGGTTGAGAATCACTATCAACGCCTCGTGAGACTCATTGATATAGGATCGCTAAATTGCGTGTTATGAACCCCCTGAGAATGATCTACCTTTATTGTCGCTAAGTTCCGGCGCTGTATAATTGCACTCTCTATGTGGTCATTCTTTCACAAGTTCGGTTCTCCCCCCTGGTTGTATCAACTCTCGGGGTCTATTCTGCGCTGGCTGTTGCCCATCACACTAATTGCCTTGTGCACGGGTGCGATTTGGGGCTTGTTATTCACACCTCCTGATTTTCGGCAAGGTAACAGTTATCGAATCATATATATTCATGTGCCTGCAGCTATTGTTGCACTTGCTGGCTACTACGTCATGGCCATTGCCGGTGCTGTAAGCCTGATATGGAAGATGAAAATGGCAGACCTCGCCATGCGCGCCTGTGCACCAGTCGGTGCTGCACTTACGTTCATCGCTTTGGTTACCGGCGCCATTTGGGGCAAGCCCACCTGGGGAACATGGTGGGTTTGGGATGCCCGCATCACGTCCATGTTGATTCTGTTGTTTTTGTACTTGGGGGTTATTGCACTATATGAAGCTTTCGACAACAAGGAGGCGGCAGCGAAGGCCTGTGCCTTATTGAGCCTGGTCGGCACGGTTAACATACCCATCATCTATAAATCGGTCGACTGGTGGTACAGTCTTCATCAGCCCGCCACCATTAAGTTTACCGAGCCCTCAACCATTCATGCGAGTATGTTCTACCCGCTTCTGCTAATGATATCTGCCTTTTATGCATTGTTTGTCTGTTGTCTGCTTATGAACATGCGGGCCGGAATACTCGAGCGCGAGGCGAACACCAACTGGGTCCGAAAGCTGGCGGCGGGATATGGCAACTGATGTATTTTGAGAGCTTCCATGCAGTGATTAACATGGCGGGGCACGGTGCGTTTGTCTGGGCAGCTTACGGCATATCCCTGCTCGTCATCTTGTTTATCTTGATCGCACCAGTTCGAAGGAAAAGCCGAATATTGCTGAGATTGTCGGGTGAGGTAAGACGCCAACAGTCTGGACTTGCTAGCCCGAGAGAGGTCAGCTAATGCACCCTCTGCGCAAACAACGGCTGATGCTCGTTGTGTTCGTTGTGATGTTTTCGAGTGCGGCCATTGGCTTAATGGCGTATGCGCTGAGAGGCAACATCAATCTGTTTTTTCCGCCAACTGACGTTGTCGCGGGCAAGGCGCCGTTGGGGCAGCCCATACGTGTTGGAGGCATGGTGGTTGACGGTAGCGTCATACGCAGCGCGGACTCGCTCGAGGTGGCTTTTGAGCTAACTGATTTTCAATCCAATGTTGCCGTCGTCTATACAGGTATTTTGCCCGACTTATTTGACGAAGGGCAGGGAGCTGTCGCCGCGGGCACGCTCAATGCGAACGGCGTGCTCATGGCGTCCGAAGTGCTAGCAAAGCACGACGAAAATTATATGCCACCGGAGGTCGCGGAAGCGCTTGAGCAGGCGGGCTTCGATGAACACGGGAGAGCTAAATGATTCCTGAGTTCGGTCATTTCGCACTGATTATCGGCTTTGTTCTCGCCATCATTTTAACGCTGGTACCCGCCTGGGGTGCACTGCAAAACAACATCAAGGCGATGGCCCTCGCCCCAGGTCTGGCGATCGGGGTATTGGTGTTTGTCACGATCAGTTTTATCTGCCTTTGCGTCGCCTTTCTGCAAGATGACTTTTCCGTAAAGGTGGTGACT
The DNA here is from genome assembly GCA_039178015.1 of Pseudomonadota bacterium. Taxonomy (GTDB): domain Bacteria; phylum Pseudomonadota; class Gammaproteobacteria; order Pseudomonadales; family Halieaceae; genus JARRPM01. Next base: position 2,377 of record JBCDFM010000119.1, read on the forward strand.
AACAACAGTAATTCACTGTTGCCCCCCATCTACAAATTTTCCGCAGTGTGGGGCAACCATGAGGGTTCACTACTGTTGTGGTCACTGATACTCAGCAGCTGGACAGCGGCCGTCGCGGTATTCAGCCGCCAGTTACCTCTGCTTATGCTGGCACGTGTGTTGTCCGTCATGGGCTTCATTGGCGTCGGGTTTCTATCTTTCATGCTGCTCACCTCCAACCCCTTCGAGCGCATGCTGCCCGGCATACCGGCCGACGGCAATGATCTGAATCCGCTGCTGCAGGACCCCGGTCTTATTATTCACCCGCCTTTGTTGTACATGGGGTATGTGGGATTTTCGGTTGCCTTTGCCTTTGCAATTGCAGCACTGTGGGGAGGCTCACTCGATGCGGCCTGGGCCCGATGGTCACGGCCCTGGACGAATATCGCTTGGGGGTTTTTGACGCTAGGCATCATGTTAGGGAGCTGGTGGGCCTATTATGAACTCGGCTGGGGTGGTTGGTGGTTCTGGGATCCTGTTGAAAACGCATCCTTTATGCCGTGGCTGGCAGGCACTGCCCTGATTCACTCACTGGCCGCGACTGAAAAGCGCGGTCTGTTTAAGAGCTGGACGGTATTACTGGCGATCTTCGCGTTCTCGCTCAGTCTGCTTGGCACTTTCCTCGTGAGATCCGGTGTCCTCACATCAGTGCATGCATTTGCCACCGATCCGGAACGCGGTCTGTTCATCCTGGTGTTCCTGATGATTGTTGTTGGAGGCTCGCTCACCCTTTATGCATTGCGTGCGCCAGCGGTCGCCAGCCGGGTTGGTTTTGAGTGGGTGTCCAGGGAGTCCCTGATTCTATGCAACAATGTGGTGTTCCTCGTATCGACACTTACCGTGCTGTTTGGAACACTATTTCCATTATTTATGGATGCCCTTGGCCAGGGTAAGTATTCGGTCGGCCCTCCGTACTTTAATGCCGTATTCGTCCCATTGATGGCGCTCTTAGTACCGTTTATGGGTGTCGGCCCTGTCTCCCGCTGGAAGCGGGATACCGTTCGCCGCTGGCAGTCAGAACTGTTGCTTCCGGCTATTGTTGCCGTGCTGTGCGGACTGACCCTGCCGCTGTTCGAAGCTGAATACAATATCTGGGTCGCACTTGCTGTATCTCTTGCCGCCTGGCTGGTTTTGTCTTTAGTGCGCGATCTCTGGTATCGCGTGCGCCAGGCAGTCTCTGTCTCGGCGGGCTTGCGGCGTATCACACTCAGTTATTGGGGCATGTTTATCGCGCATCTGGGGTTTGCAGCATGCATCGTCGGCGTGGTCGCAACCAGTCAGTACAGCGTTGAGCACGATTTGAAGATGTATCCGGGGCAAACAGAGGTCGTTGCCGGATACGAATTTACATTGGTGGAGATCGTGCCGGTTGCCGGTCCTAACTACGTTGCAGATGAAGCCCGTTTCAAGGTCTTTAGCGATGGACAGATGATCGTTAGCCTGGCGCCACAGAAGCGGCGCTACCTGGCCAGTGGGCAGATTATGACTGAAGCAGATATCGACGCCGGCCTGATGCGCGATTTGTTTGTCGCAATGGGCGAACCGGTTGGTGATGATGGAGCATGGGCTATCCGCCTGCACTACAAGCCGATGGTGCGTTGGATGTGGCTGGGAGCGCTGATGATGGCGGTGGGCGCGTTCGCGACTGTCATGGATAAGCGCTATCGGCAAGCGCGTATCCGCCGCACCATCAGAGCGGGGGGCCGAGAACAGTATGGCGTCTAGGCTGAAATTATTTCTGCCGCTACTGCTGTTCGTAGCGCTCGCGCTGTTCCTGTTTCGGGGCCTATCCTTGGATCCCCAGGCAATGCCTTCCGCGCTGATCGATCAGCCTCTGCCCGCGTTCAATTTACCTGCACTTGGCAAAAACACGCAGATCACTCGGGACGATGTGCTCGGCGAGGTCGCGTTGATGAATGTATGGGCCACCTGGTGTGTGTCCTGTCGGGTAGAACACCCCTATCTTCTGCAGCTTAGCGACAGTGGCATTCCAATTTACGGCATCAACTACAAGGACGAAGATGCTGCAGCGCTGCGCTGGCTGGCGGAATTAGGGGATCCTTATCGCGCTAATATTGTCGACAAAAGCGGAACACTGGGTATCGATCTCGGCGTCTACGGTGCCCCAGAAACCTACCTGGTCGATGCCAAGGGTATGATTCGTTATCGTCATGTTGGCGTTGTCGATGAACGGATCTGGGAGACTGTTTTGCAGCCACTGTTTCTCGAATTGACGGCGGAAGGAAATCAGGGATGACTAAATCCTACCTTCTTGCGATTCTGGTTTTCATGCTGCCTATCGCTCCGGCCGTGGCGGTTATCGAAACGTATGAATTTAGTGATCCGGCCCTGGAATTGCGGTATCGACAGCTCACCCAGGAGTTGCGATGCCCTAAATGCCAGAATCAAAACATTGCAGACTCCAATGCACCTATTGCTCAGGACCTGCGACTACTGCTCTACCAGCAGCTCGAGTCGGGCGCGAGCGATGGAGAAATACTCGACCACATGGTAGCGCGTTACGGCGAGTTCGTACGGTACCGTCCGAGTTTTGAGGGTGCGGCCATTGTGTTATGGCTGACACCGCTGGTGCTACTCCTTGTGGCGGTGGGGGTGGTGATACTGGCGTTGAAGCGCAAAAGCCCTCGTGCTGAATCTTCAGACGCTACGTTGTCTGCCGAAGAACAGCGACAGCTTGATCGCATGTTGCGTGACTCGGAGCATGGGTCTTGACCCTGTTTGTTATCGCTGCGGTCGCTCTTATCTGCCTGAGCGGCTTGTTTTTTCTATGGCCCTTTAGCCGCAAAGCTGAGCAAGAGCAGGATTCTCAACACGCTAACCTGGAATGGTATCAGCAGAGGCAGCGGGAGATTGCGGACGAAGGCACTGATGCACTTGCTGAAGATGCGCAGTTACGCCTACTCGAAGATACGCAACAGGCAGCTAATGTTCCCCCAACAGTCAGGCGCAACTTTCCCAGCTGGACTCTGCTGCCGATCGTCGCGGTCATGTCGGCGGGCCTCTATTACTGGCTGGGCGCCGCCCCTGATGTCATGATCAGTCGTCAGCTGACGGCACTGGAAGCCGACAGCAGCCCACTACAGATACAGCGCTTGATGTCGGCGATCGAAAGCCGCAGTGTGCAGCGCCCCGACAATCTGGAGTATCTCAACCTGCTAGGGCGCTATTACATGGGGCAGGAGGCCTATCGTGAGGCTGCTGATGCCTATGGCCAAATGGTCGCGGCGCTGCCTGAAGATGCCTATGCGCTGGCGCTTGCCGCGCAGGCCTCCTACATGGCCGCCGGAAGAGATCTAGATGAAAATACTCGGCTTCTCGCCGAGCAATCGCTTGCTCTTGATCCCCATCAACGCACGGCATTGGGGCTGCTGGGTATGGCGTCCTTTGAGCAACAAGAGTATCGAGCAGCAATAAACTACTGGGAACGCTTACTGGTGATGGAGCAGCCTGGCTCAGAAGGTGCGCAGATGATTGCAAGCGTGATCGCAACGGCACGGCAACGGCTAGGCGAGCCAAATCCAGCCGCAGTCGCGGTCACCGCCGCTGCCGAATCCGAAAACCCGCAAAGTCTGTCACCCGGTGTTACTGTTCACGTTGCACTGCCCCAGAATGCAGATATAGCCTCCACCGACACCGTCTTTGTACTTGCCAGAAACGCGGAGTCCGACAGTCGCATGCCCATCGCCGTGCGCCGGCTACAGGCCGCCCAGCTGCCGATGACGCTGCGCCTCGATGATAGTTACTCGATGGCCGGCCAAACGCTCTCCAGTGCAGAGTCGGTGGTTGTGGTTGTGCAGGTGTCCCCCCAAGGGACTCCGGGTGAGGCCAACGCGACCTGGTTGGGCAAGGGCGGCCCGGTGCCACCAACGCTTGATTCTGCGCCTCTTGAAATTGTGTTGGAGCCTCGCGGTTAAGCCGTTGTTCACCCCCGCGCTTTAATTTTCCCTTTTTCTGCATCAGGCATAGTGTTGTCACAACAAAGCCTATACACTATATGTTGTGTAATGGGCGGACGTGAATAATTGTTGAAATTCAAGAAATTCAATAAAAATCAGCAATTTAAAAAATACAGTTAACGTGATATGCGACTAAAGTCTATCAAGCTGGCGGGGTTTAAGTCTTTCGTCGACCCTACGACGGTCAATTTTCCAAGCAATATGTGTGCAGTGGTGGGCCCCAACGGGTGCGGAAAATCGAACGTTATTGACGCTGTGCGCTGGGTGATGGGCGAGAGTTCCGCCAAAAACCTGCGCGGCGAGTCCATGACGGATGTGATCTTCAACGGCTCGGTGAACCGGCAGCCGGTCGGTCAGGCTTCGATAGAGCTTATCTTTGATAACGGAGACGGCGGCATCGGCGGAGAGTGGGCAAGCTACGCCGAGATTTCTATTAAGCGACTGGTCACTCGCGAGGCGCAGTCAGAGTACTACTTAAACGGGACGCGCTGCCGACGCCGAGATATCACAGATATATTCCTCGGAACCGGACTGGGTCCACGCAGCTACGCGATTATCGAGCAAGGCATGATCTCGCGCCTTATCGAATCAAAACCAGAAGATCTGCGTGTATTTATTGAAGAAGCGGCAGGCATTTCGAAATACAAAGAGCGGCGCAAAGAAACAGAAAGCAGAATGCGCCGCACCCTGGAAAATCTCGAGCGCTTGACAGATCTGCGCGAGGAATTGGACCGACAGCTACAACATCTGCACCGCCAGGCTCAAGCAGCTGAAAAATATCGAGAGCTCAAGGCCGAGGAGCGTCTTCTGCAGGGCCAGCTACAGGCACTGCAATGGCAGGAATTCGACCGACAGATCACCAGCTCTACAAGGCTGACGGGGGAGTTAGAGGTCAAGCTGGAAGCGGTTCAAACAGAACACCAGCAAATTGACACGGCGATCGAGAAATACCGAGTCGAACATGCTGAGCGCACTGATACGTTTAATGAAGTGCAAGGTAACTACTACTCGCTGGGCTCTAAAGTGGCAGAGCTGGAACAGAGTTTAAGGCATCAGCAGGAACGCGCAGCACAGCTAAACCAGGATCTTGAACAGACGCGCGGAGCGCTATCCCAGGCAGAGAGCCATCTCGGTCAGGACAGTGACAAGCGTACCGCCTGGGAGCGCGAGCTGGAGGTTATCGCGCCACAATTGGAGGCTGCACAGGCCCGGGAAGGGTCTTCCTCGGACGCTCTGCTGCAGGCTGAAGAAGCCATGCATCAGTGGCAGCATAAGTGGGACGAATTCAACCAGCATGCTGCAGAGCCGCGCCAGCAATCAGAGGTCCAGCAGTCCCGCATTCGACATCTTGAACAGGCACTGCAGCGACTACAGAACAAAATGCGACAGCTCGAAGAAGAAAAGCGGTCGCTAAACCCCGACTCAGCGCCCGCGCAAGTGGATGAGTTGCAGCGACAAATTGAAAATCTGGAAGGGCTGATCAATGAGCATGAGAGCTCTGCTGACAGCCTGTCCCGGACAGTCGTAAAAGCACGCGAGCGCGGATCAGAGTTGGCAGCGAAGCTCAATGACGTTCGCTCCTTTTTGCAGCAGTTACGGGGTCGGCAGTCTTCGCTTGAAGCCCTGCAGCAGGCCGCCAGGGAAGATGCAGCGGCAGGCGTCGACAGTTGGCTGGATGCCAGAGCACTTGGTGACAAGCCACGTCTTATAGAAGATATCGAGGTTGAAGACGGTTGGCAGCTGGCCGTTGAAACCGTGCTGTCCGCGGATTTGCAGGCAGTGTGTGTCGATAACATCGAACTTCATAGTGAACAGCTTCCGGAACTGGAGCAGGGTGGCTTGACCTTGTTGGAGCCAGATGAGCGCGCTGTTATCCAACCAGACTCGCTCGCTACCAAGGTGGCGTCACCTGCTTACGTCCATGGCCTGTTGAGCGGCGTGCTGGTAGCACCGAACCTGGCTTCAGCATTCGCGATGAGGGGACGCTTGAAAGAACACGAATCGGTCATTATCCCCGACGGCACATGGCTGGGGCCAAACTGGGTGCGCATCCTGCGTAGCGCCAGCGAGAACGATGGGCTCATAGCACGTCAGGCTGAATTAGAACAGATCGCTGAACAGTTGCGAGATGCCCGCGCACGGGAGTCTGAGCTGGAGCTCGAGCTCTCCACGGCCCAGTCTGCGTTGAGAGATCAAGAGGTGGAGTCGCAAGAGGCGCAAAAGGCGTTGCAGGTGACAACCCGAGAACATGCGCACTTAAGTGCTGAGCGCTCAGCGATACGCGCCAAGGCAGAAAGCGTAAGCGCAAGACTGGAGCGGCTGGAAGAAGAACTCAGGGAAACCAAGGACCAGTTTGCGGGTGAGGAGGAGTCTCTGGCCGACGCGCGGCGACGACTCGCCGATGCCATCGACCGCATGGAAAGCGACTCTACCAGTCGCGAAGAACTACTCTCTGCACGGGACCTGGCGCGTAGGGCTTTGGATACCGCCCGACAAACAGCGCGACAAGAAAAGGATAGCGCTCATCAATTGGCCATGCGTCAGCAGTCTCTGAACACGCAGTTAACATCCATGCAGGAAACAATCGATCGAACGCATGCGCAGATGAGCCAGCTGCAGCAACGATGCGCTGAACTCGAAGAGTCTATAACGGACAATGAAAAGCCAGTTGCGCCAATGAGAGGGGAGCTGGAACAACAGCTTGCGTTGCGACTAGAGGCAGAAGGTGAACTGAGTCGCGCTAGAACACAGGTAACCGAGACAGACCATCTTCTGCGAGAGAAGGAGCAAGAGCGCGTCGCCGTTGAGCATCGCTTGCAAACGGTGCGCGACGACCTGGAGCGGAAACGGATTGCAACAGAGACTCTCCATGTGCAGCGGCGCGCTTTGAGAAAGCAGCTAGACGACGCAGGCCACGATATTGCCGCGGTTCTGGATGAACTGCCCGAAGATGCTAACGAAGCTCAGTGGCAAGTGCTGTTAGACAAAGTGGCGAGCCGAATCGGTAGGCTGGGCGCGATAAACCTGGCCGCGATTGACGAGTTTGGCCTGCAGTCGGAGCGCAAGACCTATTTGGACGCGCAGAATGAGGACCTGGAAACCGCGCTCGAAACCCTGCAATCCGCCATCCGAAAAATCGATCGAGAAACGCGCAATCGGTTCAGGGATACCTTTGACCGTGTCAATAACGGCTTGAAAGACCTATTTCCGCGAGTCTTCGGGGGCGGAAGCGCGTATCTAGAAATGACAGGCGAGGATCTGCTCGATACGGGAATCTCGATCATGGCGCGGCCGCCGGGTAAGAAAAACAGCACGATCCACCTGTTATCTGGAGGCGAAAAAGCGCTCACAGCCATCGCACTCGTGTTTTCTATATTCCAGCTAAATCCCGCCCCCTTTTGTATGCTTGATGAGGTGGACGCACCGCTGGACGATGCGAACGTGGGTCGCTATGCACGAATGGTTAAGGAGATGTCGGAAAAACTCCAATTCATATTCATCACGCACAATAAGATCTCCATGGAGTTAGCTGATCAACTGATGGGTGTCACCATGCATGAGCCGGGTGTATCGCGTCTGGTATCGGTCGACGTAGAGGAGGCGGCGGAACTGGCTGCCAGCTAGCGAGTTGAGGCAGAAATACTGATTTAATCTCCGAGGGACGGCGCAGGGGCAATGGAGCTGACAATAAGAGACTGGATGGTCGTGATTGGGGTAATCCTGATCGTGGCAGTGGGGTTTGACGCGTGGCGCAGGGTTCGCAAGGAGCGCTACGGTAAAGTGAGGATGAAGTTAGCACCCGTGGCGGAAGAGGGCAGCGAACGCGACGAAGAACTTGCATGGTTGCGCGAACTGCCAAATGGCGGCGGGCGCACGATAGATCGGCGCGACCTTTTAGGCGATAACTCGACCGGCAGTGATGCGGAGACTGGCAACTTGAATGAAGTTAAGGCCAGTCGTAAACCGAGCGCTAAGCTAAAGAAAAAAGCGCCCACCCGTCCGCCCCGCGCCGACGACGTCGAACTGGTGACAGGTATTAGCAGTACCCACGAGGACAACGAGCCGCAAACTCTGGATTGGCTGGACAACATAGAATCCACCGGTATTCATGGTGGTGCCACAACTCATCAGGGTAATACCGGAAAGTTGCCCCGGGAGGTTGATCAGGAAGTATTCATGCTTAATGTCGTCGCCAGACACCCCGGTGGCTTTCGAGGCGATGATATTCTGCACATCCTGCTGGCCTGTGATTTGCGCTTTGGCGATATGAGTTTTTTTCATCGACACGAGTTCGAAGCCGGGCGCGGCGCGATTCAATTCAGTGTCGCCAATATGATGCAACCCGGCATTTTTGATATCGACAATATGTCTGACTTTAAAACGCCAGGTTTGGTGTTCTTTCTGACACTGCCCGGCCCTGAAGACATGATGAAGGCGTTCGACTATATGCTCGAGACGGCTCAGGCGGTGGCACGCAATTTGGGTGGTGACGTGCTCGATGAATCGCGCAGCGTACTAACAAAGCAGTCTCTAGATCACTGCCGACAGCAAATTCGCGATTTGGAGCGGCGTCTGCTGGCCCGAACAACCTGAATTCCAACCCGTCGTGGCCATCAACACGCTGCAACAAGAAATCCAGTTACTGCGTGATCAACTGAACGACTGGAATTACGAGTATTATGTACTCGATCAACCGACGGTGCCCGACGCAGAATACGATCGCGTTTTCAACCGTCTACGCGAACTAGAAGAGCGCCATCCGGAACTTCTCACGCCCGATTCCCCCACACAGCGGGTGGGTAGTACTCCACTTGAGAAGTTCAACGAGGTCACCCATGAGCTCCCTATGTTGTCGCTGGACAATGCGTTCAGCGAGCAGGATATGCTCGATTTTAATCGGCGACTTCTGGATCGACTGAAAATGCAAGACACCAGCCTGGAGTTTGCCTGTGAGCCTAAACTCGATGGTATTGCAATCAGCCTGCTGTACCGAGACGGGGAACTGGTGCGAGGCGCGACTCGCGGCAATGGCACAACCGGTGAAGA
>JBCDFM010000120.1:0-11363 GCA_039178015.1 Pseudomonadota bacterium
CTACGTGTTTTTCCAGACTGCGATCGCATGGACACTGTTGATTGGACTCCCCGTCACGCTACTGGGCATGGCGCTGGTTCAACGCTCCCGGCAATGAATAGTTCTTCAAATCACAACAGCCTTTTTCGGGATTTATTGTACGTTGAATAATTGTGCGTCTGTGCAGCCAAGCCCGATACTCCAGTGGTGGTGATTGACCTGCCACTAAGGCGGTGACAGTTATGCGGCTAAGCGCTTGATGTTTTCGGGTTGCAGCGGTTCTATCCTTGTCATTGTCCACTTCGCTAAAACTGTTATAGACGTTATTGCTCTCGATTTAAGAGGCGTCGGGTGCGCTAATGGTAATTTACAGTCGTCTGTTCTCTCGTCGTCCTAGCAACCCGAAACTACTCAATCGCTAAGCGTCTTGCGCTGGTGTATTTCAAGGTCAGCCAAACCGGCGTAACTTGGTCCTCACTACGCTGCTAGCTTCAGCAACGTCGACATTCCCTGCGCTAGCGCATCAGGTGGATAAATCTGACCCTTACCCCGACAAAGCAATAAAAAAGGGCGGCCCTGAATAGGACCGCCCAAAAGAGACCCAGGATGTTTGATTGTTTACACCGTCGGTCAGCGGACCCGCATGATCCAACGGCCAATCAAACCCCACTAGGCTCGCGAAAACACTCTCACTCTCGCGCTCACAGGTACTACCACGCCCTCGAGGTAGTTCTGCGTTTCAGCAACCGACCTAATTCGGATTCAGACAGTGCTCAATCCCTTGCTACGACTTTATCGATCAAAATGCATAGCGCATCTGCAACGCAACTGATCGTGGAGGCTCTGTAGTTCCAAAATAACTATTTGAGTTGGTCAGTGGTACATCATTACGCCACGCGTAGGTTTTTTCATCGGTGAGATTCTTGCCGATCAACGCTAGTGTCCAACCGTCTTCGATGCTCCCGAGTGCGATGCGCGCGTTCACCAACGTGGAGCTGTCGTGCTCCGTATTGGAGTCTAGGTCAAGCGCCGAGTAAAAGCTGTCGTTGTAGTTCACATCGGCCGCCGTCACCAACTCCATGGATTCGGTTAACAGCCAGACATACTGAACATTAAATGATGCACTCCACTTGGGCGCGTAGGTCAGCGTGTCACCCGATAAATCTTGTCCTCCGGTCTCTGCAGATGATTCGATATTCGTGCCGTCCTCACGCAAACAACCTGGATTATTCGCAGGATCCGCAGACTGTGGCACGGTACAGGTGGCACCTGAAAAATCGTCATAAGTCGCATCAAGATAGGCTATCGATAGACCGATGCTTAGCTGCTCAGTCGCAGCCAGGCGTGTGTCAAGCTCCACACCCTGACTGGTCGCTTCACCCGCGTTTCCAACGCGAAACACGTCCCCAATAAGTGAGCTAACCTGGAGATTTTCGTATTCCATCCGAAATAGCGCCAGGTTCATCTCCGCAGCACCGTCGAGCAGGGTCATCTTTGCGCCAATCTCATACGCCAGTACCTTCTCATCCTCAAACTCCAGTACAGAGGGGTCGTTTCCTGGAATGACTTCACCCGTCGGCTCGCCGGTGAACGGATCGCCCAAACGAATCATTTCTCCTGGACCCGTGTAAGCAGCATCGAACCCGCCTCCTTTGGTACCCGTGCTAACGCTGGCGTAGAGCATCGCATCGGCTGTCGCAAACCACTGGGTATTGATGGAGTAATTAAGACTGTCTTCGTCGCGGCTCAGGCCGGGGAAATCGTGCGAACGTAAATCGGAGACAAGGGTGCCACTGCCCGGGATAGCAAACAGTGTTGCGCCACCCGCCCTAAAACCCAAAGCGGGGTTCGGCAGAATGACTTTATCTACATCTTTGGTTTCCTCGTTATACCGAAGCCCAGCGGTAAAACTGAGAGTTTCAACCACATTCCACGTGCCCTGAGCAAACACAGACCAACTATCCGCTTGTTGGTCGAAGATCCGGTCATTATTGTCGCCGCGCCTTTCTTCCACAAAAACAAGAGATGGAACAGACAGAGGACCTGATAGTGAAAAGTCTAAATCTGTGATTTCCTCATTGCGATCTAGATCCGCCGTTTGATAGTAGGCGCCTGCGATCCAGTCGATTGTGTCGCCGCCTGGTGATACCAAACGTACTTCCTGACTGAACTGGTCAAATGTTTCCTTCGAGGTGCGATTAATTGACGCCACAGCAACAGAATCGGTGTTCTGTACGCGATCACGATCGTAGGCCGAATAGGCGCTGATCGAGGTCAGCGTTGCAAAATCCAGGTCCCAGTTTACGGTCAGCGCCGCGAGGTCTGTTCGGATGTCACTTGACGTAATAACATCGCCTGCACCTCGGGCGCGGTCCGATAGGATCGGTATTGGCACCGCTCCGTCGAGCGTTTCCTGACCAACAATGTCAGATTGATAGATGACCGATGGACCACCCTTGCGGGAAAAATCGCCGTATTCGTACTTAGCCAGTATCTCCAGTCTATCCGAGGGTTCCCAGCGCAGGGTGCCGCGCGCAAACCACTCTTCGTCGTTTGGACCCTTTTCGTCAAGCGTCACGTTTTCCCACCAACCATCTGACCTCTCGTGACGGACAGCCATGCGTCCTGCGACCGAGCCTGTGATCGGGCCGGATAGTATGACCGTGTACTGCTGCTCGTCCAACTCCGGATCCCACAGGCCTTCAGCCACACCTTCAAACTCATCGGTGGGTTTCACAGTGGTAATACTTACCGCACCTGCGATGGTGTTTTTCCCAAATAGAATGCTCTGCGGCCCCTTCAAAATTTCGACGCGCGCTAGATCCGTTGTTGCCGAGACTGACGATTGCAATGCCCGCCCTGCGTACACGCCATCAACAAACATACCAACTGACTGCTCAAACCCTTCGTTCGTGCCCGACCCAATACCTCTTATGAATAGATTCGGTGTGTCCGCTCCCTGGTTGATATTGACGTTTGGAATATAAGTCGTGAGTTCTTGCAAGGTGCTAATAGCATAATTATCGATCGCTTCACCACTCATCGTCGAAACTGAGATCGGCACATCTTGCAGGCTCTCAGCTCTGAGCTGAGCAGTAACAACAACCTCTTCTACCTGTGCCTGTGCAAACGTTAAACCGGATACGGGCAACAACAATAGTGACAAGGCCGACAGACAGGGACTGGTGATGGGTTTTACGGCCCACCGTGTATGTTGCATATTCCTAAACACAAGATACCTCACTCCAAATTGATCTGTTATTTGTATTCAATTGCGGCGCGTGCGTTGGGCCCCTCTCTTGCCGGGGCGTCTACCACATCCAACCAAAAGCAGATCCCCGTGTGTCGGCGGCTCTTTTATGCCTCTTAGACATGTTCCAGTGATACAGTGAGTAACACAGTTTGAAAAAGGCACTGGTCGCTTATTGCTTGCTTGTGGCTAAGTGCTTTAACGCGCATGAGCCGAGGGGCTTCATAGGCGGGACAAATGGTAGGTCGTTTCTAGTGTAATTGACATCGCCGAAGGGGCCTGTTACATACCATTTTGCGCCATATGTGGGCTTTGAGGTAACGCCTAAATGACGGTCCAGCCTGATATCATTACCTGCGGCAGCTTAAAGACCAGCACTCGGACCATCTATGGTTTGCTGGGCCAGCTTTTATTATTTGGCTACGAGCGCAAGCGCGCTGTTGCTTTGCTGGTCGGAGCGGGTCTTCCCTCCAGCGCTTACGACCACCCCGACTTTCCGATCTCACTGCAGCAGGAGCTCATTGCCTGTAATGCGCTATTAGGTGGGCTTCCGGACAATATCTCTCCTATCACGCTAGCCTTTGCTATGAGGGAGTGGTTGGGCCTTGATGCATTGGGCGTAGTCGGCGGCGCGATACGTCATGCCAAGAACTACAAACAAGCGATTGAGCTTCCATTGAAATGGCCTCAGCTTACATGGGGACATTCGCGCATGATGCTAAGTACAACAGGCACCCAGGCAACCATCGAATACACGCTGGAAAATCTGAGTATGGACTACGCGTCTGACAAAGAGCTAGAGCGTCTCAGGCATTACTTTATATCCCTGGATATCGCCGCAGCAGTTCAGGTGCTCGCAGAGCTATCCAATGGAGCCAATCTGCCAACGCAGATTGATTTACCATTTCCACAACCACACGATTGGACACCGGGACTTGTTCCACAGGAAGTCACATTCAATGCACCGGTTGCTAAATTGTCTTTTCCCAAAACATGGTTGGACCGCAACCTGCCCAAGTTTTCGTCTTTGATATTCAAAACTTACTCTCAAATGGCGGACAAACAGTCGCTACTACTCGCAGAGGACATCACGCTCTCTGAGCGCGTCAGCAGATGGCTATGGGCACACAATAGCCCCTTGAGTAGAACGGAAGTGGCGAAGTTAATGGCCATGTCGGAACGGAGCTTAACGAGGCGCCTACAGGAGGAAAACACCACGTTCAGCAAGCTTCTGGCAGATGTTCAGGACCAGCGCGGGAAAAACATGCTGCAGCGCAGTTCTCTAAGCGTAGCCGATATCGCATTCCGACTCGGCTACGCGAACCCCGCCGCATTCAGCCGGGCCTTTACGCGCTTCAATGGTGTGTCACCGCGAGATTGGCGCATGACGAATAGCAACGGCGCCCAGGACCACGCTAGCGACCCCGGCTAGGAAGACTTAGCAGGCATTTATTGCGCTGGCGAGTACCAAATAGGCGATGAATACGCTCGCTCCTGGATCGTTGCGGGCCCTTCATAGGGTGTCGCAATGCCTAGCGCGATGGCATCTAACTGAGAGTGCCTGACGGTTGGTATCTCCAACACCCTAACATAATAGAACGCGTTCTGGGCCGAATCGAAGTCTGGGTCTGTCCACACGGTTGCTAGTTCGCTTGCCCCGATAGTGTTAGCAGTATCGCCGGTTTCAATATCCGCACTGTTCCCAACTGGTGGTAATTCGCCACTTGCATCCAACTCGCGCTGCCCCGACCAGACTATGTTGTATATCTTCTCCTGTGCCGCCCCACTACCATCTGTCCACCCTTTGATAATTTGAATACGGTCCAGGTTGTGATCTTGTGGACCGCGTGTTGCGCTTACCAGAAAGCGTGGAGAAGAATCTGAGGGCGCAGCGTCTAGAACACCGCCCATGGGTACGCCGCCCGCATAGCCGGTTGCCGCCAGATCGGCGGCGGCCGCATCCTGTTCCGTAAACGACCACCCGCCGAAAAACCTCAGCTGGATGCGCGGCCCTGTCGTTGCGTAGGTTTCCCGGCGCTTCATGGCAGCGACAATCGACTCTCGCGTGTTGTGTTCACTCCAAACGGCGGCCAGTCCACCGGCGGACATATTCCAGCCGTTGAAACCCTGGACGCCGTCGCCGTACCCCGAGTCGTCAGTAGACCGTTTCGTGGATGGCATTGAATCAGTAGCAACTTTGCCCCAAAAATTGGGCTCTTCTGCTGAGGACATGCTGGTGTGGGAATCGGTTGAGCCAATCATACCGACCTGAAAAGGGTTAGTGCCTATCTTGTCCTGTAATTCGAGACCGTTTTTCAGCGCGGACCGGACGGTATCGCCAGGCTGAATCCGATAGCCCTTAGCCTGTGGAAAGGCCTGCAGGTAAAAATTGAATTGTTCGAAATCAGCGAAAGGGTCTTCCGGAGATAGATCTGGGTGGGTCTCACTGTCGCCTTTGATTTGCGTGACCTCCGCGATAGGCTCCCATTTCATTCTAAGTGCCGCATAGTCCGCATCGATAGGGTCGCCTTTAACGGTTCTTTTAGCGAACATATAACCCTTGGACAAATTGGAGTTGTGCGGGATTGAGATAAATGTTGCCCCTGTAGCCTCCTCTAGGAGGTCAAGCGCACGCCAAAGATCCACCGGATACGGTGCTTCGTCTGATCCAATAGGGTCTATGCCCTTTGCACGCTCGCTTTCAATATCGGAAATCACCACGCGGTGCAGATTGGCACCGCTGGCAGTTTGCGTCCATTCCCATCCCACCAGCGTAGTAAATTCCCCGGGCTTATAATATTCGTTTGCAATATCCATAGATTCTGACCAAGCGGTCGCACCAATGCGAGCTGCGGTCGGCTCATCTACCAGACCAAGGTCGCCCAGACCGCCGTCAGTCCCAGTTTCGATAGCGGTTGCGATAGGATCGCTTTTCTCTCCAGACTGAATTTCCGGCTTAGGTAATAACGTGCTGAAGCGTCGGGTACCTTCCTGTGGGTCCTCGATTAAGAATGCAACTATGTTGATCACAAACCATGATTTCACACGATCGAGTAGCCCCGCCTCCGGCTGCTCAAAATCGTCAGCCATCACGACCGGCATCACACCGAGGTACTCAGCGTGATCCGAAACGACAAGAAAATCTAAAGGCTCGATTATCTGAATGCGCGTGCGGGTGTATGGGTGCACGACAGGGACACCCATAGCGTATCGATAAGCAACCTCAGGCCCAGCAGTGCGGTTACCAGCCATATAAGCATCGACTGAGTTCGATGTATGAAGGTGTGTGTCGCCCCACAATAACTGCGTCTGGCCTCGCACTGACTGCGACGCAGAGATGGCAGCGAGAAGCATAGCCAGAAGAGTCAGACAACTGCGTTTGCGCTGATATACGCTGTGCGGAAAATGCATATTACGTGACATCATTCGGTTAGCCTCTCACTGAAACTATTGGCGTATATTATGCCAATACCATAATTCGAAGGCGGCAATAATGACATCCTCTATGCCATAAGGCAAACACGAGCTGCTGGATGAGTGGGATTCGATAAAACCGAGCTGAGCAGAGCTTTCTTTATGGCGGACATACACTTATATAGCTGCTACACCTTCGTTCGCTGGTGCAGCAAGCAGCCTGGCTTCCTTTGTCTGACTGGTGCTCAATGCAAATGCGGTCTTGAACATCGCGTCGATGGCTCGCCGATCTTTGATTACCATGCCCGTTGATCATAACCGTCGAGATCCCACGGTAGTTGAGCTGACTTCTCAGGTAAGAGAAGAAAAGGTAAATCAAAACGCTAGTCTAAATTAACAAAAAAATAGATACTTGCGGGCAATCAAACATGCATCGAATTCCTATCGATAAGTATCTTGCTCGACGCGGCCCGCACAGGTACACACCCTCTGATAAGCTACCAATAAGTGGTGCGAAGTCACCCCGGTGACCATGCGAATCTTCATCCTACATGCGCTTGCGAGACCCAGAACGCGATGTACAGATCCCTTCTACTGAGCTTGGCATTGTCGATCGCTCACCTATCGAAAGGTTCCGAACTGCCGATTACCGTCACCCACCCAAACCTGGAACAGGTCTATGCAGCACCTTCTTTGGCGGCAGTGCTGTCCAATCCAGAGCGCTATCTAGGGAAATCCGTGTCGTTGTTTGGTTTTTATTCGGGGCAGTCTTCGCTTTTTCTCACGCGCGATCATGCCACATACCAGGATTACACATCCTCAATCCATATCGAGAATGTCGAGGACGATGGGCTGTCTATTCGCGAATCATGCGGGGATCACTACGTGGAGATCAGGGTCACACTTGAACTTGCGCCTGGCGTCTCGGCGGGTTTGGGGCAGTTTTACCTACTGGCGAACCTCCGTCGAGCCACACTGTTTAGAGATGCTAGCTGTAGTATGCCATGCTGGCCCCTGGAGAGCCTCAGGCAGTGGCAACTCCGAGAGCTGCCAAGGGATAAAACAGAGGCCTGCGATAGCCACTGAGTATCAATTCGCCAACAGGGCCTTACGTAGATCAAAAACTGCGTATCCAATTTATCCTTTTCATTCCATATTTTCATTTATAAACAATGGTTTATAATACATATCTAAACAGCAAATCACCAAAAGCGGCGGGCTATTTTGGCCATGAGGCTCGTTGCAGGTGGCCTCAACCTGTGATCAGATTAAGAAGGCATCGTACAAATTAGACAGATCCCGAGAAAGACTATCTGTAAAGAAGCCATCAGGCTCAGTAAATCACAATACTCAGAATGCCAATACGCACGAACTTCTCGTTAGAGCTCACAGTTTGAAGAGTCTGAGGTCTTGAGGGGTACGTCCAACACCGCTTTTCCACCTAAAACTATGGCAGGGCTACTCTAGATTTAAGACACTTAGAGTGTGCGAATGGTAGCTTACAGCCGATTAATTTTAAGCGCACCCGACACCCGTGAGAGCGACAAGGGCTGCTAAGACTCGTAGAGGTTGCTACCCAACAACAGTTCTAGTCGGCGCGAAAACTCGATTTAGGAGACAGGCCGATTGGTCGCAGCGCGCTCTAGGGTAAGGGCAAACCGGTGTAGATGATGGTTATCTCACGACACTCCCAAACGTCTTTGGGGTTGGTCATCCTGAGAGACTATCGGGTGTGATAATTGATTAACAGGCAAAACACTTTTAACAAGGACGAACGAAGATAGCGATGCGTAGACTCATTCAGATCCTCGGGGGCGGCATATCTCTACTACTGCTTACAACGACGATTCCACTTTTTGCCCATCCTTACGAGTTTAGAGCGGTCGGCAAAGATCAGGATCTAGGAACAACCATCGGCCTCTACGGTGACACCTATGTGAATCTGCTGCGTGACCCACTCGTGGACGGTTTTAATGAACAAGTCATACCTCTGTTCAATAAAATGGCAGGGCGCTACGCACGCGAATATAGCTTTGATTTTCATACCTCTATTACACCGTCAATAGTCGACGATGCCGGGTTCAGGTTCTTTCCCGTACTGACTGTAAAAGAATTTGAAGAAACTAAAACCGCGCCGTATTTGCAGAGCGTACGCGGTGCGTACTTTTCCGATGCGGGTGAACCGATCGGTTACGCCAACGCTTATACGTTGAGTGACCATTATTTTGGCCCCCGTATGCGCGATATTGAAACCTATAAACATGCTAGCGAACATCTGGAAAGGCGATACCGGGGTCTGGCGATCGCTAATGCACTTGCCCAATCTGCGGTGAATTCAGAGTGCAATCAGGCCAACTGGCCGGACTTTAATGTTGCGCACAAACCTCACGATAATGCCCACCTAACTCATAGAAATCACAACTTATTATCGACATTGGCCATGGCGCGCGCACTGGATATTTGGGATGGCCCGGATGGTTTTGTCGACCGAGGTTCCTTCTCAAGAGTGGCCGCGGTGGCAGATACAATAGCAAGAATGGAGCTACATCCCGAATATTCAGATATCTCCAGACAGCTCGCAGGTAGCTGGCTTGGGGTGAATAATATGGAAGGCCAGCCTGGTGGTGTCATGACCACCCATTACGGTAACTTTGAAGCCAACCCCATCCTAACCCCTATCGGTCTGTTAATCATGGCGCGTGAATGGCCAACCATCAGCTACAGAGTGGGTGCGGAACTCAATATGTTGAAAGACTTCGACGTCGAGTACATCTGCAATGAAATGCCCGACACGACGGTAGCGGTCACGAAACTATTGGCTGATACGTTCAGTGCGTTTGAAAATAGCGTATCTCAACACGCGCAGGATGTTGATTTCAGGCACAGGCGAGGCCTTGTCGTGAGCCGGCAGGTCAAAATCAAGCTTCCGTTTTACGCTGCTGCAGCTCAGGGTAAAACACCAGAGATCTACAAGGGCACCTTCCTGGAACCCACGACATGGGAGAGTAGCCTGTTCGACTCCATCGGTTGCGAAGAATTGCCTTATGCCGATATACAGAATGGTCAATCCTGGTCATTGGACATTGCACCCTTCGCGGTGCGCTGTATCAAACTGACTTGGGAGCATGAAGGAGCTAAACCGCTCAATGTCAGCATTACCGTGCAGAATGAGGGAGAAGATGCACTGAAAGACCTGGAGAGCTTTGTGATGTTTCAGGATTTTCAGCATAAGGTGGGTGCACTCACACAGGAATTCAACGTAAGTCCCCACAACCCTAGTAAATCAAGCTCTGGTGTGCTGAATTACTTTCTGGCGACTGAGTCAAAGTCTCCCGCCGAATGGGAGAAAAATGAAAAGGTCAGCTATATCTACCTGCACAATGTGGCAAAGAATATTACGGATACCCGGCGGCTAAAGTTTGAGATGAAATTTGTCTCGCCCAACACACGTGCCCAGGTGGCGGCAGTTGATTTAGTGAAAGTTGGCAATGGTCAAGCGCCCTCCAGGGAGGTGAAAGCGCCTATCCCGCCTGATGCTTTGTTCACACCGGCCTCTTTTGATCTTGAGACACTGGAGGATGATCCCGACCCAAAACTGAAGCTGTCATTTTCCTACGCGCAGGGAATGGAGGGACTTTATTCAGATCTCGCCAGAGCGGCATCAGACGCAACCACTAACGTGACGGATGCCGGTGCCATGTCGGAAGGACAACGTGAAGACTTATTAGCGGAGCGATTATCCAATCTCGATAGTATCTCGCAAAACATGCGCGATATTCAAAATAGGGTACTGGCCGACAACTATAAAGATTCAGTGGTGGTCATCATTGAAGCACCCGCGCCGCCGTTTGGCTTCATAGGCGAAATCAGTGATGTGCTCATCTCTGTGAACTGGTCGGACGCTGACGGCAGACCCTACGATGCAGAATCCATAGGGCCCTCAGATCTTGCCGCGGCAACCACCGCCGAAAAGTATCTCAATAATGGCAAATTAAAGATTTCAGAATTCAGTCGCGAGCTATTTATTGCCACCTTTGAAGGTACGCTGACCGATGAGCCTATCCTACCGCCGATGGGTCCTCCCGTGCCCCATCGTGATCGCGTTGTCACGGGAAAGGCCAAGGGAACGATCGTCATCTCGGGTCTTCCGCTGCAACGAGCGGCAGGTATGGAAATCGACGTGGAGTTCTCTGAGGAAGAGATGCTGGGAGGTTCCGATCAAATAGCGAGGCTGACAAAGCTACCGTTTGGGGATGCATTTGATCCAGCTGGGCCACGCAGTCGATCAGATGCTATGGCGGGTGGATCTGGCGGTGGCGCAAGCCCGGTGGCACTCACCTGTGACTGCTCCTGCGACGCCTATTGGGATGGTGGCGTGGTCTCCAGACCCTGTCTAAGGCGCTGCGAAACCGATTACCTGATGTGTAGGGAGCAGCAGTCCCAACCGTCGGACGGTCGAATGGAAACTCACGCGGAAGCGATAGAGTTCTACTGGAAGATGATGGGTGTGCAAACACCGGAACAGAAGCAACTTTCAACAGAAAAGATCATAAACCTCACACCAGCAAACTTTGAGGCCTTGTTGGACGGCATTGAGCTGATGGGCGGGCCCAAGCGCGAAGGTGGAGGACCTTAGTAAGATATCAGGCATTTGAGGAATTTTAGAGACCCAGGGCGTCCCAACGGTCATTTGGTTTCCAGATATACAGATATCTGACTC
>JBCDFM010000121.1:0-11323 GCA_039178015.1 Pseudomonadota bacterium
ATTCTGGGGGTAAAGCGCGCAAATGACCCGTCGCATTCTGTATATGGAAGACAATGAGGACTACCGCATTCTGTACGGGGGAGTTTTGCGAGATCGCGGATTTGAGGTGACCGTTTGCGCAAGCAAGCGTGAAGCTATCGCGGCCTTGCTTAGAGAACTACCGGATCTGGCTATCCTGGACGTATCTCACCGCGGAGACCCCGATGCTGGCTATGAAGTCTGTAGCGAAATTCGACGTATTTCCTCTGATTTACCGGTGATCTTTCTGACCAACCGACATAGCGAGGTCGATCGTATCTCCGGCTTTCGCCTGGGTGCTGATGATTATATTCCGAAGGGTGCTTCAATGGACTATATTGTGGTTCGCATTGAAGCGCTACTTAGGCGTTTAGATGCGGTTAGAGGCAGCCGGGGCGAAGCGGCCTTGGAGTCGCTCACATCAAGAGCAGAGCTGGAACTGGACGAGCTGTACTCGACAGTCGTTTGGAAGGGTAAAAAAGTCGATATGCCATTAACGCAGTTTTGGATCTTGCAAGAACTCAGCGAAAATCCAGGGAAAGTTCGCACGCATCGGGAGTTGATGAAGGCCGCTAATATTGTCGTTGAATCCAACACCATCACCGCGCACGTGAAGGCCATTCGTCGGGCGTTTGCAGCGGGCGACCCTGAATTTAAGTGCATTCGGACAGAACGCGGCAGAGGCTATCGTTGGGTAGCCAATCTGCATTAGGGACCTTCTGAGACTGCTCGTCAGGACTGTCGCCCTCCAACATACCTGCCAGCGGTGCTGATGCACTGTCCTTCGTCGGTTATTTTCGGGCGCGGCTGGCGTTTGTGTACATTCGATTCGTCGGGACTGGCTCCTGGCAATGACAACAAAACTGAGAGATAGGCTACACATTGTCGAAGCGACCCGTGAATGCGCACAAGGCTTACCACGCTCACGTCTATTTCGACGAGGAAACAGCGCTTACCGCCAAAAAGATTTGTGACGAATCGGCTGAACGATTTGGCCTCAAAGTAGGGCGCTTCCATCAGAAATTGGTCGGTCCGCACCCGTGCTGGAGTTGTCAGATTAGCTTTGGGGAAAGAGACTTTGATGCCTATCTGGATTGGCTGGATGCGGCAAGAGGCAGTTTAACTGTATTTGTTCACCCGCTTACGGGGGATGATTCGCGAGACCACACGGACTTTGCCTATTGGCTGGGTGATGCGGTCGATTTGAACCTGGATCTGTTTAACAAGAGACCGAATGACGAATCGATCTGACCTTGCGGCGATTGGGCCCGAACAAAACCGCGTCCGGTCAGCGCATTTCGCAGCCGCGCTGTAGAGTCTGAACATACCATTGAATGAAGTCTTGTAGATTTTCTTCGAATTCAGGTTGCAACGGCCCTGGTTCAAATAGCAGGGAGTGCACACCGTCTCGATTGCGCGAGATGATGAATTTGTCCTCCAAGGTGGTGTTGTGCCACAACCATATGAGGCGATTCAGATCGTAGTCCACGCCTTCTTCGGCGTCGCTATTTACAAACCAGATGATGTCCGCGTCGCAGGCATTTAGCCCGCGAGGTAAAAAGCGATATAAGACGCAGTGATCCGGGTAGTTCAGCATAAAACTTACCGGACCGATCTGAAAATCGCCCACTCCGCCGTCGTAGTCTTTAAAGTGGCCCATCAGCGGAGCGACGGGTTTGCCATCCTCTGATCCGGTGATATAGCCTTCGTAAAGCCCGTAACGGCCATGGTACACACAGGCACCAAAACCCTCCGCATTGGCATAGATGCGCAAATGCTCCCGTTCAATACCCTGAACGCCTGTTACCTGAGGCGCGCGCGCTAACATCGCAGAGACCTGCTCCTCGACGCGCTCGTATGTGTCCTGAAGCGTGTGGCTGGCGGCATAGGACTTATGGGCCGGCCCACAGTGGTAACACTCGAGATAGTTTTCCAAACAGAGCTTCCAGTTAGCCTCGATGCGATAGGTTTCCTGATGCGCAACTTTAGCCTTGTCTAACTGGTATGCCCCGAGTTGAGATTTGATATTCGATAATGGGTCCCGCAGGTCAGCCGCCTCCGGATCCGCATTGATAAAAATTAAACCATCGAACACACAGATGCTCAGTGACTTAAGCGGATAGTTGTCTTTGTTAAAATCCTCCCCCATGTGGCGGGCTGCTCGCAGTGAGCCATCTAGGTTGTAGACCCAGGCATGGTAGGGGCAGGCGAACAATCGAGTTGAGCCGGTACCCAACTCGCAGACGCGAGCACCGCGATGGCGGCAGGTATTCGCCAGCGCTCTTATCTCATCTTCCTCGTCGCGAACGACGATAATAGAGTCCTCGCCCAGCTCTAGCGTCAGGTAATCGCCCTGATTGGGGATTTGCGAGGTATGTCCGGCGTAGATCCAGCTTCTGAACAGGATCTGATGGAGTTCTTCGCGGTAGACCAGTTCTGATTGATAGAAGTAAGGATCCAGCGCTATCTTCGCTGCTTTGTCCTGTTCGCGCTTAAGCGCAGTGGCCATATGGGTATAGGAATCTTCTGAGCGAAGGTACATAGCTAGTCCTCCTCAACCCTACTATTCTCACTGCCGGCTACGACCATTCGCGAGATGGCATACCAGCACATATCGAGCGCGTCTTCCCGGTCAAAGGCATCTGAGTGCAGGTGATAATCGGTTAACAATCCCTCAGCGATAGACATGATTGCCAGGGTCAATTTGCGGCAATCAATGTCGACCCCGTGTAGCTTGTTGTATTTGCGCAGACAGCGGAATACCGAGCAATAGAATGCACGATCGCGCGTGTCGACAAAACGCAGCAGTTCAGGCCGTGAATTACTTTCCGAGCGCAGCGCCATCCAGACCGCGGTCAAACGCAGATTTAGCACTGTATCTGACACCTCGGATTGAATAATGGCCTGCAGTGTCTTTAGGGGCTCGTTGCCGGCCGCCTCCATGGCCCGACGCCGGCAGCGCCGGTATTCCTCTTCAACGTGTTCGGCGACCGCAAGTATCAGATTGTCTTTAGACTGAAAGTGCAGGTTGATCATGCCCCGCGAAACGCCGGAGGCTTCCTGTATCTTGCTGATCGTCGTACCGCTGATACCGTGCTCCACCATGACCGAAGCCGTGGCCTCCAATAGCACGAGACGATGGTGCTCCTTATTGACGATACGCTTGACCTTGCTCGCTTCGGGTTGCAGATCCTGATCAGCTGTCGCTGCTGGCTTTAGATTGTTCGATACGCTCGCCGTCATGATTAGAATGGTCCAGGCGGAGTGGCGCGTGATCGCTGGTTAATGAAAAAGGGCGTGTCAACCACGGTTGCCTTAGCGCTGTAGCGCATCCACTTGCCTTCCTTGATGGCATCGATTTCCACCCAAAGTCCATCTTGTTTTTTTCCGCCATAGGGCGCTTTCAACTCGGCTATGGCGATATTGCGTTTGGTGGTGGGTGACCAGGCAGCAGAGGTGGTGTGACCAACCTGCTTGCCGCGACCAACATAGACATAAGAACCATCGGCCGGTTCTTTGCCCTCTATATCCAGTTTTACCAGGTGGTAGCGTGGCTTGTCTTTGAGGGCCAACAGCGCGCGACGGCCGTTGAAATGGCCTTTGTTAAAATCAACCAGGCGACCAAAACCGAGTTCGAAGGGGGTGCGTCCCCGGTCTCGGCGTTCGGTCTCAAACACCGGCTGAAACTCGTGACCCGGCGCGATGAATCCGGCCTCTAGGCGCAGTAAATCCAGCGCATCTGATCCGATTGGCACCAACCCCCAATTCCTTCCGGCCTCCCAGAGTCGGTCCCACAGTTTGAGCGCTTCGTCTGGGGCGACAAACAGCTCGTAGCCCAGATCGCCGGTGTAGCCGCTACGCGATATCCATAGCCCGGGTTCGACTTGTCTAAGGTCGAAAGGACGCATATCCGCTACGGCATCCAGGCCCGCTGCAGACAGCAGGGAAAACGTCGTTGGTCCCTGCAATGAGAGGCCACAGAGCGCTTCGCTTTCATCACTGATGCTGACGTTATATCCCCAGGCGGCGTCCTGAAACCAGGACAACATGCGGCCCTGACACATAACATAGAATTCATCCTCCGCTAGCCTAAATACCGTACCATCGTCGATCAGCATGCCCGCTTCATCACACCACAGGGAGTATGCAACCCGTCCAACGGCAACCTTACGCATGTCCCGGGTGACCAGGCGATTGACGACGTTTTCGGCATCCGGACCAGCGATGCGGTATTTGCACATAGGGGAAATGTCGTAGAGCGTGGCGGCGTTGCGCACCGCGAAATACTCTTGCTCCACGAAATCATAGACATCGGCGGACAGAAAGCCCGCCCAGTCGCTCCACTGCCGATTCATACACAGGGGCGCTAATCGCGCATGAAACGGGGTTGGCAACAGCCCCTTGAGAACCTCATCATTGGCCGCAGCACCTGTGGCTGGTTGGACAGCCTTACTCGTCATTAGACGCCTCCATCGCGTATCAGCTGTTTGACACTGTTGCGTCCGGGAATGCCCGAGACATCACCGCCGGGGTGGGCAGACGCGCCACAAAGATACAGCCCACCTACGCCAAACTGGTATCTCGCCATACCATTTATCGGGCGCACAGTGAGCAGTTGATCAGTGTTCAGTTCTTCATGGTGCCAGTGGCCTCCCGGCGCATTAGTTTCTGCTTCGATATCCACAGGGGTCAGCACCTCGGATTCAATAATGGACTGCTCAAGACCAGGCGCATAACTGGACAGAGTATTGATGACACGGTGGCTGAGAGATGCCCTTGCTGCGTCAGTCCAGCCGCCATCGAGATGGTAGGGAATGTATTGAACTACCAGAGACAGCGTGGCAGGGGCTGTTGCAGATGTGCCCGAGGCCGCTGAAGGTACAACCGCCTCAATGACTGGCGCATCCGGCAGTCGCCGGTATTTAACAGCATTAAATGCGCTCTCCAGATACTGAACTGACGGCGCTATGAGCAGTCGGCCACCGAGATGCCGGGTTTCCAGTCCGCTAAAAACAGGTGTTTCCTTAAGCTGTAGATTGACCTTGGCGGTGGTGCCTTTCGCCCGGATATGGCGTATCCGACGGACGGTTTCGATATCGAAATGCTCTTTACCGGCAAGCCGCATGGATGGCATGGGTCCTACTGATGAGAGCACCGCCCGCGCACCGAAGCTGCTGCCATCTTCGAGTACAACTCCGGTGACGCAGTCGTTCGCCACGGTTATGGACTGCACGCGGGCACTGGTTTGAATAGTTGCACCCGCAGCGGTGGCGCTGTCAGCCAGAGCCCGGATGATGGCCTCCATACCGCCTACGGGCACGGTAGCATTTGCCGTGACGGCATAGCGATGCAGCAGCGCATAAACAGTACCCGGTGATCGCGGCCCGGCCCAGGCACCGAGCACAGCATCGGCCGCAAAGCCTCCCGCCAGCGGGCCGTCGTCAAGTTCATCGAGAATGAAGTCATAAGCGTTGAGTAACAAAATGCGCATGAATTCTCGCATCTCATCTTTACCCTGACGTCTGAGCTTCAGACCTGCAGTTGCGAGCGGGAAGAGATCGCGTAGGGCAGACAAGCCCAGGCCAGCGTCGATATCAGGTGGTGCGCTATGCATGACGGGTGCGAGGGCTTCTGAATAGGAACGGATTCGATGGCGCAAGGATTCATAGGCAGCGCTTTGCGGATGACTTTCACCGGAGACAAAGCGCGCGCCCTGATCACTGACCTCGACATGATTTCCGTCGGGTGATAGATGGGTCGTTGGCAGCGTTCGCATTGCCAGACTGCTGAGTTTAAGCTCGTCGACCACTTTTGGACTGAGACCGTAGGCAAGGTGGGCATATCGAGGCATCGTGCCGCCGCTCTCCAGTGTCTGGGATTTTGCCAAACCGCCGAGGACGTCGGATTGTTCCAGAATCAGGACCCGACGACCCTGCTGCGCGAGATACGCACCTGCTGTTAGCCCGTTGTGGCCACCACCGATTACGATGGCATCATAGTGTGAAGATGCTGGGCTCATGCGTAGGCCTCGGTGTCTTTCCAGGCAGGCATGGTCTTGGCTTTGCCTAGATGGCGGAGAATCTCCCGCGCTGCATTCGCGCCGGGTGCAGCCATCACACCGCCGCCAGGGTGTGTAGAGGAGCCGACGATGTAAAGCCCTTCGATAGGCGTTTGATATTGGGCATAGCCGGGTACCGGTCGGTTGAATAAGAGCTGATCAAAGGTCAGTTCGCCTTGGAAAATATTGCCTTCGGTCAGGCCCACCTCCTTTTCGATATCCAGGGGCGTTCTCACCTCGGCGTGAACAATCCGATCACGAATACCGGGCGAGATGACCGACAGGCGGTCATATACCGAATCTGCAAATGCCGCTTTGGTTTCTTCGCTCCAGTTATCCGGGCTGCGAACGCCGTCAACATTGAGGTCGTAGGGTGCATACTGGGTAAACACGGTCATCATGTGCGCGCCATTTGGCGCCAGCGTTGGATCGATGCGGGACGGGATCAGCATATCCAGATAGGGTTTTTCAGAGAATTTTCCGTCCTTCCAGTCATCATATGCCTGCTCAAGGGTATCCAGTGACGTGCTGCAGGAAAAATCGCCCCTGAATGACAGGCCATTGTCCGGTAACTCGGGGAATTCAGGGAGGGAGTCGAGGGCGATGTTCACTTTCCCGCTAGATCCGCGGATCTTGAAGCGTTCTACGGCACGGACATACTCCGCCGGCATCGCGTCGCGCCGAACGTGTTCGAGGATCGTGCGCTTAACGTCCATGTTTGAGGCAACGGTAGAGGCTAGGTATTCGTCACCGTTCTCTAGGGCGACACCAGTCACTTTGCCGTCATTGACGATGAATTCTGAGACGCCTGCATTAGTGAGTATCTCGCCGCCGGCTTCTCTGAAGGCAGATGCCAGTGCGTTTGAGATCGAACCCATGGCGCCCCGCGCGAAGCCCCAGGAACCGATGCTACCATCGACATCACCCATGTAGTGGTGGAGCAGTACATAGGCGGTTCCGGGAGAATACACGCCCAGACCCGTGCCAATAATCCCGGAACCGGCCAGCGATGACTTGATAATCGGCGTCTCGAAATATTCATCCAGAAAGTCACCGATAGAAATGGTCCAGAAGCGAATCATTTCGCCAAGCTCGCGGCCGCCCAGGTCGTACATTCGTTTTAGCAGGAATACGAGTTCACCGATGTCTCTGGGTTTCATCGACAGCGGGTCAGGTGCCGTGCGCAGCAGGAACGGCCGGATGAAGCGGCACTGGCGCATGACCACCTGGTGATAGCGCTCGTAGGCATCCGCGTCGCGGGCACTGTGTCTGGAAACCTCACGTCGCATGGCGTTGTGGTCATCGTAAGAGGCAAAGTAACCACCCTCCTCGTGGAAGGTCACGCCGCCTGGGTAGGGGATCACCTGAAGGCCGTGCCGCGGCAGGTCTAGATCTCGCACGATCTCTTCGCGCAACAGAGAGCACACATAGGAGCAGTTTGAATAGGTCCAGCCTTCGTGCAGCTCACGGCTGACCGCCGCGCCGCCAATGTAGTCGTTTTTTTCGACGACCAGGGTTTTCAAGCCGGCTCGAGCCAGATAGCAGGCGGTTGTCAAACCATTGTGTCCAGCGCCTGTGATAATCGCGTCGTAGCTGTCGAAACGCGCCATAAAAAATTCCTCACGAAGGGCTAGCTGATGGATGTAGTGTCAGTCATTGACAATGAATGAACATACGTTCATTCTAAAGCTCTGTCAATAACGGTGTCGAACTCATGAGCTCATACCCCGGCCCGAAGACGCGCAGTGTGCTAGAACGTGGGATTCCACTGTTTCTCAATGGCGGTCGCTTTGGCGAGGCCTCCCGCGCGGCGGCACGACGCGGGCTACGCGCGGGTGCTCAAATTGTCGTCGATAGGGCCGAAGGCGACTTCGTTTGGGACCTGGATGGCAATCAGCTGATTGATTTTCAGAATGGATGGGCGACCAACCCCTTAGGTAACGCTCATCCCGAGATCATCGAGGCCGTCCATGCAGCCCATCGCCGATACGGCTTTCATTACGATCATCCTTTACGCTATGACCTGGCAGAGCAACTCGCTGAGATCATGCCGGGTAAAGCGCTGCCTCGCTTCAGCTATGAGGTGTCCGGTACGGAGGCCGCGGAGGCCGCGGTCTACATGGCCATGTGCTTCACCGGTCGGCGCCACGTGATTTCGCTTGGCTCGTCCTATCACGGCAATAGTTTAGCCTGTAAGGTTTTCAGCGGTGGGCCGCCTGAGGAGACCCCTTTTTTGGAAGCCTGGTCTGGGGGTGCGATACAGGCACCTTACCCTTATAGCGATGGACTACCTGCGGGGCTCGATGAGAGCAACTATACCGAATACTGTTTGTGGTTTATCGAAGAACACATTCCCGCAACATTTGCCAGTAAAGATAATATCGCCGCGATTATCGTTGAGCCGGGCCTTGCCGAGGGCGGTAACTGGATTCCTGATCCGCGGTTTCTGCAGGGCATTCGAGAGATATGTAACCGCATGGATTGGCTGATGATTGCCGATGAGGTGCTGACGGGTCTGGGTCGTACCGCATCCATGTGGTCTATTGACCACTACGAGGTGATTCCCGATATTCTGGTCGTCGGCAAAAATCTGTCCGGTGGTATCGAGCCCTGCGCAGGCGTGGCCGCACGCGACGATATTTTGGGGGACAATCCCAAGTTCAGCGCAGGCGCTACATTTGCCGGTACGCCGGCCGGCTGTGCTGCGGGGCTAAAGACGCTTGAAATTTTCGAACGCGATCAGGTGGTGGCGCACGCCGCGAGGCTGGCAGAAATTGCAAGAGAATCGATGCAGCGTTGGGAGACCGAGTACGGTATTGTTCGTCAGGTGCGCGGTAAGGGTCTGTTGTTAGGCGTGGCCTTTGAAGCTCCACCGGACCAACCCGAGCACAAAGACTGGTGGTATGCGCGTGCCGTGCGCAGCCGCATGCTGGAATTGGGCGTCTGGGCAATCTCGGATCGAGAGGATACGATCCGTATGTACCCCGCTTTGAATATGGATGAAGCCGTTCTCAAACGAGGGCTCAGTTTGATGGAAGATGCGATTGCCCACGTCGACACGGCGGGTCAGGATCTGGCGGACAGCCCGGCATGGCCGACCGGCGTAGCGGGTTTTTGATCGAGGTGCGAAAGCAGCAGTGACGGACGGCAGCGCGGCAAAAACCCACAACGCTCTGGATAAAGCAGAACCGACGCTACCCATTCATTGGTATTACGATCCTGAACAATATCAGCGTGAGCTTGAGAGCGTCTTTTATCGCAGCTGGCTTTATCTCTGTCGCTCCGAGGCACTTGCTGAAGCAAAATCCTATCGCTCCATGACCGTGGGCAATCAAAACCTCTTTGTGGTGCGGGCCGAGTCTGGCGTGCTATCGGGTTACTACAACGTGTGTAGACACCGAGGCGCGACCCTCATCAATGACAGCAGCGGCTGCCTCAGCAGCGATAGTGTCGTCTGTCCCTATCATCGCTGGCGCTACGCTTTGGCAGACGGCAGCCTATTGCGCGTGAGTTCTTTTCGGGAGCCAGACGGCTTTGATTCAAGTGATTACGGTCTGTTTCCGATAGCGGTACGCGAATGGCGCGGCTTTGTGTTTGTGCATCTTGATCCTACTGCGAGATGGGACGTCAGCGCCTTATTTAGCGGCGAGCAAGCGATGTTGGAGAACTTTTCTGTAGAGCAGCACGTTCTCGGACATCGCTGGGTAAAAACAATCGAGTGCAACTGGAAAACGTTTTGGGATAACTACTCCGAATGTCTGCACTGCCCGGGCGTGCACCCAGAGCTCGTGAAAGTTCAACCCATCTACAAGCGCGGCCTGCTGGTTGAGGATGATCACCCCGATTGGCATGATCATCGAGATAATCCGGATCCTGCCCACCGCGGTGGGCTCGCCACTGGTGCCGAAACCTGGTCTACAGATCATAGCGCTCAGGGCTATGCCGATCACGCAGGTCTCAGTGAGGAAGACATTGCGCGCGGCGTGACGTATGCCACAGCCTATCCCGGGATGTACATCGCCGGATTCGCTGATCATACGCGGACAGTGCGTATCCTGCCGCTAGGTCCGGAACGCGTTGAGATGACGGTAGAATGGCTGGTGCCACCTGCAGCGCTGGCGGATCCGAACTACAAGATGGCCAACATCGTTGACTTTATGCAACAGGTTCTGCTCGAAGATGGCGAGGTATGCGAGCTCACTCAGCGCGGCATGCACGCCATGCCTATGCAGGAGGGCGTGCTAATGCCAGAGGAATATGAAGTGAAAGCGTTTAAAGACTGGTTGCTGATGCGGTTAGAGGGGACAACATGAATTTTGACACCGCCGCGTTACGAGCGGCTGATA
Source organism: Pseudomonadota bacterium (assembly GCA_039178015.1). Classification (GTDB taxonomy): domain Bacteria; phylum Pseudomonadota; class Gammaproteobacteria; order Pseudomonadales; family Halieaceae; genus JARRPM01. The sequence goes on from JBCDFM010000121.1 coordinate 10,423, forward strand.
AGCGCCACTTTCTGCACCCCTGGCAGGAGTTTGAATCCCTGCAGGAGCACGGTGCCCTGGTCATTGCACGCGGGGAGGGGAGTCACGTCTATGACTCTGACGGGAACCGCTATCTTGACGGTCTAGGTGGTATGTGGTGTGTAAATGTCGGTTACGGGCGCCGCGAGCTGGCGCAAGCCATGGCGGCGCAGGCTGAAACGCTACCCTATTACTCTACCTTTACAGATACCACGAATTCGCCCGCGGTACAGTTGTCACGGCGGTTGGCTGAACTGGCCCCGGGTGATCTGAACCACGTGATGTACTCATGCAGTGGCTCTGCTGCGAATGACTCGGCAGTCCGGCTAGTGCATTACTATCAGAGCCGGCGTGGTAAGCGAGAGAAGCAACATATCCTATCGCGCAAGTCCGCTTACCATGGCAGCACTTTCCTGGCGAGTTCCTTGACGGGCAGATATCCGGATGCACCCGAACACTATCGCTGGCTCACTGACTTTATTCATCACCTGTCGGAGCCCAACCCTTACCGGCGCCCCGATTCAATGAGTTTGGAGGAGTTTACCGACCATCTCCTACAGGAGTTCGATAACAAGGTGGCTGAACTGGGTGCGGATCGCGTGGGTGCGTTTATCGCTGAACCAATCATGGGTAGCGGCGGTGTCGTGGTGCCACCTCCCGGCTATCTGAGACGAATTCGGGAACGATGCGCGGAGCATGACATTCTGTTTATCGCTGACGAGGTTGTGACAGCCTTTGGCCGGCTGGGGCATTTTTTTGCTTCTGTAGAAGAATTCGGTATTCAACCGGACATGATCGTCTGCGCGAAAGGCATTACCTCGGGTTATATACCGCTGGGAGCCACGCTATTTTCAGATGAGATTTTCGAAGTTATTTCAAAGCC
>JBCDFM010000122.1:0-11280 GCA_039178015.1 Pseudomonadota bacterium
GTGCTGCTTCGAAAAGCCGGCCATTCTACCCCCGGCAGGGGTCAATTCCCAGCCAATCAAGCCAGGATACAAACCTCTAGGGTCTGGCAGTTTCAGCTACCGCTGCTTTACGGTAGCATGCAGTGGCACAAACACCTCTATACAGTGGCCATCTGACGTGATCGAACTCACCATAACCCGCCCGGATGACTGGCACGTCCACCTGCGCGACGGCATCGCGCTGGAGCATACCTGCGCAGACATGGCCCGCTATTTTGGTCGTGCTATCGTCATGCCCAACCTGACGCCGCCAGTTACCAACGTGGCAATCGCCTCGGCCTATCACCAGCGCATCCTGGAGGCGATGGCGCCTTTATCGCGCCGCTTCGAGCCGCTGATGACACTCTACCTGACTGACCAAACGCAGCCTGCAGACATTCAGGCTGGCGCCAACAGCAGCTTCGTGCATGCAGCCAAACTGTATCCAGCCGGTGCCACGACCAATTCTGACGCGGGGGTCGCCAGCCTGGAAAGCCTGTACCCCACCTTCGCTGCAATGCAAGAGGCCGACTTTCCGCTCCTGGTGCACGGCGAGGTAACCGATTCTGATATCGATATTTTTGATCGTGAAAAGGTCTTCATCGAGCGACACCTACAGCCGATCACGGAACGCTTCCCAAACCTGCGTGTGGTGCTCGAACACATTACCACCGCCGACGCCGCGGCATTTGTGCGCAGCGCCGGGCCTCGGGTGGCTGCCACGATTACCGCGCACCATTTGTTATACAACCGCAACGATATGCTGGTCGGTGGCATCCGCCCTCACTTTTACTGCCTGCCCATTCTCAAACGCAATGTTCATCAGCAAGCGCTTCTGGAGGCCGCCACCTCCGGCAACCCCAAATTCTTCCTCGGCACCGACTCCGCGCCTCATACCACACATAGCAAGGAAAGCAGCTGTGGCTGCGCCGGCGTTTACACGGCGCACGCGGCGATTGAGTTTTATGCCGAGGCCTTCGAGCATATGGACGCGCTGGATAAACTGCAGGGCTTCGCTTCCGAGTTCGGCCCGGACTTTTATGGTCTGCCACGCAACGATGATCAACTGACCCTAACCAAACAAAGCTGGCCCGTCCCTGCGCAATTGCCGCTGGGCGATGGCACCTTGACCCCACTGCGCGCGGGTGAACAGGTGGGTTGGCGCGTCACAAGCGCAAGCCTCTAGCGGTTTGGACGAGTCTGCCAAACAGCTGATGTCGACGCGTTTTCGCGGGTTTTTACCGGTGGTAATTGACCTTGAAACCGGCGGCTTTAACGCCAGCACCGATGGCATCCTGGAGATCGCAGCAAGCACTGTGCGTATGGATACCGAGGGTTTACTCGCCGTGCATCGCACGCATAACTACCATGTGCAACCATTTGAAGGCGCCAACCTTGAGCCATCAGCGCTCGAATTTACAGGGATTGATCCCTATCACCCATTTCGAGAGGCCGTCCCAGAGACCGCGGCGTTGGACGAACTGTTCAAAACCATCCGCAAGGAAATTCGCGAGCAGTCCTGTACTCGCGCCATTCTGGTGGGGCACAACGCCCACTTTGATGCCGGCTTTATCAATGCCGCCGTGGAGCGTTGCGGCATCAAGAGAAACCCCTTTCACCCCTTTTCTTACTTTGACACGGCCACACTCTCTGGCCTCGCTTACGGACAAACTGTACTCGCAAAAGCGTGTGCGGAAGCTGGCATCACCTTTGACAATAACGCAGCTCACTCCGCAGCCTACGATGCGGAGCGCACCGCCGAACTATTCTGCGAGATCGTCAATCGTTGGAAGGAGTGCGGTGGCTGGGTGCCCAACTTTGGCTAGGACCCCTGTGCTTCGGTGCACGAACACAGAAAGCCAGTCGCGGCGGCCAACAGGTCCGGCGGTATGACGAAGAGCACACAGTCGATACATGAGCAGCGCGCCCTGCGCTACGGGCTGATCGGTGTCATTGGATTCGTGGCCCTGGCGCTCGTATTCGCCGTACTTACCAACTCCGACGCCATTCTCTTCGACGGTATTTATTCCCTGATTGCCTTCTGTGTCACCTTGCTCACTATCAAGGTGGCCAAACTCGCCGAGCGGCCCGACGACGATCTGTTCCACTTCGGCTACACCGCATTAGAACCTTTGCTGAATTTATTCAAGGCGCTGATTATTCTTGTTGCCTGCGTCTATGCCGGTGCCGAGGCGACCAAACGTTTATTAGAGGGGGGAAATCCGGCGGCATATGGCCTGGCTGTGCTGTACGGCGCACTGGCAAGCTCAGGGTCATTGATAGTTGCAGCGCTCATGTTTCGGGCAGGCCGACAGTCGAACTCAGATCTTGTTAACGTCGAGGCAAAAACCTGGCTCATGGACGGCTTACTTAGCTGCGGTGTTTTTCTAGGCTTCGTTGGCGCCTGGTGGCTTGAGCACTCAGACCTCTCAGAATATGCGCCACTGGTTGACCCTATTTTACTGATTACCATCGTGGCATTGGCCCTGCCGGTGCCCCTGGGTATCCTCAATCAAAGTCTGCGGGAAATCATCGGCATGGCACCCAAGGAGACAATGGTCGATGAAATAGAGCAGCGGCTGCGTGCCAGCCTGGGTGAATTAAGCTATCAAGACCTTGAGTTTCGCGTTACCAAGCGTGGCCGCAATACCTACTTACTGGTACACGTTATTGTCGATGACGGCTTTCAAGTGACCTCCATCGCTGATCTTGACAACATACGTAAACACAGTGCCAAAGCTCTGAAAGGCTGGAAACCGGACATTGTGATGGACATGCTGTTCATCAGTGATCCTGATCTCGCTCTGTGACGCTCGCAGCGGCGTTGTCAACATACCGGGTCGCTTAGGCTGCACCACCCGCTCTGCTTAGGTGTCACGCGATGTTTTAATTAACAACTTCCGGTTCGGGCTCAGCTGGCCCGCGACCCCTTTTTCTGAGCGTCTCCAGCGCACGCTCTGTATCGCCACCATGCAGTATCAGTGCTTTTTTGCACTCCAAAAGGCCAGCCCCGGTGAGTTCACGCAACTCCTTTATGCCTTGAGCCAGGTCGAAGTCGTAGTCAATTTTCATACGATCACCTTCAGGTGGATCTGGAATACCTCGTACCAGACCGATGTGATCGTAGTGTTTAAAACCCGCCTGTTCAAGGCAACCAAACGGTGGGTCATACTGCTTCGTTTATTTTCAGTTCGGCGCTAACCCCGTAAGCCGTATGACCCACAGTATCAGTAACGCCAAGACCGACCACAAAAACAGCAGAGTTTTGAGACGACCCGTAAGACTGAAGGCTTGCAACAAAGGAAAAACCAAGGCCAGCAGAACATTCCAAACTAATCGCGCATCCCCGCGTTCAGAGTCCGTTGTCGTAACCTATCGCCAGGGGTCGATCAACCAAAAGGGGCTCAGAACCAGAAGTCACTGCGCATCTCATCGAAAGCGGGTCCGCCTGTAGGCAACGGATCAGCTTTGATCTTCACCACTAATTTGATTGAGTAGCGTATCCAGTTCCGCCATCAGGTCATCAATATGCTTGATACCTAGCAACTGATATTTAAGCGTCTCTTCCAACGGTAGTAGTTGCAGCAGGGTGTAGCCCACCTGCCAGGCGTCCTCAAAATCGATCTGCAGGTTCATACGCTGCACGTGTGGGTGAGTCTGCAGGCTCTGCAGGACATCGACTAAAGCCTGCCAGCGCGCCTCAGTTTCTGTCGGCTGGGGAGGCTCCCAGAGGGCCGCCTCTCCCACCATCAGCCCATTCGATCGTACCGAGGTAGAACCAAGGTCAAAGCGCTGCGCTCCTTCAATCGTGAGCCCGAGTAAACCGTTGGGTAATTGATCCCAATCCACAATGCGCGCCGTGCTGCCATAATCGCCCAGTTCCGGGCTCGACGATCCGCTTTGGGCTACTTCCGCACCCCGTTTGATCCATACCACGCCAAACAGACTTTCGTTCTTCATGCAGTCCCGCACCAGGTCGAGGTAGCGCTGCTCAAAGATCTGCAGCGACATGCGGCCATAGGGCAGCAGTACGCCGGACAGCGGAAACAGCGGCAGCTCCGTCAGCATGTGCTTTCGACACCCAAGCCGGGTCCGATAGTGAGTTGCTCCAGGTGCACGAGATTGATCAATGCGACCTCACGCCTGTCCGCACAAATGTCCGACTCCGCCTGAAACAGGTGGCAGCATTCCGGCCGTCTTGGGTCGTTAAACAGTCGACAGCGCAATGCCTCATCAAGATGAACACAGGGCTGACCCGCCGCCTTACCTTCGGGCATGCCATAAAACGGCTGGGTAATAGAAGGGGCGATGCAGCATGCACCACAACTGGGCCGGCACTGCATCAGCTCGTCTCCGGCCCCAGCGGCTTGAACAGAATGATGAGCCTGGGCAACAGCAGGAGTGCCCCAACCACCGCCGCGGCCATCGCCAGCACCGTCAGCACACCAAAATAAATGCTGGGATTAAAGTTCGACAGCGTGAGCATGGAGAAGCCAACCACCACGGTAATCGTCGTATAGTAAAGCGCTCGCCCGATGCTGCCGTGACAGCGATACATGGTGGCGAGGTAGTTTCCATCCTTCGGGAACTCCCGTTTGAATCTATGCACGTAATGAATACAGTTATCTACACCTATACCGAGCACGATCGCAGCGATTGTAATCGTCATGATATCCAGTGGAATGCCCACCAACCCCATAATACCCAGCACCATACCGGCAGCGAGCAGGGTTGGCGTTATTGCGATTAGCGCTAAACTGAGCGAACGGAATAGCAGCAAAAACATCACCAAAATCGCAAGGAACACCACGCCCAGGGTGAGAATCTGCGACTGAAAAAGGCTCTGTAGCACATTGTTGTAGAGCACCAGCATACCGCTGAGCTCGACCTGATCGGGCTCCATGCCCATGTCGTTGCGCAAATGATCGCTTACCTCGTTCAGAAAATCATTGCGACGCAGCGTTTTGCTGGTCTCCTTAACACGCACCGTTATGCGGGCCTGGTCCTGATCTACCGAGAAATAAGGCGCTACCATCAGCGTATTGATGTCCTCTGGTAACGACTTCTGAACCAGTGCCAATTCCACGCTACCGATATCGTCACCCAGCAGGTCCCTAACCACTTCAAAAGTCGTGGAAAGGGAGAGCACTTTGCCTGTCTCGGCCAGAGAATCGATATAGGCATGCACGGCATCGAGTTGGCGCATGCCTTGCAGACTAAACCAGTAGCTGGGCTGAAAGTAATCTTCTTCGCCGCCGCCAAAATCGTCGAAACCACCACCGAAATCATCGTCCCAGTCGTCGGTTCCCAAACTGTCTTGCACCGGTTGTGAAAAATCATCGCTATCTTCGGCAAAGGGGTCGTCTTCGTCGACGGGTGGCGCATCGGTATTCAGCGATTCCAGACCGGGCAGAGCCGTACTGAAATCGGGCGCTGTCAGCACGATATCCAGCGGTATGGTGCCACCGAGCTTTTCATCCAGCAGCTCCATGCCCTGATAGATTTCAGTGGTCTCTTTGAAATAGTCAATAAATCGATTCTCGACTTCCAATCTTGAGATGCCGTAAAGCGTCGCGCAAAACACTGCAGCGCTCACCAGCAAAATGATTGCACCAAACCTATCCGCCACGCGCGCAAAATACAGGGTCAAGGGTGCACTGTCGTCGGCACGGGGGTCTTCCTGGGTACGTGGCCACAGCAGCATCAGTGTGGGTACCATCAAAAACGCGGTCAGCAGTGCGATGACGATGCCCACGGTCATCATCCAGCCAAAGTCGATCACCGGCTGAATACCGGAAACAACCAGCGATACAAACGCCACCATGGTTGTGATACCAGTGTAAAAACAGGGCACGACCATCAGGCGCACCGTATTGCGTACGCGATCCGGTACAGATTCCTCGGGTGCTGCAGTGTGCAGCTCTCGATACCTAACGATAAGATGAATGCTCAGTGCCAGCGAAATAATCAGCAGCACCGCCACAAAATTTGACGATATAACAGTCATGCGCCAGTCCAGCGCACCCAGCAGGCCCAGCATAATGACCACCGTGGTACCGCAGGTGACCAACGGAATAACGACCCAGCGGAGCCGCCTGAAAATCACTGCCAATGCCACCAGCATAATGCCCAGGATCGCCCCGCCAAACAGCACGAGATCGCTCTGCACAAAACTCACCATGTCGGCCGCAATCATCGGCACCCCACCGACAAAAAGCTGGGCGTGATCGCTGTAACGCGCAGCAATTGCGCGCACCTGGGCTACCAGCTGGCTTTGCTTTTCCAGGGATTGTGCGGTGCGCACTTTTACCGCCTGCTCGACTTCGCGTAGCTGGCGGGACTGCTCAGCACTCAGGCTATTATCGCGCGCCAATTTACGCAGGTCTTCGCGCTCCCATAGCAGCGTGTTGTACTCCTCGTCCCGCTCGAGATTGATCTGCACTGCCGTGAGATCTCCATCGCGACTCACCAGTAAGTCGGCGTAGATCGGACTGGTAGTAAACTCTCGCAGAGCCAGTTCAAGATCGAGATCGGGTTGCTCAAGGCTCGGTAGCGGATCGTCCGAGGTGATGTCGTCTAGCGTGACCGGCGGGCTGTTCAGTAAGGGCACATCCCACACGGTGACCACCGAAGATACGCCATCCAGTTGCTCCAGTTCAGCCGCCATCTCACGCAATGGCAACAGTGAGTCCGGGGACAGCAGCTCGGCATTGGGTTTCCAAGTGATCAACACGAATTCTTCTGAGCTGTATTCGCGGCCGATCTCGCGAAATCGCTCCAGCGATGGATCGCCCTGTAACAACAGCGAGTCTGCAGAGGCGTCCAGCTTGATCTTGCCGAGTTGGGTGGCAAACCCTCCTACCAGCAATACAAACAGCCCCAGCACCATCCAGGGGTGGGCCAGTATCAAACGGTCGTATACCCGCAAAAGGGTGTTACTCATGAGGCATCTGCCTTATTCAGATTGTCCAGTAGTGTCTGGTGAATACCGCCAAATCCGCCATTGCTCATAACAACGATCTGATCGCCTGCTTGCGCCTCACTTACCACTACGCGAACCAGTTCATCAAGGCTGTTAAGCAACTGGGCTGGGGTCTGGCTGTGTTCGACCACAGACTCCAGCGACCAGTTCATTTCAGGCGGCTGATACCAGTAAACACGATCAGCCTGTGCCGTGGACGCTGCCAGCCGCTCGCGGTGCTTTCCCATACGCATGGTGTTGGAGCGCGGTTCTATCAGCGCAATAACGCGACCGTCGCCCGCCCTGGCCCGCAGGCCGTGCAGCGTACTTTCAATCGCAGTGGGGTGGTGCGCGAAGTCATCATAGACGGCAATACCGTTGACTTCAGCCAGCAACTCCAACCGCCGTTTGACTCCCAGAAAATCACCGAGCGCGGCAGCCGATACCGCGACTGATACACCAACATGTCTGGCACAGGCCATTGCCGCCAAAGCGTTCTGCACATTGTGCAATCCACACTGTGACCAGTTGACATGCACCGGGGCTTCCTCATCCAGCACCACGCCAAATTCGCTGCCATCCTCGGCAATGTCGACGGCACGCCAGCTGGCGTGGTCAACTTTGTTAGTTGAAAAGTCAGCAACCGGCGTCCAACAGCCCTGTTCAAGGGTCTCATCAATGGCCGCCACACCGCGTGGACAAATGATTTGTCCGGATGCCGGTACGGTGCGAATCAGGTGATGAAACTGACGCTGAATCGCGGCCAGATCGGGAAAGATGTCCGCGTGATCAAACTCCAGATTGTTGATCGACAGCGTGCGCGGCCGGTAATGCACAAACTTGGAACGCTTATCGAAAAACGCGGTATCGTACTCGTCCGCTTCCACCACAAAAAAGTCGGTTTCTCCGAGACGTGCCGAGACACCGAAATTGGCTGGCACACCACCGATCAGAAATCCCGGGGCCATGCCGGCGTATTCGAGAATCCAGGCCAGTAGGCTACTGGTAGAGGTCTTGCCATGGGTACCGGCGACTGCCAGCACCCATTTGTCGCGCAGTATGTGCTCCGCTAGCCATTGCGGGCCTGAGGTATAGGCAAGCCCCTCATCTAACAGGTATTCGACCGCCGGATTGGCACGACTCATGCTGTTGCCCACCACCACACAATCCGGATGTGGCATCAAGTGTGCAGGTTGATATCCCTCCATTATCTTGATACCCGCCGCCTCTAGCTGCGTGCTCATAGGGGGGTAGACCGCGCTGTCCGATCCGGTCACTCGATAGCCCATGGCGCTGGCTAACTGGGCGAGGCCACCCATGAAAGTGCCGCAGATGCCCAGGATATGAATGTGCCCTTTCGACATGTCGCAACTGTCCAGCCAAACAAAGCGGCCAATGGTAGCACGCACCCGGATGCAATCTGCAGAAATTCACCCCTTTGCGACGGTCGCGCTGGTCTACAAATTGCGCCAACTTACGTATGATAGCGCCCTGCCTGGCAGCTCAATCCAGGGCGCGACCGGCTCAAAGCAAGGACTCTCTATGCCGAAAAAAAATGCTTTCTACGCCCAGTCGGGCGGCGTCACCGCGGTGATTAACGCCTCTGCCTGCGGCGTTATCGAAACCGCAGCAAAGCACCGCGATCATATTGGCAAAGTCCTCGCCGGGCGCAATGGCATTATTGGCGCATTGCGCGAAGAACTGATCGACACCAGCAAGGAGAGCAAATCCGCTATTCGCGGTTTGATGACTACCCCATCCGGCGCCTTTGGTTCCTGCCGCCACAAATTGAAAAGCCTGGAGGAAAACCGCGCGGAGTATGAGCGCCTGATCGACGTCTTCAAGGCACACAATATCGGCTACTTTTTTTATAACGGGGGCGGCGATTCAGCCGATACCTGCCTTAAGGTATCGCAGTTGAGCGCGACCCTGGGCTACCCCATACAGGCGATACACGTCCCGAAGACCATCGACAATGATCTGCCCGAAACGGATAACTGCCCCGGCTTTGGTTCAGTCGCTAAATACATCGCAGTCTCCACACGGGAAGCCGCGATGGATGTAGCATCCATGTGCGAAACGTCTACGAAGGTGTTCATTCTGGAAGTCATGGGGCGCCACGCTGGCTGGATTGCAGCGGCAGGTGGCCTGGCTGCCGAGCAAGACGGCGACGCGCCACACATCATTTTGTTTCCGGAGATTGCCTTTGACCGCGGGAAGTTTCTGGCGCGCATTCGACGCACGGTCAAACGGCAAGGCTATTGCGTTATTGTCGCCTCTGAAGGCGCTCAATATAAAGATGGTCGCTTTCTCGCGGAATCTGGCCTAAAAGACGCCTTTGGTCACAGCCAACTCGGTGGCTTAGCCCCAACTCTGGCAGCCATGGTCAAGGATGAGTTGGGATACAAATACCACTGGGCGGTCGCTGACTATTTGCAGCGGGCAGCCCGGCATATCGCCTCTCAAACCGATGTCGATCAGGCCTACGCGCTGGGTGAGGCGGCGGTGCAATTCGCGCTCAGCGGCAAAAATGCGATCATGCCTTGCATTGTGCGCGGCAAAGGTAAGCGCTACAGCTGGAGTATCGGTGAAGCATCGCTGGAAAAGGTCGCCAACCGGGAGAAAAAAATGCCGCGCAACTTCATCTCCCGTGACGGCTTTGGCATCACCGAAAAAGCCGTTGAATACCTTCAACCTCTGATCGCAGGCGAAGCCTACCCCAGCTATCGCAAAGGGCTGCCAGTCTATGTGCGCCTGAAGAACACCCCGGTACCGCGCAAACTAAAACGCCGCTTCAAAGTATGATGTAAGGGATTACAAGCGCAGCATTATCTGACCCGGTTTCAGTTGTCCAAGACGATGCGCAACGGGGTGGGCGGCCTGCTCTTCCCCGGGCAGACGCGAGGCCAAAGCTGTGATTGCTACCCCGTCAACATCCACACGGTGCAGCCCTGGTAAGCTAGTCGGCTGTAGCTGAAAATTTCGGCGATACATCGCTGTCCTTGACGACCTCAACATCCCCGGATCAGTCAAGCTGAGCACCATTCGTTACCCTAACAGTCACCGCAATATTGCCGTTTTTTGACAAGATTTAGGGGTACGCAGGCTGTACAATACGCGCCTCTTTCACGACCTCAGAGATCCAGAAGTATGTACGGAAACAGTGGCTTTAACCGTTGGCGCAGACATCCCTGGCACGGTCTACACGCCCGCACCGAAGACTGTGCACCCGACGTGGTGCAGGTTTATGTCGAAATGACGCCTTCGGATGTGGTCAAGTACGAGTTAGACAAGGGCTCGGGCTTCTTGATGGTGGATCGCCCACAGCGCAGTACCTCCAATCCGCCTGCTCTGTATGGCTTCATACCGCGCACCTACTGCGCTGACGAGGTCGCCCAGCTTTGCCCACAGGCAGATAAGGCCGATGGCGATCCACTCGATATTTGTATCCACTCTGAACGCCACATCACCCGCGCTGATATTATTCTCAAAGCCAGGGTGGTGGGCGGCATCCAAATGATCGACGGCGGCGAGGCAGACGATAAAATAGTAGCCGTTCTTACCGGCGATAATATCTGGGGCGAAGTGCAGGATATCTCGGACCTGCCAGCGGTAACCACTGAACGGCTCCAACACTATTTTTCGACCTATAAGCTTATTCCCGGCAAGCAAAACAACGTCACTGTCGACTACGTATATGGCCGTGAGAGAGCGCTCGAAGTGATCGCAGCGGCGGAGCGCGACTACGATAAACACTTTGGTCATTTACATGCCCAGGCCAAGGCAGGCGAAGCGGCTAACCTGGCTGGATAGGCTCTCGATACTGCGCCGGGCACCAGTCCGGCGCTACCCGTACGAAATCAGCCATAATCTGCGCCAAGTCGGCCCTAACCTGCTCGGCTAACAGCAAATCTTCTTCAACCGCCGCGTGTTCACGCCAACAGGCCGTCAACACCTCTTTAGACAGGCGCACTTCGCAGTCTGTGGCAATAGGCGCGTAGCTTAAATGCCAGCGCTCGGGTGCAACACCGCCGCGATCAATATGATAGGGTCGATAGAATCCGAAGGATGCGCCGGTAGCCATGCACTCATCCAGCCAGCAGTGCATGGCATCAAACACACCACCGGTTTCGACCTCTTGCGGCGATAGTTGCAGGCGGTAACCGGGCTCTATCGCTGCTGCGTCATACACATCGAGGTCCGTACCCCAGTGATGGCGGGAACTCCCCGGCAGGGCCGAATAGCGCAGAATTGCGCGCACCTTCGCGGCAGGTGACAGCTTTTCAATCGCCACCGACCGA
>JBCDFM010000123.1:0-11259 GCA_039178015.1 Pseudomonadota bacterium
CTCCATGTCTGCGAAACTAAAGATAGGTGAATTCGCCCGCCTGACCGGTCTCTCGGTCAAAGCGCTGCGCTTCTATGCAGAAGCGGGTGTGTTACACCCCAGCAGCGTAGATGCCACATCCGGCTACCGATTTTATGACCCCTCACAGGTAGAAGACGCCACCCGGGTGGTCAATTTACGGGAAGCCGGCATTTCTTTAGCAGATATTCGCGAGCTGCACGCCAGGGATGAACCGGAGCTATTGGCCACCTTGCGCCGCCAGCGAGCTTACTTGTTAAAAGAGAAAGCCAGGATAGAGAGTCGCCTCAAAGTGGCGGAAAGCTTACTGGGTGCGGTGGCCAAAAAAGGGATGAACGCCATAGATCAGGTTCGTTTAGTCAGCATAGAACCAGAGTTTGTGTATGTGCGAGAAATACCGGCGGTGACGCAGGATGGCATAGTCACGGATACGTTCGAGCAAGCCGAGAGCGTCGTTGCCGAACTCAATGCCAGAGCCAACCGCTCGCCATTCATGTTGATTCATGAGACAGGCTCTTCAGAACCGGCACATGTCGAGGTATGCATACCAGTACGCGATGATCGCATCGAGCAACTACCCACCACGCTCCTGGCTGGCGCTCAGGTTGCCGCCGCAGCCACCTATTCGGGTTCGTATGCTCAAACCGCCGACGTAACACAACGCTTGCTAGACTGGATAGATGAGGCCGGCCTCAAGCACAACGGCCCCGTCCGCGAAACCTATAGACGCTTTGGAGCGGATCAGACAGATTACGCCCTGCCTAAAGCAATGTTGGCCAGGCGACCCGAGGACTATGTTACTGAAATTCAGGTCACTATCTCTCCTCCTGAAGGAACTCAAGCAGCCCAGAGTGATGCCCCAGTATGAAATATCGCGAAGTACTCAAATACCTGATACCCAGTGCCTGCTACATTCTCGTCACCTCAAGTGCAGCCGCTCAGACATCCAGCCTACCTGACATTGCAACGTTCGACCTACCTCGAACGGTAGACAAACCACTCGAAAACGTAGACGGCTTCAGCACTTACTACGGCTCTGCCGAGGTTGAAGATGGGATTCGCTTGCGAAGCTTAATCACCATACCCGATGGTGCTGAAGCACCGTTGCGACCCCTGCTTTTCACCCAGTGGGTCTCCTGTGGCAGCATCGAGCTTCCCAGTGCAAAAAGCAGTCTGGCGCAGATCGCTCGAGATAGCGGCTTGGCAATGGTCAGAGTGGAACGCGCCGGTTCGGGTGATAGCGAAGGCCCACCCTGCAGCGAACTAGACTACGATACTGAAGTTGATCACTATATCGCTGCATTCACGCAGCTATTAAATAATCCACTGCTCAATTCTGACGCGGTATTTGTCTTCGGATCCAGCCTCGGCTCCACTACTGCGCCGCTGGTCGCAAAAGCGCTGCAAGATAAGGGCGTGAATATCGCGGGTGTTGTCGTTCAGGGCGGCGGCGGCCTGACGCATTTTGAGCGTATGCTGAATTTCGATCGATTTTATTTGGAGCGTCGACCGGAACTGATATCAGCCGATTCCATTCATGAACAAATGAACGCTCGAGCGATCTTTCACACCGAATACCTTGTCAAAGGTCGACATCCTGATGATATCGCCCGAGATGATGAGCGCATGGAGGCAGTTCGAAAGGATGTGCGCGGACTGGGCTCAAACGATCACTACGGGCGTCCATTTGCGTGGCATCAGCAGGCGGCCCAGCAGAACTTTCTAGCGGCCTGGGCGGAACTTAACGCCGACGTATTAGTGGTATTCCACGAATTCGATCAGTTTGAAACCCGCCATGGCCACGAAATCATCGTCGATACCGTCAATCAGCAAAGACCAGGGACGGCGACCTTTGTTCTACAAGAAGACTTAGGTCACAGCGGCTGGCAGTTCGATTCGCTTATTCAGGCTTATGCTGATGAACAAGGCAGTCCCGCTCCGGGACGGCTGGCCTCAACAGTCATCGCCTGGTTGCAGGAACGGAATTAGTATTCATCCGGTAAAATACACGGCTTACGGATTCAGGTTACCGACCGCAGCAGTTTTAGTGTGCTCAGGCAATTTATATTCAGCCCCAACTCACTACTGGCGTCTGAAGACAGTAAAAGCAGACTCCTTTTCAAACTCCTCATCCACCCCGAAAACTGAATGGGACCGAGCTATCATGCGCTTCGACTTAAGTCGCCGGAGGAAACCAGGTGAGCGAAGAATGGTGCAGTGAGATGAGTATTTTTCCGTTGAGCTTGTGATAGGCAAACGTATAGTCGGCGCGTGTCGCATCACCGGTATCTTTAACAAAGGTGTAGTGCCCCATATCCTTGTAGCCCATGCCGCCCGCTTTCAAAACGGGTCCGACTGCGCTTTGGAAGTCCACATGCTTCCATTCATTAAACAAAAATCCATGGTCATGTGGGTAATCCGGGTTGCCACCGACAAAATAGGACCGGGCGCCCGCTTCATCGAGCCTGATAACATCCGTTAATGTAGGTTTAAATAACAGCGGTTCATCGGCCGTGCCAAAGTCGTACAGCGCAAGCAGACCCTCCACATCCTGATCGACCACAGCTTTGGCCCATGCACGCTGCGCATTGATGACCTCCGCCTTTGTCATACGCTCGAAATTTCTCATAAAAGGCTCTTTCTTGTTCGTATTACACAGATAGTAGGTCTGATTTCTCCATCAGGCAATGAGCACCCAGTGGGAACTGGACGTCATGCATATGCCCTTACCACGCAAATAGCGCGTGAAAACAAGCGAGAGAGTGAAATTATTGCGCGAAAGGCTATCTGTATGGCGTGGACAACCGCAAGGCCTAACTCGACCTAAGGCCTGCAACATCTGCGAAGTTCAGCTTCAGTGACTTACAGATCATATTGAAGTATCCAGCTTCTGCACTCGCAACACGATCATCGGCACGCAGGACTTCGATGAGGGCATTTACCATCGAGATACGATTTTCCTTCGATAGCCTTGACCCGACGTGGGAGACGTACTTTTTGATAGGCGCGGTTTCATAGAGTTTGGATTTGGCAGCAATATGTACGTCAGCACTGCTGACATCCTCGTCGAGGTATTTGCACAGTACATCCCTAACGATATCGACTTCGGCGGGGTGAGTATATGCATCCACGTCCGTCGCGCGCGACAGTACCATCAGCAGCAGTTCCTTATAGGCCTCATGGCTAAGCTCCTCAACCTCTCCGCTAAAGAGCTTTGCTATGTTTAGTAGATCGATCAGTGCCATAATTCAACAGTCCATACAAAACAAAACGCGGCAGTCACCCGCAGCCTCAATAGGCGGTGAGCGATGCACCAAACCGTGCCCGTGGTTGTCAGGATCCCCTTTCATAATGCCAACCCAAAAATGTTGAAACTTCATGGGCGATCCGTAGCGAATCATAGCACTATTCGGGGCACATCGTGTTTGTGCCACGCGATCGACCTGCGCATCGGTCAGCCACTCAGTGCCGGGGCCTCTGTAAGTGCAGAGCATTCGCAGACGCTTACGATCCACATGAAAGCGTTTACAATCGTCTCGATCGGTACCCACCAGACGGAACTGTGCATTGTTTATCTTCCCAATGGTAAAAAACAGCTCGGCCAAATGTTTTAAATCCGCTCTCAAGCCGCCATAGGCATCGGGATCAAGACCTTGTCGGCCCAACAACGATGCCACGTCAGCGTCGAACGAATCTATGGAGGTGGACTGCCGTACATCTGCTAACTGCAGCACATCGGCACCTGACACTTCACGCACGATATCCCGCAGAGCGGGACGCTGCCAAAGCGCCAGATTCACTTCCGGGCGAATGATTTGCCGTAATACACCAGATTTATCGCCGATAGCATGCGACAAACAAGCATAACCATCAGATAACTGGAGAGCGTTTAGTTCAGACAAAGCGGCATACACCTCTCGCGAAAATGATATGTTATATCACACCGACGCCAGCCCGCCAGCTGTACACAACTCGACAAGAACCCATACGAAGCTGTACACACATAGACAAAGCGGGGCCGTTACCAAGCGTATCGCATGGCATCGGCAGCAGCTAACGGACGGGCGAATCTCGCAAAGATCAAAAAGGCGGCGTGACAAACCATCTAACGACAAGACTCATGCCTTGATACCGCGAGTGCGTACGCCGAATTGAACTCTTCTTGGCACTCCCGTTGACCTATGCTTTATCGCCATCGCGGCGCAGGTAAGTAAACGCGCAATTATCTCAACTTTTCGAAACAATTCGCTGCCTGTCACAAGAAACTCTGCTTTAGAGTAAAGGTTGGGATCCCAGGCGCGTCCTTCAAACAGTGACGGCCGGGCACGTAGAGGTGGTGACTATGTTTGCTAGAAACGCGTTGGTAGTCGATGACTCTTTAACTGCGAGAGCTGTGCTCAAACACCAGTTGGATCAATTTGATGTGGTTGTGGAGTCTGCAAAAGACGGCAGCCATGCACTCAAGTTGTTGCGGGATCATACACCCGATGTCATCTTTTTAGATCACGTAATGCCGGGTTTAGACGGCTTTCAGGTTTTGGAGCGCCTCAAGGCCGACAACAGCACACGACGCATCCCCGTAGTCATGTATACGTCTCAGGCTGCACCTCAATACATTCGCGAAGCGAAGATCCTGGGTGCAGTGGCCGTGATTCCTAAGAATGTCACCGACGAACAGCTTGTTGATGCGCTCAATAAGGCTGAGGTATATCAAATCAGTGCCGCAAACGACAGCGACATAGAGCCAGATCACAGCGTAAATCACAGAAATACCGCCGCCGCTTCTGCTGAGCGAAAGCCAGACCAGACTTCGCGCCATGGGCGATCGGCCGCCAAAACAGATCGAGAACAGGCCCAAACTCATAATGGGACGCTTCACCTGCAGCGCGATACTCAATACCAAAGGCCTGATTCTATTTCGCCACAGGAGCTCAGAAACCCACCAGGTTCCGTATCAAACTGGCTGTTAGCAGTCTTGCTTTCAGCGCTGCTGGTTTCCCATATCCATATGTTTCTGCGCGATAAAAGTCAGGCACAGCTGACGAACGACCTGCGTCAAATGATGACCGAGGCGCAGCTGACGAACGACCTGCGTCAAATGATGGCCGAAGAGAGCGCTCGCTACACAGCTATCGAGCAGACGCTGTCAGCACAGCAAGAACAGCTAAACGAAACGAGCTCCCGTCAGGTGGAGTTGATAATGAACCTGCTCATGGACCGGGCGGGGGAATCGGCAGACGAAGAATTGCCCCAGAGTGAACCCAGCCCACCCGAATCGTAGATCAGATGAGCCAGGGGTTTACTCTAAAGCTAGCCGCGCGATTAAGTGTCTACTTATCCGGACCTACGAGAGACATAAGCCCGTTCAAAGACTCCGCAGGCATGGATAGTTTGGTTTGTCTGTAAACCCGCTTTTTGGCGACCAAGCTTTTGAGAGCCGGTCTGGGCCCGCAAGCGTAAGTCTGCGAAGACAGCTGGAAAATAGTAACCAATCCAATGCCGTCAGCCCGGCCCTCTCTAGCGATGCACGCTAATAGACTTAAACTCTGGAGATACGCAACCGTCTCGCCGACACGTAAAGGAACAGCCCGGCATAAAACGCACTCCGCGTTCAGAAATCCCCGAACGCGGAGCCATAGAGCTTACTGAAAGCCAACCTTGATATCGATTGGAAACTTCTTCAAAACGTCGTTGTAGCGCTTACCCTCAGCCCCAAGCAGCACGCCCATAGGAATATGGCGAATACCTATGCTCGTATCCTCTTGCGGGTTGGTATACAGGTTAGTGACAACGACTCCACCGGTATTAGGAACGACCGCCCCACTGAATCCGCCTGTATAGCCACGTTGAAAAATACCCTGCTCGAGTTCGACCACGCTGCTGCCCTTGAATTCATCGATTCTCACCGCCGATGGGAACTGATTCATCGTGTATATGCGGCTATAACGATTCGACAGATGCTGGTCGCCTAGGAGGTAAGAGAGTTGGTCAACGCCATCTAAATAGTGATCGCTTGGTACCAGGCCACCAATATCTGCGCCCTTAATACCCGTTAATGAGATAGCGGTGTGAAACAAGTCCGCCAGATCAAACAGGCCGTCGGAGCGCCCCGGCTTAATCATGCCCGGCCAGTAGGCGAAAGTGGGCACACGCACCCCACCCTCCCAGCTAGAGCCCTTACACCCGCGAAACGGTGTCCTGCCGTGGGGCGGGATTTCACATTCGGGGCCGTTGTCTGATGTCAAAAAGATCAGCGTGTTTTCTAGCTGGTTAGTTTCCTTCAGCGCATTAACAAGACGTTTGAGAATATCATCGACTTCTACCATACAGTCTGAAAACACTGTACGAGCATGAGATTTGCCGGCGTACTCATCGTTGGGATAGTTATCGAAATGGCAACCCCGCGTGGCGTGGTACAAAAAGAAGGGTTTATCGTTGCCTTCCATCTCTTGAATGAAGTTTTCGCTATATGCGGCCCAGTCCTGATCAAGCTCAGTGATTGTCGTCAAGTTGATCTGGTATTCATCTTTACACTTCTTTTTGTCGTCCGACGTACAATGGGTGTTGTAGTGGTCGAACGGCATGATCTCTAAGAGTGCATAGCGTTTAGGGCTAAGAGCGACCTCACGGTTGTAGTACTGATCACGCCACTCAGTGTACATGTCCGATACACCCAAAAAGCCATAGTAGTCGTCGTAACCGACATTTTGCGGCAAGGAGCCCTCGTTCTCGCCCATGTGCCACTTACCGACACCTTGGGTAACATAGCCCTGCTTCTGCAAGACCTTAGGAAAGGTCATAGTGCCATCTAGCCCACCGGCTTCACCATACATCGGCGGCCTTAACAAGCCGTGGTGCAGAGGGTTCTGACCCGTGTGGATGGTCGCTCGCGTGGGTGTACAGGACGGTGTGGAGTAAGCCGATGTGAGAACCAGGCCATTATGTGCCAACTCATTCATCGTTGGCGTGGCGTTACCTAAGGCTACTCCACCGCCATTGAAGCCAGGGTCCATCCAGCCTACATCATCCATCAAAAAGATCATGATGTTGGGTTTTCTGCCCGTCTTCTTCTCCAAAGCCGCGAGCTTCTGCGCCGCTTGCGCAATTTCGCTCTCATGGATCATTACAGGTTCCATGTTTTCCGCAATTTTCGTCGCGAACTCGGCTAAATATTGATCAGGATGATCGTAGCCTTTAGCGGTGGCCTGCCCAGTAACAGAACCTCGAGTGATTTGCCCTTGTGGATCGGCGACGGTGAGATCGGATCGACGCGCGATCAGCTCTCTGGCCACCTCATTGCGAAGCGCTGTTTTTTCATCCTGCGTACAGCCGACTATACCAACCAGCGCGAACGCGATAAGAAGACTAAGTAAACGAACCATGGTACCCCCCATTAACAATTATTGACCATGAGTATAGGAAACATTATTGAGCATAGGAAATAATAATTAGACAAGAACCCCTATCCAGGGACCCTGCTCAATTTTAAACAGCTTGCACCATCTAACTCAGTCACGAAAACCTTGCAAGATAGCGTTTTTCACCATGCTGCAAGTAAGCAGCCCATGGCAGGATCAGGCTGACCTAGCGATGGTGGCCTTGGTTGTTAGGGGTGAAATATCATTCGATTGCAGGAAGGATCGATCAGACCGCGCGCACAATGAGAAAAGCCGGCATACAGCCTCCGCTGGCTGCACCGGGTTAACGCAGTCAGCGGGGCAGCCCATGACTTTTAGGAGGAAACAGCGTTGGCTTCGAGGCTATTCGCTATCATCGCGTCAATTTTTTGTTCCAGGATCGATAAAGGTACTGCCCCATCCTTGAGTATCTCGTCGTGAAAGGCGCGAATATCGAAATTATCACCCAAGGACGCCTGCGCGCGCTCGCGTAATTCAAGAATTTTCAGCTTACCAACGGTGTAGGCAGTCGCCTGGCCGGGCATCGCTATATAGCGCTCTATCGCGCGCGTACAGTCCGCGCGAGAGTTTGGTGTATTCGCCACCAGATACTCTATCGCCTGTTCACGTGTCCAACGTAAGTTATGTATGCCCGTATCGACTACCAGCCGTGCCGCTCGCCACAGTGCCATCGCGAGCCGACCGAAATCGGCGTAAGGATCCTGGTAGAAGCCCATCTCCTTGGGCAGCAGCTCACTATAGAGCCCCCACCCCTCGATATACCCGACGAAACGCGTATGTTTTTGAAACTCGGGCACATCCTCCAGCTCACCCGAAATGGCGATCTGCATATGATGCCCCGGTACGCCTTCGTGATAGGCAAGTGCTTCCATCTGATACCTTGGCATGTTTCTCATGTTGTGTAAGTTCGCGTAATAAATCCCCGGAAGAGATCCATCCCCCGGTGGACGCTGGTAGAACGCCTTACCGGCGGTCTTCTCACGGAACGCCTCCACCCGTCTCACCTCAAGCTCAGCTTCTGGCATCAAGCCGAACTGTTCGGGTAAACGACCATACATGGTTTCAATGATTGCCATCGCGTCGGCCAGATAAGCCGCCTTTCCCTCTTCGGTATCAGGATAATAGAAGCGGTCATCGTCACGTAAATAAGCAAAAAATGCTTCGAGTGAGCCCTCGAATCCTACAGCGTCTTTGATCGATTCCATTTCGCTGTGAATGCGTGCGACCTCCCGCAGACCAAGGTCGTGTATCTCCTGCGCGCTCAGATCGGTTGTCGTGTACCAAGCCAGACGTTCTGCATAAAACGCATCCCCGTCATCAAACTTCCAGACACCGTCGGCATCCGAAGCGTTTTCTGATTGCGCCTGCAGCACCGCGATCAGTTGTTTATACGCTGGTCCGACGACGTCAAGCAGAGCTGTCCGAGCAGTCTCAAGAAGCTGATCTCGCGTGTCGCCATCGATATCGAGAGCGCCAACTTTGCTCGAAAAATCCGCCCAGATCACCGAATCTTCCGCGGATGTGTCAAATGGAAATCCGGTGACGACGTTTTCGGCTGCCTGGATAATTTGCGGGTACTGCCAAGCGGCAAGCAGAAAATTCTTCTCACTTCGAATATCGAGCTGCTCTATCACCTCACTGAACATGCCCTCAACCCCATTAAGACGCTCGATGTAGGCATTAGCATCGGCCAGATTTCCAATCGGATGATAATTAATCAAGTTGCTGGGGACGTTGGTATGCGGGCCGCGAAACTGCTGAATAACGAATTGATGATGACGAAAGTTATCTGCAGCTATCGCGCCTTCCAGAACTTCAGAATAGATATCGTAGGACAGCTGATCGGCGGTGCTCAGGGTATCTCGATCAAACTGCGCCAACTGAGCCTGTCTTTCTTCAGCTATCGCTCGAGATTCGTCCAGAAAGGACTCCGCATAGGAATCCCACTTATCCTGGTTGCGTCTGTCCCCCCGTATGCTTGCCGTCAGCGGTGCCCGGGCCATATCCGCGGCATAGCCTTCCGCAAGGAAGGTTTGGAATTTTTCAGCCTGGTCACTCGCAGCAGAGGGCGTCTCAACCTGCCCGCCCGTCACGTCGGAAACGACGTCATGTCCTTCAGAACTGTGTTGGCCCTCACGCTGCGAACAGGCCGCCATTGTAAAGAGCGTGCACAAAGTCGCCGCTAACAAACCGGGTTTTCTTGTCAATAGCACCACCGTAAATCACCTTTTTGAAACACTGGAGTGCGGCTATGACCCCTGGATAAAGAAAAAGGTCAGTGTGTATTTTTAACTAAATTACCCAAGGTAGCAGGTAACTTAGGAATCGAGCTAATCATTTAACTTTACCACTCTTGGCCAGTACTGGACGATATGCCTCGAACTGACCCGCTCAGCGCGATAAGGCAAGGTACGCCCTTCAACCCTGTATTGTGCGCGAGTATAGTTCTCAGTAGATCGGCAAAATAACCTTAACAAAGGCGACAGTACATCATGAGTTTCTCGAAATCACTGACGATAAAAGCAATGGCATTTTTAACGCTGCTTTGCGCGGCCTGCACATCGGAAGACACGCCGGTAGCCGGTGTTTCAATGAGTATCGAAGAGGCGGAAAAAACCGCCGCCCAGGCCTATCTTTGGGGCTGGCCCCTGGCCAATATGTTGACACGCTATCATCGAGTTGGCCGGGTGCCAAAAGCGGGCCATCTCATGGGCGTTGCGCCAGTGGCGCCACCAGGGCAGCTGGCCATGCTGGCTGACTACATCAAACCCGACCAAAAGTTTGTCGCCTGTCCGAATCAGGATGTGGTTTACGGCGCGGGCATGATGAATCTGGAAGAAGGGCCTATTGTGCTGCAGGTGCCTGATTTCGACGATCGATACTGGGTGTACGCGATTTACGACGCCCGCACAGACCAGATAGCACCCATTGGACTGCAACATGGGACAAAACGCGGCCATTATCTGGTGGTGGGACCCGATTGGAACGGCGAGACCCCTTCGGGCATAGAAGCCGTATTCAGATCCACCACCAATATTGCGTTCATTATCCCCCGGGTTTTTATGAACGATACAGCTGAGGACCGCGCGGCTATACAACCAATCATCGATCAAATTCTTATGTACCCTCTGACCGAGTTCGACGGGCAGTGGCGCACTTTCGACTGGAGTAATGCACCACGCATTCCCTATCCCATGGGCTGGATACAGCGGAGCTCGCCTAAGTGGGTTGATCCAACGGGCTTCCTCGATCAGCTCGCGGAGATTCTCGAGCGCATACCCCCGTTGCCCGGCGAGGAGCCGCTGTATGACCAATATCGAACGCTGGTGGCCGCCGCCAAGCAAAATCGACCTATCAAGAACACAATGATCGAAGCTGCCAAACAAACTGAGAGCGGTGTTATTGAGGGCTTTCTTCGTTGGAGTGAAAACGGCGAACCCGCTGGCAATGGCTGGCAGCGCTCTTATGATAGCGCAAACTGGGGAACCAACTATCGTAATCGTACGGCCAGCGCGCGCTCCAACATCTTCGAAAACGTGCAAGAGGAGACGCGATACTACTTTACCGATTACGACATAAGCGGCAATCAGCTAGATGGGAACGGCCAGTACCGGGTGACATTCCCAGCAGGCGAGCTACCGCCTGTAAACGGCTTTTGGTCTATGACACTGTATAACGAAAGCCACTTTTTCTACGAGAACCCGCTGAACCGTTATTCACTGGGCACGAAGAACACAACGCTTCAGCGCAATGAGGATGGTTCGTTGACACTCTATGCTGGCAACACATCCCCTGGAGAGGACAAAGAATCCAACTGGCTGCC
>JBCDFM010000124.1:0-11093 GCA_039178015.1 Pseudomonadota bacterium
CTGCAATCTTGCTGATGGATCAGAGGCAGGTGATTGGCGTATCCCCAATTACTTTGAATTTCTCAGCCTTCATGATCTCTCACAATTCGAGCCGCAGCTGACGCCAGGCCATCCATTTAGCAACATTCAAAACGAACTCTACTGGACCTCGACGACTCCTGCTCGTGGGCTCGACAGCGCATGGAAGATGAACAGCTATTGGAGAAATATCCACAGTGGTAGCAAAAACAGCTATCACAGATCTTGGCCGGTGCGCGATGGTCGCTGAGTAACGCTAACCTGATTTGCGGGTCTCGGTCTGCACGGAGCTCGTCGAGAGGTTGGGCGGTCTTCCTTTTAATGACTGGCGAAAACACTACCTGCCGACAAGTACTTGCTCGAGAAAATTGACGATGAGATCAAGTACCCGCCCAAGTACCTGCGGCCATGTGATCGATAGTCGCGACTCTCTCTTTCTGTATCCCAGGGCTTAGCTTAGGTAAGGCTAATCAACTGTGATCGAAGGCAATGGGTGTTATCGAGCCGTTGAGGTTTTGCATAATTACGGTTGCAGAGCGAAAATGTTATGTTATATCGTATCGCCCCCGCGGGATGGGGGCGGCAGAATCTGTCAAACTCCCGACGCTGTAACTGAGTAGGATTGATCATGAATGCGGAGAAGTTCTGGTTTCGATCAGTAAGATCGTGGGATGGTTCCCGGTGATAGCGGCGAGTGCTAACGAGACCAGGTCAGGACTGTTCGGCCTGCGCGAATCGGTGGAGCAGGTCGAAGAGGGCAATGTATTAGCGCCAAAGTTCGATGAGCATGGGCTTATCCCCTGTGTTACCACCGAGGCTGATACAGGCAATGTTCTGATGCTTGGCTACATGAACGCGGACGCGCTCGCTGCAACAATACAGACTGGCGAGGCGCATTACTGGAGTCGGAGCCGCCGGTGTCTTTGGCGAAAAGGTTCTACCAGCGGTCTTGTCCAGAACGTTGTCGAACTGCTTGTTGATGATGACCAGGATGCAGTTTGGTTGCGTGTTAATGTTGCCGGCACAGGGGCAAGCTGTCACGTAGGGTATCGATCCTGCTTTTACCGTTCAGTCACTCCTGGGAACTCAACTGACGGACCCGCTAAATTGCAGTTTACTGAGACACAGAAAGCCTTTGACCCGAAGGATGTCTATGGCGATGCACCTAATCCGACACAGCTTTAAAGGGAACGTCTGAGGAGATTGAGATGCCGACAAAAACCCAAGAGCCTCGCAAGAAGGCCCCTGCCAAATCTCGCACGCAGCAAAAGTCCACCGCTGCAAAGGCCAATCAAACCGGCCCTAGGATTTACGGTGTCGCACCGTACAAGCCAAAGAAAAATGAAACCTATATGAGCGATGCACAGCTCGAGCATTTTCGTACGATTCTGGAGAATTGGAAACAAGAACTCATGAAAGAAGTGGACCGCACGCTTCATCATCTCCGGGATGAAGCCAGCAATTTCCCGGATTCAAATGATCGCGCTACCCAGGAGGCGGAGTTCGGACTTGAGCTGAAAACCCGGGACAGAGAACGCAAGCTGATTCGTAAAATCGATGCCGCCCTGGAGCGTATCTCCCAGGGTGATTATGGCTATTGTGAAGAAACTGGCGAGGAAATCGGTCTTCGCCGGCTGGAGGCGCGGCCCATAGCCACGCTGTCAGCTGAAGCTCAGGAACGTTACGAGCGAACCGAGCGCCATTTCGGCCGTCGTGAAGGTCGCGGAAAGCATATCCGCAGCCTCCGCCAAGGGGCTTAAGGAGAAGGGGCTCTCGCAGGCAGTCTATGAGCGATACTCGTCATTTTTACTTTCAAGATTACGCGGAATGGCACCAGGCTATTACGCAGCGATGCAACATAAAGCTGACCGCGGAATACGCCCGCTCCCGACTTTCAGCGCTCAGAGATTCGGGTGATCCTACCACCCGGGAATTTGTCGCCAAATACGGCGAGGCCTATCTTCGTCAGGTCATCGAGTGGTTTGAACGGGCCGAGCAGGGCGGATAGCGTTAACAGCAGCGAAAGCGCGTAATGTTCAACATCATGTCGTTAACAGTTGATCGAGCATAACCTCTGACGGGCGCAGGCTGGGCCTGGTAAATGGCTTTCTTGTTGCGGGGCTGGGGTCGCGGCTGATTGCGGTTACCGCCTGGCGAGTCGTGATCAAACACTTCGTAGTAATCAACTCTGGGGTCTGCCGGCTCCTATAATATCGGTGCCAACCGTGCAAATGGCTTCCTGTCACCCTGGTCATACGGAATCTTCGTTCGCGAATGACCGATCGTAGAAGAGCACTAGCGCAGTCAACTAAAATCCTGCTTCACACCTTTGAAGATCAGAATTACTATCACACAGCTGTATACCTTAAAAATGCGAGAGTAAGTTTGGTAATATGGCATCGATCTTGCAGTTTTAAATCGTCATTCATGGATGAGTGAGCAGTGGCCCTCGTGGGCATGGCTTTCAAAACCAAGACTGAGACATTTCGAAATATGATTGAAAATCAAAGCTTTAGTGAGCTCAAAGGTATTTCGCAAGGCATCCAACGCACAATTGACTCGCCACCAGAGTGGCTTCCCTGCCTCCATGATGGCGGCCATCTTGTGGTCGTCGGTGGTGCAGAAGATCGAATACGAAAAAAAGATATTTTGCGGCGCTTTACTGAGTTATCGGGAGGAATCGGTTCCCGAATTCTCGTGGTTGCTATTGCATCAGAAACACCCGAGGTGATTTTTGATGTGTATAAACGCGCGTTCAGTCATTTAGGAGTCACTGATGTCCGCGGTCTATTGTGCACGACTCGCGATGAACTACAGCAACTCGACCCCTTTGAGATGCTGGACGGAGTAACCGGGATATATTTCAGTGGAGGTGATCAGCTACGAATCTCCTCAATTCTTGGCGGGACTCGATTTCAGAACCTCATGGAGCACATGATTCGCTCGGGAGTCACCTTCGGCGGCACCAGCGCAGGTGCCTCGGCCATGAGCGATGCGATGATCATAGGATGGGACCCTTCAGAGCAACCTCTGGCGGGGAACGTGCGCATGTGCTCCGGCCTGGGCGTCCTGCGGCACATGGTTATCGACCAGCATTTTACTGAACGCAATCGTCTGAATCGTCTGATTACTGCAGTGGCTCACCATCCGGGTTATTTGGGTGTGGGGGTCGATGAGGACACGGCCGCAATCATTTCTGCGGATGGTTCGCTGAACGTATTGGGGGCAGGGACGGTCACTATCGTTGACGGAACGGGTATCAAGGACTGCAACATTGCTGCGGCAGCACCTCATCATCCTTTTTCGGTGACTGGCCTAAAGGTCCATGTTTTGTCGATTGAAAATCAGTTCAATCTAAATAACCGCGAGGTTATGTAGACTACACTGTTGGTAGTGCGCTATACCTAAACTCGAGCAGTGTGCATTGATGTAACTGTCGGGTCTTGATGATGTAATACCGTACACCGAGCAGTGAATACTTTGACGTGCACGCTGCACGTCGATCTGTTGGTAACATGATTCTCCGATGTAATTCAGCGCAACTTAACATGGATAGACATGCGAATATCTAAAATACGGGCCCTGCGCGGTCCCAATCTGTACAGCATCAAACAGACTCAGCTGATCGTCTTACGCCTCGATCTGGAACGCGACGATTCTCTTGAGGCTAACCAGGCAAAGGATTTGCTGAAGCGTCTTAATGACGTTCTCGGATTAGAAAATCATTTACGTGAAGAACTGGAGGATGGCTTCACGCTCACGCGATTGATCGAAGTGATTGCTCTGGAACTTCAGTATTTTGCCAGCATGCAGGTCACATACAGTCGAACGGAGCCAACGATTGAATCGGGCATCTTCAATATTGTATTCAGTTACGAGGTAGAAGAAGCCGGCTTGTATGCAGGCGAAAAAGCCGTCTCGTTGCTTGATGGCTTACTCGACAATTCCTCCCTTGACGCCTTGAAGAATGATGTCGATGACTGGGTTTATGAATTGCGGCTCATCCGTGAAGAGCACCGCTTAGGTCCGAGCTCGGAAGCGCTCATCTCTGAAGCTGCTCGTAGAGGCATTCCGTCAATTCGTCTCGATGCGGCGGCCTTGGTGCAACTCGGTTATGGGCGGAATCAGCAGCGTATCTCGGCCTCTATCACCGAGAACACTCGCGTGATTGCGGTGGACCTTGCCGGAGACAAATATGCTACCAAGGAACTACTCGATGAAATGTCGATGCCGGTACCTAAAGGGCGCACCCTGCGCTCCGAAGAGCGTATTGAGCAGACGTTGGAGGACATCGGCTTTCCTGTGGCGATCAAGCCACTGGACGCGAACCAGGGAAAGGGCATCACAACCAACATCAATTCTTTGGAAGAAGCGGTACTAGCATTTCGTAAGGCACAGGAGCATTCATCCGATGTCATCATCGAAACATCGCTAACCGGCTTCGATTTTCGTGTGTTGGTTGTTGATAATAAGCTCGTTGCAGCGGCGAGACGTGATCCGGCGCACGTGATCGGAGACGGCAAAAGCACAATAGAAGAACTTATCGACCTTGCGAATGAGAACCCACTGCGCGGTATTGGTCATGAGAATGTGTTGACGAAAATTGAAATCGACGATGCGACCCAGAAACTCCTATCCCAAAACAGCCTGGGCCTCGATTCGGTACTCGATGAAGGTGAATATTGTGCACTGAAAACCACGGCGAATTTATCAACCGGGGGGACGGCCACCGACGTCACGGATGAAGTTCACCCCTACAATGTTTTCCTGTTTGAACGCATAGCTCACTTCGTTGGTCTGGACGTAGGTGGCATCGATGTCGTGGCGCCTGATCTATCCACACCACTCAACGAAAATGGTGGTGGTGTCGTCGAGGTAAACGCCGCCCCTGGTCTGCGGATGCACCTGGCACCATCAGCGGGGACACCGCGAAACGTGGCAGAACCTATTTTGGATATGCTATTCCCACCGGGATCACCGCACCGTATTCCGATTATAGCGATGACGGGAACTAACGGTAAGACCACCACCGTTCGGTTGATTGCACATTTGATCAAGAATACCGGCAAGACCGTGGGCTTCACTACCAGCGATGGTGTCTACGTCGGCAATTACCTGACAAGTAAAGGAGATACCACCGGGCCGCTTTCTGCCCAAATGATTCTCAAGGATCCTGACGTAGACGTGGCCGTACTGGAAACGGCCAGAGGCGGGATTCTGCGAGCGGGGTTGGGTTTTGACTATGCCGACATTGGCATATTGACCAATGTGGCACCCGATCATTTGGGTCAGGGTGATATTCACACTGTAGAGGATATTGCCCGGCTGAAATCGGTAGTGCCAGAATCGGCCCGCGACTTCGCGATACTCAACGCGGATGATCCATTAATCTACGAGGTTAAAGATCGCGTTCAGGCGAAGGTGGCTCTGTTTAGTATGCAATCGGAGAACCCGCGAATTGAAAAACATCTAGCGCAGGATGGTCTGGCCTGTGTGCTGGATGACGATTGGATTGTGTTGAGAAAAGGCCGCTGGAGCATCCCAATCGAGAAAGTGATCGACATTCCCCTGACGCTGTCGGGACGCGCGAAGTTTAATGTTCAGAATGTACTGGCAGCAACGCTGGCAGCTTACTGTTACGGCCTTAAACCCAATGAAATAAAAGTGGGCCTGAATACGTTTGCCCCCTCAATTGCGCAAACGCCCGGCCGCCTAAATGTGATTGATATGCAGGGCTTCACGGTACTGATTGACTATGCCCACAACGCAGCTGGTATGGCCGCGCTTCGGCAGTTTGTCGATGAGTTTCCTGCAAAACGCAAAACGGTGGTTATCGGCGGCACCGGAGATCGCAGAGATGTGGATATTGTCGAACTTGGCACACAGACCGCCGAAATCTTCGACGATGCCATTATCAGAGAAGATGACAATCTGCGCGGCAGAGCGCCTGGGGAGACTGCAGATCTCGTCATCCAGGGGATCAAACAGATCAACGCGGACTTTTCTTATGAACGCATCCTCAACTCCAAAGAGTCGATAGAGCACGCACTAAGCAACGCCAAGCAGGATGACCTGATCGCGATCCTGGGTGGCAATAGTGAGGAAGCCATCGACCTCGTCGGGGAGTACCGCGAAAGGTCGCTCAATTCCAGTATCGGTAAAGACGATATTCCCAATATGAGTCGCTAAAACATCATCGATTGAGACGTCGTGGAAATCCTCCACCTCCGTATGACTGTAGGGCCCAATCTCTACAGCATGAAAGCGCATAAGCTAATGGTTGCTCGCATTCGACTGGCTGCCGGGGAAAGTGAGCAAACGCTTGTGGAGTTAGCTGGCAACGCTTTACGTCTGCAGAATGAAGCGCTGAGCCTCACGTTGAGTTTCCAGCACATTCAGCCGTTGAGAGAAGATAACTGTTACAACGTCGTGTTTGAGAGCCCAAGCGAGGCTATTGGGTCAGCGGTGCTAACAGCGAGCATATCGGGGGATCCAGATCCGCTAAATACTCAGGCAAGCTTGCAAACAATTTGGGATGCCCAGCGTGGCCCCGCCAGTCTGCGACCGCTGATAAAGGAGGCCACGCATCGCGGTATTCCTCACCTTCCGCTAAGCGGTGACGCTCTCGTACAGCTCGGCTATGGCTGCCAGCAGCAGCGAATTTGTGGGAGCATCACCGAGCTAACCTCGCAAATCGCATGCGACATTGCCAGCGATCGTACCCTGTGTGGTCGTCTTCTTCGGTCGATGGATATGCCAGCGGTACAACCTGAACAGGCCTGTCATCGCGATGACCTACAGCCCATTCTGGGCAAAATGGGTTTTCCTATTGTGATGAGTCTTCCATCGAAAGAGTTGTTGCCGACCTTGATATTAAAGGATGAGGAATCAGCGATAGCTGTTATGGAGATGGCCTTAAAGGTCGTCAAACATGTTTTAGTGGAGCCCTATATTTCTGGGCATGATTACCAGGCCCTATTGATTAACCACAAGTTCACGGCGGCTGCCATGTGTCCAAGCGTCATTGTGGGGGACGAGGTTGGGGCCAAGCTTGCAAAGATAATGACAGGTGCCGCCCAACGGCGGCACCGTAGCGATGCTGTCGATGTGGTAAAGCGCCTTCATCTCTCATTGGAGTCTGTGAAGTGGGTCGAGCAGCAGGCTTACGACTTGCAGCAGGTATTGCAGGCCTTACAGTTGCTGGACATGCACGATAATGAAGAGTTTGCTACTTGCGCGGCCCATACGGATGTCAGTACCCAAGTACACCCTGATAATGTCACCTTGCTTGAAAGAGTGTCTCGCTTTGTTGGCCTGGATACCTGTGGCGTCCATTTACGGACCGACGGACTAGACCGCAGCCTGTTGGAGCAAGGGGGAAAAATCCTGCGCGTTTCAGCAGCACCTAATTTGAGCCTGAATGATTTCCCCTCTCTGCCGAACGCCGTGAATGTTTACAAACCGGTGATAGATCAGCTGTTCCCGAATGGGGCCGTCGGCAGAATTCCCGTGATCGCGATAACCGGTACAAATGGGAAAACCACGACCACGCGCCTGATTGCCCACCTTATGAATACGGCGGGGCGCAAGGTGGGCTTCACCTCCTCGGACGGGATATATATACAAGGTTTTCGTATTCAGGAAGGTGACTGCACTGGGGAGCAGGCAACCTGGACTTTGTTGAAAGATCCGGAAGTTGATACTGCTGTGCTTGAGTATCCTCGTGGTGGCATTATCCGGGCCGGCCTCGGTTTTGATCAGTGTGACATTGGGGTGGTCCTGAATGTTGCCGGAGATCACTTGGGTACTCGGGATATTCATACCATCGAGGAAATGGCCCAGGTGAAGGCGGTTGTTGCCAAGAGCGTTTGCCCACAAGGATTTGCTGTACTCAATGCTGATGATGATCGCGTTTATGCAATGGCTCATCAAATTCAGGGCACGCCTGCCTGCTTTTCTTTTGATGCAGATAATATCCGCCTGCAAGACTGTGAATTCCGCTGCTTTGTACGAAATGGCGAGTTGTTATTGGGGCGGGCTTCGATGTGCGATGTGGTTGCTAAATTGTCGGATATACCGATCACTTTCGGCGGCCAGGCGCTGTTTAACGTGCAAAACGTGATGGCTGCCAGTCTTGCAGCTTATTGCCATGGTCTGTCGATTGGCACTATTCGGCGCGCACTGTTGACGTTTGACCCGGGCTTCGCAGCTACGCCCGGGCGGATGAATTTTTTCTACGGCGACCATTTCCGCGTTCTTGTTGATTACGCTCATAATGCTGCCAGCATGCACATGCTCAAACAGTTTCTGGACCGCGCCAGGACTGAAGCACGGCGGGTAGGCGTTTTGGGTGGCACGGGTGATCGTTTGGACGAGGACATTATGGAAATAGGCAGCCTGGCGGCAGGCATGTTTGACGTTCTAATCATTCGGGAAGATGGTAATTTGCGAGGCAGGAACAAGGGAGAAACGGCTGCGATAGTTGCAGCGGGCGCTCGCCGCAATAAAAAGTCGATTCCAACCAAAGTGATTCTGGATCCCATGGATGCCGTGAAGTTCGCCATCGAAAATGCGCAAACTAACGATCTTGTCTGCATCCTGGGTGGGGACGTCGAGGATTCGCTCGACGTGGTCCGACAGTATTGTCGGTCAACGCGCTAAGTCAAAGGTGTTTAGTATTCAATCTCGAAAGATCCGCACCTGGGTATCTTGATCGCGTGTCTTCCACGCGCGATACATACTCTCTGAGTTGAACTCGACCGCCAGGTTGCCGGCTTTGTCGACCGCCACCAGTCCCCCTATGCCGCCAATGGGAGCGAGCGAATTAAACACCACATCTCTTGCAGCATGCTCCAAGGATTGTCCTCCCCACTTCATGCGCGCCGAGATCTCGTGACCCACAACCTCACGGATAAAGAGTTCGCCGACGCCGGTACAGGAGACGGCACAGGTTGCATTGGAGGCATAGGTGCCGGCACCAATAATAGGTGTATCGCCGACCCGTCCAATCACTTTGTTGGTCAAGCCGCCGGTGGATGTGGCTGCGGCCAGGCTGCCGTTCTCATCCAGAGCGACAGCGCCGACCGTGCCGAGCTTAACCCGATCCAGGGCCATTTTGCGCTGGGCCTTCGCCTCTTCTAACTCTTCGATGCGCTGTGGAATCACAAAGTAAGACTTATCGACGCGTTCGATATCCTCAAAGCGATCTGCCAATAGCTCCACGCCCTCTCCCGCTATGAAATCGACGTCGGGTTCTTCCATCAGCTTTCTTGCGAGGGAGATGGGGTTTTTGATGGAGTTGCCGCCTGCAATAGCGCCTGCCTGTCCCGCTCCATCCATAATAGCCGCGTCGCACTCTATACCTGCGTCTTCGTTCAATACTGAGCCCTTGCCCGCGTTGAACAAAGGCGAGTCTTCCAGCCCTCGTACGGTCAATTCAACGGCATCAATACAGGTTCCTCCAGCTTCCAGCGCCTGCCAGCCCAGCAACAGGCAGGCCTCCAAAGCCTCGCGGTAGAGTGTTTCTCGTGCAGGAGTGAAAAAGGTTCTTGGCAGAACGCCCGAGCCGCCGTGCAGCGCAATTGCAATGGGTGGTGTTGATGTCATGATTGTCAGCTTACGATGTGATACCCGTAAAGAGCAATCAAATAGATACTAGTAACGGCGCTGATGCTGACTGCAATCCAGACCGCTATTTGCCGCCGTCTCTCCAGCGTTTCCACTTTCGCCTTGTTCGATTTCCTGGATAGTCGCCACATGAGCAGCGGGCAAAGGCAGAGGCCATTGCCAATAAGTGGAACGATAAAAAACCAGGACACGGTCATCCATGTTCCGTAGTGAAATAGCGACGAGGTACGCGCATAGAACTCGCCCCACATACTGAGGTCGTGGCCGGTGATGGCGGTCTCATTAAATATCTCCAGCGCGCGAACACCGATCGCCATGAACAGACCTGCCACTGCCAGCATGACGCCCATTAAAGCCATGCCAAGATCCGCCTCGGCACCTGTCACCTTGCTGAGGTACGGGCGCTTGAGTTTGCTATGAGTTACCCCATAGGCGCAGTACACAATGAGTCCAATGTTTAGCCAGGCGACAAAACGTAGCAACGACGTCATAGGTAAGTTCGAAATTAAGTAGGCGCAGGCGGCGATACCCAGGATGGGAAGAGTATGTTCGTTGAACCACCACAATACGGGAATGGCGATCAATAAAAATGGAATCTTGAAGTGCCAGCTCCCAGGAATATAAACCGCACCCAGCACCAAGACCGCGATGGCGGCTGCCGCCCAGGGCAGACCACCTGGAACACGAAATTTGCGCGGCCGTTCCGGGTCTACGATGCGCAGCGCTATGACGCCTGCGCACACCAGAATGAACGCCGATAACGTGCCAATATTCGTTAGATCAATGATGACGTCCAGGCTGGCTGTGGCAGCAAAAAATCCAACCAGTGTTCCGGTAAGAAGAGTCGGCCAAATTGGGGTACGAAATTTGGGATGCAGTTTCGAAAACACCGGTGGCAGTAGGCCGTCTCGGGCCATTACAGAGAAGATACGGGTTTGTCCCAGTAGGACCACCAGCAAAACGGCGGTTGTCGCCATCACCGCGCCTACGGCGATAAAGCCCGAGACCCAGGACAGCTTACTGCTGGCGTAGTTAAGTGCCATCACCAAAGGCGAGGACGCATCCGGTAAGTTCATATTTTGCTTGAGAACATCAAACGGGATTAAGCCGCTGAACACCAGTGAGACCGCCACGTAAAAAATGCTAACGATGACCAGCGATGTGAGAATACCGATGGGCAAATTCCGCTGGGGGTTCTTGGTCTCTTCAGCGATGGTGCTAACGGCATCAAAACCGATATACGAGAAAAACACGATTGCGGCTCCCGCACTGATACCTGCCCAACCGTTCGGTGCAAAGGGAGTCCAATTCTCGGGTTCAACCCAGAACAGGCCAACACCGATAAACAGCAATAGCGCCAGAATATTGATGATGACCATCGCAGAGTTCATCTTCGCCGTTTGCCTAATACCCCACATCAAGAGCACGGTTATCCCTGCTACGACCAG
>JBCDFM010000125.1:0-11054 GCA_039178015.1 Pseudomonadota bacterium
AGACTGAGACATATCGCGGGCACCAAGTGGGGCATGAAACGCTACTTGAAAATGGAGCCCTTGCACGAACAAAAGTTGGAGAGCGAACTAACTGCTTGAGACCACCGCCAGAAAAAAGTGCGAAAGAATATTTACACTACCAACACTTAGCAACTTGTCGAGTAGCCTCCTTGCAAAGATTGGCCGAGCACTATGGCGGAGTACGACACAAACCCAAAACACAGGTTTTGACAGAACAAAATGGAGATGTCGCGGTCTGTCAGTCTCCTTGAATATGTCCAAGAATAATGGGTAGAGCAGGATTGATGCTGCTTCTCGACCATACGGCCTGGGTTTCGACCTGTGGTACCTGGGGCGACAGTTGACGATAAACGACGTCTGACCTGGCCAGACGCTGCATCGATCTTGGAACCAATGCAATGCCTAGGCCGCTTGAGACCAAACCAATGATCGTTTGCATCTGAACCGCTTCCTGAACGGGCTCAAATGGCACTGAGTGTGATGCCAGATAGGACACAATACAATCATGCAGTCGCGGTGCTAAATCACGTGGAAAACTAATGAAGGATTCGCCGGTCAGTGCCGAAACCTTCAACGGCCTGTCCGCACGAGGCTTGGCGCTGGCATGGTCTGCCGGCAGACAGGCGACAAGGGGCTCGCGCGATATTCTCCTTGTGCAGAATTCGGGCACACTATCAATGCACAGTGCGAAGCCTAGGTCGAGTGTCTGCTCTCGTATCGCCGCGAGCTGCTCACGAAGTGTTAACTCGTGAAGCGACATTTTCAGCTCGGGCGCACATTGACGTAAAGTGCGCACCCATCCTGGCAGTGCACCATACAACACAGTGCTGGTGAAGCCGATATGAATATGGCCTTGTCGACCACCCGCTATTTCTGCCGCAGTCTCACCGATCTCATCTATTCGCTGCAAGATTCTCTTGGCTTCCGGTAGGAAATATTCGCCGGCAATACTCAGTCGCAGGCCAGACTTTTCGCGAATCAACAATTCGGCGCCAATAGTCGCTTCCAGTGCTTTGACCTGGCGTGTCAACGGAGGTTGCGTTAAGTGCAACGCGGCAGCAGCACGAGTAAAGCTCTTGTGCTCGGCAACGGCGACAAAGTAGCGAAGCTGTCGCAGTTCAGGCAGATGACGCATTCCGAATCCGTATTGGAGATGGACTAAATTGGTATTAGACGGTATGGAGCATAGCAGAGACAATAGCGTTTATCTGCTGAGGATTAGGTGAGAAGCCCATGCGTCGCAAACCCAATCACTTTAGTGCCAGAATCACCCAAGGGCCAGCACATGGTGCGGCTCAAGCCGTGCTTCATGGAGTGGGACTGGAAAGGGATGACCTCGATAAACCCCAGATTGGCGTGACCACGGTCTGGTATGAAGGTAGCACCTGCAACGTTCACACGCTCCAGTTGGGAGAGATTGTTGCGCATAGCTTGCGACAGTGTGGCCTGGTCGCGTTTCGCTCGTCCGCTATGGGTGTAAACGACGCCATTTCTATGGGTACACCGGGTATGCGCTACTCGTTGCCGTCCAGGGAACTGATAGCGGACTCGATAGAGACGATGATAGCGGCGCATAACTATGATGCCAATGTCTCGATTCCCGGATGTGACAAGAATCTGCCGGGATGTCTCTTGGCCATCGCGCGTTTGGATCGTCCTAGTCTGATCGTATTTGGCGGCACTATTTCCCCAGGGAAGATAGGCTCTGAGACGATTGATGTCATCTCGGCATTCGAATCGTATGGCAAGCTGATCACGGGGAAGATTGACCGACAACGACAGCGCGAAATTATCGCCAAAGCCTGTCCTGGCGCGGGTTCATGTGGTGGCATGTACACAGCGAGCTCCATGGCGCTAGCAATCGAGGCGATGGGCATGAGTTTGCCACAAAGCAGCTCGAATCCTGCAGTAAGCGCAGATAAACGTGCCGAGTGTGCTGCGGTGGGTTCTGCAATGGTTGGTCTTATTAAAATGGACCTGAGACCTTCGCACATTATGACGCGCAAAGCGTTAGAGAACGCGCTTACCGTGGTAATTGCCATGGGTGGGTCTACAAACGTTGTTCTTCACCTGCTGGCCCTCGCGCGTACGCTGAGGATAGATTGGAGCTTGAAGGACATTGGAAGACTAAATGACCGAGTTCCGCGACTTGCCGACATGAAACCCAGCGGCCGTTACCTGATGGCTGATCTCTATAAGCTTGGTGGTACGTCAAAATTGCTGAGGACCCTCCTAAATGAAGGCCTATTGCACGGCGATATCCTGACTGTAACCGGTTCAACATTGGCAGAGAACTTAGCATCCTTCGATACGCTACCAGACAACCAGGATGTGGTTAGAATGCCAATGCAGCCCTTGAGCCCGCATGGACACATGCACCCGCTCTGGGGTTCGCTTGCCCCTGGCGGCGCGGTGGCAAAAACATCGCTGGACCGGTCTACAGTGTTTCTTGGAAGGGCACGCGTATTTGAAGCGGAAGCAGATATGATCTCAGCGCTTGAAGCAGGATCAATAGTACCAGGGGATGCTATAGTCATTCGCGGTCAGGGCCCCAAAGGCGGACCGGGTATGCCCGAGATGCTGTACGCCTCCTCGGCGCTAGTGGGTGCAGGGCTTGCAGAGGAGGTTGCTTTGATCACAGATGGTCGTTTTTCGGGCGGCTCCCATGGCCTACTGGTCGGCCACGTCGTACCTGAGGCAGTAGAGGGGGGGCCAATCGGTCTGGTCCTGGACGGCGATGAGATCGTCATTGATCTTGCACGCAAGACACTCAACCTGCGTGTGAGTGACGAGGAGATATCTAGGCGGAAAAACGGCTCTGAGCGTTACAAAATGTCCCGCAGCAGCGGAATGCTAGGGAAGTACCGGCGCGTCGTTACAACGGCTTCTGACGGTTGCACTACAGACCCTCAGGATTTGCCGAGGTCTAGCGAATCATAGGCGTGCTCTATCACCTGGATCCCATAACTCGACCAAACTTCGGTTTTAGAAAAACGGGGCTGCTGCATAGGGCAGATTGGGGTAAATCCTCGCACGGATTGAGTGAACGGAAAGGATTCAAAGAGCGAGCTAGGCTCTAGGTTCGTCTCATCTCGTTGGCCGAGGACTGGGGGTGTTTTTCATATCCCAATAGCAAGCCGGTAAGCTGTCGCGTCAGCCTAGATAAACCGTTTTCATCACCTTCAAGCACAGTTGGGATGTGTGCCTGGGCACTGTAGCGCCCCCTAGGCATCACGATACCAAACTCGGACAATAAGCCGCGAAGCTGGTTGATGAGGCCGGTTCGTTCCCTGATCAAACCCTGGCGGACCCGGTGTAGATACAGCACCGCCTGTCGATCAGGGGTTTTCACCGGGACGAACCAGATATTGGGGCGGCGCACGGCCTCGCAAATGGCCTGTGCATCGTTGATGTTGTTCTTAGCACCTTTGCGGAAGGGCTCGACCAACTTGGCGGCAAGGATGCCGACCTGATGGCCCATCGCTTCGAACTGACGGCCCCACGAATGCGCGCCGCTGCAGGCTTCCATGCCAATCGGGCGGGGAGGGCACTGCGCTATAAACGGTAACAATTCTTCCGAGTTGAAGACTTACGCAGTATCACTTTGTCGTATTGATCGGCGCCCACTACACCGAAATTGTTCTTGGCCAAATCGATGCCCAGGGTTTTAATGTTCATTGTGACTCCTCCGATCTGCAAGTGTTTGTTCACCGACTTCACTTTGGCACATTGCGATGTCGCCAGGGTAGGAGTGACCTTACCCCTAAAACTACACCACCAGTAAGATGGGATAGTGATCTCTATTCTGATGCTGCAAACTACTCTGGTTAAAGATTGCTCAGAAAACCGTGTATGTTGAAGTGCGTTTGAAACCCGTGAAGGCAAAGCGATCCGAGAGACCGCACGCCGCACTGGATTGTCCAATAACACCGATCGCAAAATCTACCGCAAGACGGGCACTGACACTGGGTTACACAAGCTTCTATAACCACGTAGCCGCCTTGGCCCAAGTATGGCGCTAACGCCAGTTAGATGCCAAATGGCAATCCTCGCCCGCGTACCATCGGGCGTTACTAATACTGGAGAGGGCACTCAAAGCAGAGTCCTCGGAGCGCCATGTCCGATCCATTAATTACCGGATGAAACCGGCCAAACACCAGGCCTATCAAGATCTGACGGGCTTCGAGGTTCGGTAGGGCCTGGTCTATCCGGCGCTGGTGAAGTCACTGCATGGCTGCCAATGTCTGGATGAATGCCAGAATGTAGCACTCTTCGGCGACGCGGGGACTCGAAAAACGCACCGTGGTAGAAGAAGCAGGGTCATACAGTCAATCGGCTTATCCACGCTGATTTGGTCATACTAGATGAACTGGGTTCCCTACCGACCAGCCAGGTCATTCGAGCACTCTTGTTCCATCTGGCTAACCAGCTATACGAGCGCAGGAACATCATTACCAGTCATCTCTGCTTCACCGAATCGTCCACAACGGTTATTGATGAGCAGATGGCGGCCGGCTGACACATAACCGCCGCATCTTGGAAGCAGGCAAGACCCGTTATCGATTACAGCGCCGAGCGATTAACTAGGATGCAGGAAAAGACAGCAGGACGCCAGAAACTATGCCCTATTCCGACATCCACGGTGAATCCATAATCAGATGCTAGCCCTTAGTCAACGTCAAGGGCATATCAACTACATTCTATTCTGTCGAATAGCTTGCTATACTTTATTAGGTATGCTTGACTACATACATACTATTTTGTCGATATTATTTTCAACGTTATTTGGTGATCCGCGTCGAGCAGTGTCAATAAGCAAACAACTCACGGGTCAAACAAATGCTGTTGTCAACAATAGTGACATGAACGGTGGTTTGGAGAGCGACAAAACCGCAACCAAGCAGTGAATTGGTCATCGCTGGATCTTAAACCACCGGTTAGGACCGCCTAACGCGATTATAGATTACAAGACGCTAGGCGCTATCAGTATAAAGTTGATCCACAAAGTGGGGCACGCTTTCAAAAAAGTGAGTGGGTACGGTCAGCCCTCGTCTTTCTAGCAGAATTGATAGATCGCCAAGACATTCATGTTGAAATACGCCAAAAAATGCTTTGAAAACACCTAACCCCAAAATCCTAGGACAAGAATCACCATGGAATACCTAAAACCCATTCTTCCGATGCTGCTCTGTTTTATTCTTCTACTAGCGAGTAGCACACTTACGACGCTCACTATATTCAATGGGATTGCTCAAATTGTCTTGTTTGCCCTTGTAGTGCAGTTGCCTACTTGGAAAACAGGGCGTATGTCCTATGTTGATATTGGTTGGCCTTTAGGGGTAGCGGTTATCGGCATTGTCACACTAACCGTAAGCCTTGCCTTGGAACAAGGTGCGTTTTGGCGAGTGTTGGTTGTGAGCCTAGTGATGGTGGTCGTTGGTTCTCGGATGGGTATAGCTGCAGTGTTGGCGTGGCGCGACGGTCATCTGGAGCGCGAATTGCCGCGCTACCAGTACCAGCAGGTTCGATGGGACCAGCGCGGTATCGAAAACACTCGTCTGATGCAGCAGGTCGAGACCTTCATGCAAGGCATATCAAATATGTCGTTCTTGGCCTTACCAGCGTTCATTATCTCCACCAATCCTGATCCGGCAGTGCATTGGTTAGAAGTACTAGGATTGGCAATCTGGGTAGCGGCATTCGTGATGGAATCAGTAGCTGATGCACAGAAGAAAGCGTTCTTACTAGACATGCGCGAGAAGCAGCTAAGGAAACAAGTCTGCAACGTTGGCCTGTGGCGCTACAGCAGACATCCAAACTATTTCGCTGAATGGATGGTCTGGAACAGTCTGATTATTGCCGCAATACCCTCATGGCTTGCATTATATCAGCGCGAGCAACTGGTTATTTGGGCCTTGCTCGGCTTCTGCACATTGTACACGTCTCGGCTAATGTACTACTCACTGGTCACATACAGCGGCGCAGAACCAGCTGAGTACTATTCAGTACAAAAACGCGCTGGTTACCGCGATTATCAACAGCAGACCAACCGATTCTTTCCGGGCCCCGCGCGACTCAAATAGATTCCGCTTAACTGAAGAGGCTAGGCTGGGTTATCGATGGCATAACAGCGACCACCTGTGGCCTACGGCGGCAGCCTAACGTGAATCAAGCAAGCCGTACATTTTTGCGAGTTCGTCGGATATGACCGCGGCAGTTCTGGGCTAGTCAAGCGTGCTTCGACACGGTTTGAATCGCTCGCGGTCGTAGACTTTGTGTATTGCGTTTACTGGTACGTGTCGTAGATAGCGTCGATAAGCGCTACATTGCGTGGGTCGTCAACAAGTTCAGTGCCCATTTTATTCATCACATATGCCACGCCTAATTGCCGCTGCGGATCTGCAAAGGCGAATGAACCTCCCCAACCAGAATGCCCGAACGCTGAAGCGCTAGGGCCATACACAGCTTGCGAGTTGCGTAAAAAGCCGGCTGCCCACTTGACATCAATGCCAAGCACTCTATCAACTGATTCAACTGCAATTTGCGTCGCATTATCTAGCGTTGCTGGGCTTACGAGTGGATCCGCTGTATCGGTACTAACCAGACTGCCATATAGTGTCGCGAGTGAGTGCGCCGTGGCAAACCCATTCGCAGACGGAATCTCGGCTGCCTGCCAGGCCGGCGTATTAGGCAAC
Source organism: Pseudomonadota bacterium (assembly GCA_039178015.1). GTDB lineage: Bacteria > Pseudomonadota > Gammaproteobacteria > Pseudomonadales > Halieaceae > JARRPM01. The sequence continues at coordinate 6,717 of JBCDFM010000125.1, forward strand.
TCTGGAGACAAGGGTGGATTCGCTAGTGCGCTAATTTGCTCAGCGCTAAGATCATCAGCGAACGACGCAGACCCCAGAGATTCAGGCGCTAACAGGCTAGCCGACTTTTCTTTGAATGCGCTAGGCAAACCAATGTGTATGTCCAGGCCGCTCTTGAGAAATAGCTCCTCATGAACAAACTCTTTTGTTGATCTACCGTCGACTCTGATAAACAGTTCATTGATTAAAAACCCGACCGTGATCGCATGGTAGCCACAACCTTCGCCTATTCGCCAGAAAGGTGAAGACTCAGCAAGTCGATTGGCCGCTTTTCGCGCGTCATACAAGGTGTCTAGATTGACCGCATCTTTAAAGCCACAAAGGCCCGCTTGGTGCGAGAGCAGCATGCGAAGCGTTATGTCCGTTTTACCGTGCTGCCCGAATTCGGGCCAATAATCTGCCACCCTCGCATCGAAGTCTAAAAGCCCGCGATCGACCAACATCGCGGTGCATATCGCAGTAACTCCTTTGGTGGTGGACCAGACGTTGACAAGCGTATCCTGCTGCCAGCCTAGACTTTTGCCAGCATCTCGGCGGCCCGCCCAAATATCCACTACCATCCTGCCCCGCTCTACCACCGCTAATGCAGCGCCAATGTCGCCGCGATCAGTAAAGTTAGCTTCAAAGGCCTGAGCAACGCCGGCGAATCGAGGTTCAAACTGACCCTCCAAAGTCATAAATCGAAGCTCCCTAATCTAAGTGAAGGGTCACGGATACGCCGTAGGTCCTTGGCGCACCGTAGACTCGATAGCCATTACCTAGATTGACCTGATTGAACTCTTGAGTTGTATACTCTTCGTCTTCGAGATTCTTTCCCCAAACAGAAAACTCCCAGTTTTCTGACAAAAACAAGGCCGCGCGAGCATTGAGCAGCCAGTAGGATTTCGATTTCAATAGCGGATCATTCAACACGTCGCGAAATACAGAATCTTGATATTGGGTATCAATAGCGAACTCTGCAGACATATCGGAGCCCATATCGAAGCCATAGCGCACGTCAACCAAGCTGCTCCACTTTGGCGCATCGGGTAGTTCATTTCCAGAAGGTACGGTGCCGCTAGGCCCTGCAAAGCTGTCTACCTTCGTGTCCAAATAGCCGCCACCGACTGTAATACTTAACCCTGGGATAGCGTTTGCGCGCCACGAGAGCAACAGATCAACGCCATAGATATCTGCGCCATCGATATTACCAAGTCGCTGAATGGGCAGCTCACCTGTCGTATCTCTTATGTAAGATTGCACATCTTTATAGTCATAGTAAAACACACTTGCTTCGTACCTAAACTGGGCCTCAGACGTCTGGCCTTTCACACCCAATTCGTAAGCAGTGAGCTCTTCTTTATCATATGGCTGCAACTGGGCAGACGCGGTAGCGACCCCCGTAAAGAACCCTCCACTCTTGGTTCCCTGGCTGATACTCGCATACACGAGTGAGTCTTCTAAAAGCTGCCAATTCAATGCTAGCCGCCAGTCCACGCTATTATCGTCGATAGTGTCGTCAATCTCCGCGAGGACAACAGGTGGACTACCAAACGGTGCCCCGGTTAATCCGCTCACAGGGGGCTCAGATACGAGATCGGCTGTGAACCCATCATTGGATTTTTCCTCATAGGTGTACCGAGCGCCTGTGATGAGTGTGAGGGTGTCCGCAAGGGCCCACTCACCGTTGGCAAAAATCGCCATGGTCGTAGCCTCGACATCCGCCGAGGAATCAATTGATGTATTAAAAAAATCCTGTAACGCGCCATCGTAAGTGGTTTCTATCGTATCCCTCGCGTAGAAGAGTCCAAGCTGCCAAACCAGGCGATCGTTGTCACCGGCTAAGCGCAGCTCTTGGCTAAACTGCGTGACATCATCAGAATTTCTAAAATCGGTAATCCGAAATGGACTGGCATCGACGTCGCTAGGATAGGAGCGATCGAAATCTATATAGCCCGTAACCGATGTTAGCTCTGCAAATCCCAGATCGGACACCAGGCGCATCGAGTATATCTGTTGATTGAGCTCATAATTAGGGTCCACTGACCATTCGCCCTTGAATGGGTCATCCGTGGTATCGCTGTAGCCAAAGAAGTTGGCACAACCTGGTTGTCCTGGACAATTAGTTGTGTCTGCGGTGGGAACCACACCAAAGAACTGCGGGGAGCCTAACTCGCTGCGTGCTCGTTGGCCTTCAGCCTTGAGCAGTAGTTCAGTTGCCTCAGAGAGCGACCATAACACTTGCGCTCGCCCCATCAGCACTTCCCGATCACCTATATTATCCCCCGTCCGTACGTCCTCAAAATAACCCTCTCCCTGATAAATACCCTTGACTGCCAACCTGAAGGCGACGTCATCACTTAACGGTGCATTGACCATGCCTTCCAACTCGCCCAGATCATAGTCTCCGTAGGTACCGATGAGCCTACCATGGTATGCATCAAAACTCGGTTTCGCAGTCGTAATGTTAAGGGCTCCGGCAGTTGAGTTACGGCCGTACAGAGTGCCCTGCGGGCCCTTCAAAACTTCCATTCGCTCCAAGTCGAAGAAGTCGGAGCTCAACAACGCGAGCGAACTCAGGGACACATCGTCGATATAAACGCCAGTCGCGGGGTTGTTTGCAGCGTTGAAATCATTAAGGCCGACACCCCTAATCGTGATGATCGGCATTATCCCTGGATAAAACTCTTTTACGGTCGCATTGGGCGTGAACAAAACAATATCTTTAACGTCGTCGATACGAAGCTTACGTATCTCATATTCATCGACCACTGAGATATTGATACCGACTTCTAATACGCTTTGTTCGCGCTTTTGAGCCGTAACCATCACTTCTTCTAACCTAATGCCTCCTTGACTGGGAGACGCTTGTTCAGCGATCACCGAAGAGGCCGCAACCAGTAGCCCCGCAGGTACGAAAAACGTTTTCTTGAACAGGTATCGGCTTAAATGAGTGGACATCTAGGTTGCGCTCCATATTTTTATTAGACAATTTAGTATGCGCGTATCCAAACACATCTAATATATTTCTGCAAGTATTTCGACGGATTGAGATGTCCGTCAAAAGTATACGTGGTATGTTTGCTCACTCCATCGCAGCTATGAGCGCTAATCACTAGTGGGCACAGACACACCGCAGAGACCTTCCACAAAAATAAGAGAAAAGCGTGCGGCCATGCGAAAGCGGGTACTAACAGCGGCATCGCGACAAATAAATCAGCAGGGTGCGGCAGCCATCGACCTTAAGGAGCTTGGGCAGCAAGTCGGGCTGTCACGGAACAGTCTCTACCACTATTTTGATAACCGACAGGATCTTGCTTATCAGTGTTACCTGCAATCGGCTCGAAACATCCAGGAAGACCTTGAATCCGCGTTTGAAGACCATGACCAAGCGCCACAGCGGATGACAGATTTTCTGCACAAAGCACTGGTGTGCCGTACTGATGAACAGCCTGCGCTCAGTGACTTGGAGAATTTGACGACAACGCAGAGACGGTCAGTCTTGAGAGTCCGAAATTCGAATTTAGCAGCAATGGAAGTGCTCTTCGCTGACGGTGTAAAACGAGGTGATCTTCGCACTCATCGAACGGAGATCTCGGCTAGGTCGTTATATGCTATGGTCGACTGGGCACGTCTGTGGCATCGGTGGACTGAGCAAGTTAATACAAAAAAAGCGCGGCAACTCCGACAGATTTCAACCGGCATAGCTTGCGGACTTCTTGGTGGCATAGCGTCAAAAAAATACGATATAAAAGAGCAGCGGCTAACACTTCAAGACGTCATCGTAAATGAGATAGATCTTTTTGATAGCAGTAGTGTGCGGGAGCACAAAAGGCTCCAGATCATTGGAGCTACATCTCGGATCTTCAACCGCAAGGGTATTTTCGGAACGTCAATCGATGACGTCACTACGGAGTTGGGCGCAACTAAAGGTACGATTTACCACTATTTTAATGACAAAGACCAATTGGTCTTGGCGTGTCGTCAGAGAGCTATTGATCTGTACGAGTTGTTCCTTGAGGCAGGAGAGCGCTGTGGCAAGGGCACGGTACAGTCAATGATCACAAGCTTGCACCTTAACTGCCTGGCTCAAGCGAGTTCCTCACCTCCCCTTATTCTGCAGGCAACGCTGCCATCAAGGGAAATGATCAGAACAACCAGTCTTTCTCGTCGCGTCAAACGCAACATCACGACTGCTATTCGCAGGGGTGAGTGTCGTCCAGAGAGCAAATTGCTCGTCGATTTAGCGCCGGGGGCGTTTTTCTGGTTTCAAAAATGGATAGCCGAAAATAAGTGCGCTGCGATAGGCAATATCGCCGA
>JBCDFM010000126.1:0-10971 GCA_039178015.1 Pseudomonadota bacterium
AATAGGAATTAAACGAATAAGATGGGGGCTCCGGCTTTTAATACTAGGTAAACTAAGCCACGTTTCAAGCAGTTGATCTGAATATCGACTTATAGGCTCTTAACGCGCTGTCGTCTGCAGGCTGTTTGACGCTCTGGCCATACTGTTCGGTCATTTGTGTATCACGAGCTGGGTTTCACACGCTAATGCCCCAACAGGCCAGAGACAGTGCCACCATCACAGGCAGGTTGACGGGCATTCGCTTGCACTCATGCCTACGTCTGAAATTGCAAAAAGACTGACCAGACTTGAGACTAAAGCCTATCGGTAAACATGCAGGCCCATAACCCTTTAGTGCGCAGAGACTCACCATATGCCAAAACTGCGACGCCTAAATCTCGAATTTGAGTTTGCTGTTCTTGCCCAGTTTGATCGCGCGCCAGTGGTCTTCAAGATTCAGCAAATCAATCAGACTATCGCCCTGCTCGAGTCTCTCCAACACTCTTGATTCAGTATCTTCTATCGCTTCGGCCACGGGTAGAAGCTTAGTGAGCTCGTCTTTGGATCCCACCAGTATCCCATCATCATCGCCGAACAGAATATCCCCGGGTGAGATACTGACGCCGCCGCAGGTAACGGTCGTTTGCGTCTCAAATACTTTTTCAGTCGTACCTGACATGGGGTTGACGCTTCTGGCGTATACCGGAAAGTGCATTACCCTCACCGAAGAGACATCTCTGTAAGCACCATCTACTACAATGGCCGCCACCCCTTTTCTTGCAGCCTCGGTCGCGAACAGTTCTCCGGCTAACGCACGTCGACTCTGTTGGGAATCAACGACCAGGACTTCGTCGGCTTGTGAGTCAGCGAGTGCACGAATCACTGTCAAAAAGTCTTCATGACAGCTGACAGTTCTAGCAATACCCACAAACTTGTACCCGTCACGTAGTGGTCGAATTGCAGGGTCGATAACACGCAGATGTTTATCTGCATCGCACACTGATGAGGTGCTAAGGGCCAGTAAACGTGCTTTGAGTTCCAAAAAATCCATCTTGATTGTAAACCTCAGTTAGCAAGCCAATGGCAGACTAGTGTGCGCTTAACGGCCACCGATTTCACCGCGCCAGCTCAGGGTCTGCACCCGTTCAGCCAAACGGCCAGTTGCTCGAGTGCTCTAATGCCCAGCGCAAGGCGCTTTGACGCTTCAACGGGTGCGTGCTTGCCCTCGCATTGCCATGCCAGCCAGAGCGCTCCCCAACACCTCCAATACCAGGTATAGATACATGAATGCGTTCCCGGAACCATTTACCAACAAGCCGGCTGCACGGGTCAATGCCATACTCAACAGCACCATAATAATGATCACCAAAGCGGCGCGTAGCTGTTCAATGAATAACAGGTAAAACAGTAACAAACCCACAGCGAAGGTCATGCCGCCATAGGTGGCGCGAAAATCAACAAGGGCGGATACACCGTCGGGTGCGGAGCCGGTAACGAACAAGGCCATCGTCACGGGGGCGATGCTAAATGCAATTCCATAAAGCAGGAAAAAACCCGCTGCAAGGACTATTACCAATCGCTCGAAGTTCACTTTTATTCACAGGCTCCTTGCAATATTAAATCCAAGGTCTCATTTTGCGACGAGCCCTGCAAGGCGTACTCTACTCCCCAGACAAACACACCGCCTTGTTACCTGGCATATCGAATCAAGTCTACAAGGTGATCATAGTGGGCGCAGGTGGCATCCGCGGCATTGCATGTCTGCCCAAAATGACCCGGTATGTAGACTGTGTACATCCCACAGGCGTTCGCACCATCAATATCCGCTTCCGGGTTATCTCCTACGAACGCTGTGTCTTTGGCTGCTATACCGGTTTGTCCGGTTGCCAGCTCAAATATGCGGCGATCTGGTTTGCGGAGTCCCACCGACCCCGACACAATGAGCACCTCGAACAATTCGCTCATACCCAGGGCATGAAAATTGCGTTCCTGAAAGGGTGATCTGCCGTTGGACACCACACCGAGTATGAAACCCATTGACTGCAGCGCTGACACAGCATTCACCACTCCCTCTTTTGGTCTGCAGAAGCCTGAGAAACACAGATCGTAGCTGCGCGTTAGCTCCGCTACACTCCAGTCGCGAATGTCGAACAGGTCTACAAGCTGTGAGTAAACCTCGTTTTTTAGAACACCACCATTGTCATCGAGCTCTGTGAACCGTTCGCAAAATGCTTCCGGGTCGGATATTTCTCTGCGCAGCATGCCCGAGGCTTGCCAGTGGGCAAAACGGCGCAGAGAACTGCGCCGATCAAGCAGAGTGCCGTCCAGGTCGAACAGTACAGATTTAATGCTTGCGGCCATCTAACCCTCGCGGCTGAGGCAACCGCCGATGCAGCGGCTTGAAGAGCCTGAAGAATTGCGCCTGGTTTTCGTTCTAAACATACACCACCGCTTCGATATTATTCCCATCTGGGTCATACAGATAAGCAGCGTAGTAGTTCGCACTGTACTCGGGCCTAAGCCCTGGCGCGCCATGGCCTTCGTAACCATACTGAATACCGCAGGCATAGAACGCCTTCACCGACTCCTCCGACGCTGCTACAAAAGCGATGTGCACGCGTTGAATAGCGTCAGACTGTTCAATCAGAAATCGGGTATTCGACTCTGATGCCAGGCCATAGCCTGCCGCGAACTCATCCTGCCACTTACATTCGATGCCAAGCGGCGCCAACACACGTGTGTAAAAATCAACACATTCAGTAAATGCGGACACTTTGATCTCAAAGTGGTCAATCAATGGGCTCGTACTCCGTACTGATTGTGAACACTGATTGAAAGGGAAATCGCGCCATGGGTTGCCCGCCTCGAAAGGTGTAAGCCACCCCCGCTATACGCGGGTTGTGTACTCCACCACTGTTTCCAACGCCTTCCAGTCTTCCGGGTTTTCATAGGTTCGACGAAAAAGCTCATAGGCGGGTTTATCATTCAGCTCAAGCCAGGAGAGACTTCTCTTCGGACCAAAATACCATCTATCCCGGAGGAGAAAATAGGTTTCCAAAAGATCAAACTGCAACCATACTCTGCGATACTTGCCTTCCAGATCATCTTTAGCCGCTCTTTCCAGCATTTTATAGGACCACGCCTTTACGTGAAGCTTGTCCTCGTCCAGCAAGGGCTCGGGGCCTTCTAGGACTTTTCGTGCAACACGCTCAATTAGCGCATTCCCCAGGCCCGTTTTATCAATCGCACAAAACCCGCCGTCAAATTTAAGGAATTCATTACTCCACTCTCGCATCGAGCGCGTAGCGTACACCCACAGATCAAGATACGCTCCCTGAAACTCATAGGCACACTTGGAGATTTGGGGTTCGTCTACGAAGCAGGCAATGTCGATGTCGCTTTCTGCAGTGGCATCCCCCCTGGCCCTCGACCCGTACACAATAACTGTATGAGGGTTGTACTCCTCGGTAACTTTCTGCACCGCAAGTTTCGTCACTGCGTCCATCATTCATGCCGTCACTAGAATTGACAATATCTGAGCGTGGCTCGAGCACAGCATGCCCCAGCCATTCCAGACCGATAATCTACTATCAAAACATAAAGTAAAAGCAGGTAAGTCATGCCGGGACAGTAAAAATCCAGGGGGGCGTATACCAGGGCATCGCCTGTGACTCACCCCAACGGAAAAAGTGAACACCAAGAACCCTGACCAGCGCAATAGCAAAGAACAGACTCGCGTAAAGCGCGAGGCGAAAAAACCCCTTACTCTTATTGAAGGAACACACCGTCAAACCCGATACAGGCAACAGTAGAGGCATCGACACGATCTGGACTTTTTATCCTTGAGTCTGTGGTCGATGTGAAACGCTTTCTCTCGCTCATGCTGCGACCGTGCGGCAAATACCGTGCCCTGACAGTTCCCTGGGTGAGCTGCTCGTTGCCTTACGTTGTCATGCAGAACCAAGCTCAACCTGTAACCGTGGCAAATACCGATCCGGGATACTCGATGACTGCTGGTAACCGACACGCTCGGCCCCCGCCTTCAAGTAAAAGTTTTCTGCATTCGGGTCGCTCAGTATAGTCATTAACGAATAACCGCTGTCTTTTGCACGGACGATCGCATCAGCAAGAAGGCGACCCCCGACGCCGCTACCCAGGTAAGCAGGATCCACAAACAAGGCTTCCAGCTCCACTTCACTCACAGCCAACTGCTCAAGTGCATAGAACCCCAGGACACAACGCTGCGATTCATACACACGATACTGATAGCGATCAGACCCTAATTTCTCCGCAGTGACGCTTAATTCCTCTCTGCAGGCCTCCATGAACTGCGTCGAATAACCCCAATGCGCCTTAGATCGGAAGGCTATATCGGATAGCCGTTCAATATCATCGACATGCGCGTCTCGAATGATCTGATCCATACTCATCGTCTGTGCACAAAGACCGCAGTTGCAAGCGCATTCCGCTGAGCGGTGTTGCGCTTTAAGTGGGGTGGTAAGCTCGCACTGCTGTGCTGCCCGCTAGACAAACTGAGCGAGTCATAGCCAATAGCTTCGCCCAACGCCACTGGCGAGCCTAAGCGCTGGCCTGAATGATTGCATTCATGATGACTTGTTCACCGCGCCAATCCGCGCATTCAGCGGAAAGGATACCGCGCCTACGGCGTTTTGAAATGGCAGATACGTGGTTCGCAGCTGTGTCACCATGGCTTCGACCTGATGTCTTTCTATGCTATCGGACAGCAGCCACGCCTGGACTTCCGTTGATACGAACTCATCCACTGAGGGAAAACGCGCTTTTCCATCGTGGTGACTTATCACAACATCCTCCATACCGGCAGACTCGAAAATCGATTCCAAGCTACCTGAATCACCCATCGTAAACGGCCACGCTAGCGAGTTTGCGGCGTCAATACCGGCTATCTCCCGCGCAGCCTCCACCAGGTTGCGGTACACGACATTATTCTCCAGCCCCTCCCACACACTCACGATAAGACGACCATCGGCCCTGAGAACGCGCCCCATCTCAGACAAAGCCTTCACCGGATCAGGAACGAACATCAGCATGAAAGAACTGAACACCACATCAAAACTGCAATCGTCAAACGGAAGTTCGGCGACGTCACCCTGCCTGAAGGTCGCAGCGGGACATTGCACCTTCGCCACATCCAGCATGCTTTCACTCAAATCGAATCCCGTTACGCTGCCGCCGTCTCCTACGCGTCCCGTCAACTCACGCGTCAACACCCCGGTGCCACAACCCGCATCTAGTACGTCCTCACCGCGTCCGACTTGCGCAGCGGCAATCAACACAGGCGGCCATTGATGAAAAATAGCGGGAACAAAAAACGCTTCATAACCGTCCGCCGCTTCCCGGGTAAGCCCCATTTCATCTGGTTTTGACATCGGGTATCCCTCTTCTGGAGGTCAGCTATGACTTTACGTCGTCAGTGGGAAAATGCATTACGCCAATCGACAAGCCGTCGATTATGCGCCACCTGTTCGTCAAGATCATCGACGCTTACCGAGGTGACGCAAACACAAGCGAGCGCTTTACCCGCTATTGTTGGCACGCATCGTACTACCTGACAGGATTGCATGCAGACACCCTCCAGAAGAGACCAGCCCAGCTTCCTATGCGATAAAGGTAGCAGCTAAAATCACTTATCGCGTCTGAGCTATATCGAAAGCTTGTTGTAACTCGGACGATGGCCTATCGACTGCCACGAGGACAGCTGGCTTCTGTCGCATCTGACATCGCCAACGGACCACGGCCGGTACTCACGTGCAGTGCTCTATCACAGCGTGCTGCCTGGCCCTGTCATCTGGACGGAACAGCATCCTAAAAATACAGCTTCATGAAGATACCAAGCAAAATAATGCCGCCAAGAATCCCCACCCAGTCGTCTTCAGTATCATAGCTGTCACTAATACCTTCACGAAGCGTCGCAGCCGGTGTTCTGCCCAACGATACAATCTTCAGTACGAGCCAACCCACCGTGTAGAAAACGACGCCGAAGATCACATCAACAATAAAGTCTTTAACGTGGCCAAAGAGAAAGCGAAATACTCCGCCAACAATGTCGTCAATCATAGGATTAGCTCAAACAGCATGTTGGGTCTGCCAGCCGGGGGCGCAGTTCAGGACTGACCGTCCAAAACAAGCGGCAGCATTACGGATCATGTTGGAGTGCTTCCGGATACATCAGCAAAGTACTCGTTTGCTTTGGGTCTATATAAAAAGAATGTAATGACTATAAAGAATGCCACACCAGGGATCAGCAGTGCTTTAACCGGAGAAACGAAGAATCCCGTAACCAGGGCTATGACAGTCCATCCGACATATAAGGTTCTTCCAGTGTTTTCACCCTTCAGCATAAGTACCCCGCAGGTTACCGTTATCGCCAGACCGATCGCCATTAACACGTACTGCAAGCTGATTGGAACAGGACTTAGCTCCATCATTTTCACAGTTTCCGGGTTGTTGTAACTGAACGCTGTGGTAACAACCGATATCACACTGGTAATAATGAGAAACCAACTAATAAAGGTAATGGATTTAGGACGAACCCTCATATTTTGCCCTCTTCAGCTAACGCTCAATGCTGTGAGATCAGCTAGCGCCTCCGCTGTCTTTAGTTGTTAGGTGGCGGCACTTCACGTTTTAGAACCTTACCCGCAATAGTAATATTGATCGCTGGCAGTACAAGCGCCGCCTCCAAAGGGGTAAACAGTAAAGATGAAACCACCGCCTGTCTCCATCCCGAGCTGCCAGCGGACGGGGCTACCCGACGTATATGCTTATGTAGAGAAATATTAAGCAGTATTACCGGGATCGAACAAATGATTAAGATGATAACTAACGACGCCAACTGGGATTGCACATAACCTGTTCCCGCTGCAGCACCTGAGGAAAACAAAAGTAAGACAAAGCCAATATAGGGTACGAGCAGGCGGTTGCGGCTGGCTCGAAGCGCTTTCATTAAGCCACCCCAGACTTCACGCCGAGGCCTTCGTTAGCCGGTCGCGCCGCGCAGCCCTGTTGCGGGATTGACTTGCTAAGTGCGTCATCAACGCCGGGTGCAAAGCTTACTGTATACATCCGCCACGCCCGCAATGTATGCGCCTTGCTCCCCAACTTTCTGCCATTCGTCTTTTGCTGAATAAGACTCCTGGCGTTTTACGGCCTTTGCGATCTCGTTAACCAGAGCGACACAGTACTGATCTAAAAAAGCATCAGCCTGCTCAGCGCTGTCAATTTCAGTGGCTACCACCCGAGCAGTGAACAGCATTATTGCTATTACAGACATCACCCTTGTTATCATATTGATCCTCCTTGAAAGCGTCGGCGGCACAAAGGTACTTCATATCGCATTAATTTTGAGGCATGCACACCAACCAGGCGTTGCCACCTAGGACAGTTACTATAAGAATGTCTTGCTGTCCAATCCTTGATAGCGATGTACATCTCCCGCTTCTTTATATCCCTGCATTCTCTGTTCAAACAGACAGAGGTCGTAAGCCTCTTGGCTGCTTGGATAGGAACTGGCGCAATTCATTGGCTTAGAGTAGCTGACCGCCTCAGGTGAGAGGCGTTGCTCGTACAGTGCCGGAAGGAAGTTTTCAAATGTGCCGACTTCAATGACATTGTGCGTATGCCATGCCTCAAAGAACTCAGGAGAGAAATGGCTCTTAATGCGGCCGTTAATGAATCTCGATATCGCATTATTGCCACCTGCACCTATGACGATTTCGTAATGATAATGGACACCCAGAATATCGCCATTTTCGTAGACGTCTTTGTAGTGAATTCTTAAAGACATCACCTTTCCGATGACCGGGAGCGCTTTGCCCATTGCCCAGCCATCCTTGTCGCAGTAGAAAATACGGAGCTTGTTATTTACTGGATACTTCCAGCCGTACTTGAGGTACTGCATCGCCTCTTTTATTTCAATGTAGGCGCCCGCTTGCGAGGTAGCTCCTGGCCCCAGGTTACCAGACAAGGATGCGCTAAGGTGATCAAAGGGGTGCCATAGCAAATAAGCCGGCACTTTTTTGCCGTCATAGCCTTCGATGCCGGTCAGTGTTACTGCGAGATTCGGGAAGTTTAGAAACCACCAGTAAATCATCTTTGAGGTAACCCCCCGCAGTAGCGAGTGGTTCAAGACCACGCAGAACTGGCCATTATTTCTTTCATGGATACCAAATTTTGTTGATTCAACCGTCTTCAGTTCCCAGTCAAACTCTCTCCTGGCTGGCATATCCATTTGTCTATCGCCTCAAGCTGTACCGGGCAAACCTCACGGCATGAGTTGCATAAGACTTAGCATATAGCTGAGGCACAGGATGCCGAGTCCAGCTGTCGCAAGCGCCACAGTAGCACGGCTCTTTAGAGGTGAAGCGCATAGTTGGTCTCATGAATGGGCTGCCCTGTGAGTTCTGATGACACTCGATCCAAAGCGGTTGGCTTAAACCCTGCTTTGGCATAGACAGCTTCAGCGGCAGTATTACCCTTAATGCACCAAAGCTCGATGATTTTGAAATCTGCGCTACGCGCACATTCGATCGCATTTTGGGTCAGCAGGCGTCCGAAACCGTTTCCCCACGCGACTGGCAATACATTTAAAGCCCAAAGTTCAACCGTCCGTGAATTTGACTCATAGCGTGGCGAACCTAAAATCGAAAAAGCGGCTACGTCGTTACTGCGCTGGCACACCTTGACAAAAAACTCTGCAGATTGATTGGAAAGCCTAGTTCGAAGTTGATCGATATTCTTTGCTGGATCAAGCGACTTGAGGAAATCCGCAGGCATAAAATTCCCGTAAGCAGCTTGCCACGCCGCCACTCTGATCGAGCTAATGGCTTCAGCGTCTTCTGACACGGCGTCTCTAATCATTTGACACCGCTAGCACTTAGCGCAGCGGCGGGGATACCGCGCAGCGGTTTTGGGATCTGGGCCCGCAGGGCTGGCCTGCCAGGCCCTGTTACCTGTGACCAGCAAGATCATCGATCTGCTCCGTTTCTGCCCTGAGGTATAGCTTCGTAGATAAAGTAGATATTCCAAGGCTTCTGTAAAAATCAATCGCTCCCACATTGTCTGAATCGACTGTCAAGTCGATCCGCGAGCAGTCTCTGGAGTGCGCATATTCAGCTATAAATCGCATAATATATTTGCCTACACCACGTCTTTGCATCGATTGAGACACAAACAGCTCTTTGATAAAGAGTTGGCAGGTTTCGTTCGGTGCGGGATAGAGCAATGCCAGTGTTGCCAATCCAATTGCTTCTCCTTGCTCGTTGAAAGCTAGCACTAGTTTCACATCTGACTCTGGTCCAAGGATATTGGATCGAAGGTTGTAGGCAATAACTTCATCTGCAGATCTATCCCTACCCAGATAGTACTCAGCGAGCTCAATGAAGATTCGAAGAGCCTGGTCGAAGTTGTCTGCTTTGTAGAAATCTACTCGCATCGATTGACATGCAGCGCCGCGATTAGCAGCGCTTGTGGGCCGCCGAATCAAGCGGTAGCGAGAGAGGGTCGCGGTCAAGCGCCCGAATAATCGCCTTGTTAGGCAGCATTTGATCGTTCTCCTACGTCTGTTTTCAGCCTTTGCTGCTCATGTCATGTGGACGTATTTCAACTTAGAGAGAGAAGAAAACGCCCGCGTTACCGCGTCAGTGAAGCGTTCCATGGTGTTTGGGGTGGATCTTATATCCCCCAGAACACGGTTGTAGCAATGCACAGCGCTATGACTAGGCAGATCCATCATACGGCGAAACCACGCCTGGATACGCGCCCTTCCTGATAAATCCAACAGATTTGCTTCTTCAAGTTGCCAGATCTCTTCATAGCAGGCTAGATCTGCAATAGTAGCGTGGGATGTTCCTGCAATAAAATCGTGATCGCCAAGATACGCCTGTTCGAGAAACTCAATGACCTGACTAATCAGCTGTTGCCCCGTCGCCAAACCATCGTTGTCATCCATGGATGCCTGAATACAGCTGTTGTCGATGTAACTAAGAGGGTTCGAAGTGGGATTCCCGCCGAACGCGACAAGCACATGGGGCGCCATTAATTTTGTTGTTGCGAGCCGCGTCAGACTGTGATGCGCATGAAGATACTGAGCTATTCTTGCCCTAAGTCGTATATCGTCAGGATACATAGCGTCCCAGCCGTGTTTTTCGCCGAGATAGCTGAGAATCGCGGGCATTTCCGATAATACAAAGCCTTCATCATCAATGACCGGAAGCTGCCCTCTTGGACTGATAAACGCTTTTTCATTTGGGTCGGGAGCCATCAACGTGAACGGCAGCTCGTGCAGAACGCAAGCCCAAATTACTGACCGTGAGGGCTGGCTGGCCGGGTGTCCGTATACCTTGAGCACATATCCTCCTGCCTTGGCTAATCTTCCACCCCAATGGACTTTCACAACCGCTTTGGATCGAAAGGGGCATTCATCGAACCGGTTTGCCGTGAAGCCCAAGGGCGCGCGTTAGCGCGTCCTAAGGCCTTACTTGTTAGATTGCGACACCGCAGTAGGTATCTTTCTTCGTGCACTCTCCCATACCTTCTTGGGACACTCGGGAGCATCTCTGGACAATGTGTCCATGCGCTCGCGTATTGACGTCACTGTATCTTCCGTCAGCGGTTCTCCTGTTGCCAGATATTGGTCTAGTTCACGCTTTAAGGCCCCATATTCGGAACCGGCAGCCTGAAATTTTGCCGCAAGCTCACCCCACTTAAAAAACGTTTGCAGCGCCGCCAGGACAGCTGCCAGCATGCTTATCATTCCTAGCACTATCTTTAACCAGGTACTTACATTCTCGTCTTGTAAAGACGCGAATATGCCCGTTCCGACCGCCGTGGTGAGCACGATAGTGGGAATACCTAGCCAGTAGTTTCGCTTAGTGAATACGTTCGCTGCTTCATAGTTTGCGATCTGACTCCGAAGACAATTGCGCTGCCATCGAGCTAGCAATTTTTCGAGAT
>JBCDFM010000127.1:0-10963 GCA_039178015.1 Pseudomonadota bacterium
ATGTATTTGAAGTTTTGAATATCCAACTCATTGGAAGGTGCTCCGGTCACGCTTGGTTGCACCAGGTGCTTTGTCATGTAGTTGTATAGCGGGATTGCGGGCACGTTATCGAGCACTATAGCCTCAGCTTCCTGAGTGAGCGCGAGTCGCCGATCATCGTCGACACTGCGAGGAATGAGTTCTTTGACGAGTTTGTCAAAGCGGGCGTCGGCGAAATTGGTGCGGTTGATGCCGCTGGTACTGGTGAAGATGTCTAGAAAAATCAGCGGATCAAAGGTGCTTGCCAGCCAGCCCATGCGCGCCATGTCGTAATTTTTTTCATTTGTTGTGTCCAGGTACACTTTCCACTCTTGGTTCACGAGGGTGATATCAATGTTTAAAGTGTCTTTCCACATCTGCTGCAGCGCAACGGCTATGCTGCGGTGCTGTTCATTCGTGTTATAGAGATACTCTAAGCCTGGCCAGCCTTCGCCATCCGGAAAACCGGCCTCAGCGAGCAACGCTTTGGCCTTCTCGGGGTTATACGCAGCCCCCGGCGGTGAACGATAACCCGGTGTATCCAGCGGCACCATGGCAGCACTGGGTACGGCAGTTCCGTAGAGAATCGAACTGATCAGCCGGTCTCGGTCTATGGCCATTGCCAGCGCCTGTCGCACGCGCAGATCGGTTAAAGGCTCGCGCTTGATGTTTAGCGACAAAAAGTATGTACCCTGCTGTGGCCCCTGGTGATAGGGCGAATCAGGCAGATCCCGATACCAGGGGATTTTACTCACTGGCACCTGATTGGTGAAATGCAGTTGCCCTGTGCGAAACATCTTTTCTTCGCTGACCAGATTTTCTATCGGATAGAACACGACCTGGTTCAGCTTGACGCGCTCGGCGTCCCAATAGGTCTCGCTCTTGGTTACTGTCAGTCGGCGGTTGAGCAGCCACTCAGAAAGCGTGAACGCACCGTTGCCGACAAAGTTTTCTGCTCGCGTCCAGCGTGTAAAGCGATCAGTTGGCTCACCGTGGGCCTCTACGGTTGCTCTGTGTACCGGATAAGCCGGATAGGTCCCTAGTGTCTCCAGGAAGAACGGGTCTGGGTTTTCCAGGTTGATTTGCAGTGTATGGGTATCAAGCGCTTGTATACCAAGCAGCGTTTCATCTGCTAGCTCACCTGTACCGAAGGCTCTGGCATTGAGAATAGGGAATAAGGTGTATGCAACCTGATTGCCCATCAGTGGATGGATGCTGCGCGTGATCGACCAGACGAAATCTGTTGCTGTGACTGGATCTCCATTGGACCAGCGCGCTTCTGGGTTCAGGTAGAACGTATAGACTTTTCCATCTTCCGAGATGGTCCAACGCTGCGCTACACCGGGGTCCATGTCCATCGTAATGGGGTTGCGTGTCACCAGTCCTTCAAACAGCGCGCGCGCAATATTCACCTCGGGCTGTCCGCTCATGACGTGGGGATCGAGTGACTGCGGCTCGGTAGAATTGCCGAAGTAAAAAATCCCGTCGCGATTGCCTGCGAGCACGTTCGGTTCACCGCGAACACAGCCGCCGCTACTAAGGATTAATAGCACAAGCCCGGCCAGGGCTGAAAGGCGTGCTGCCGTTGTCGTGGACACGTTTCGACATGCCCGGTTGTATCGATGATGCATGCTGTTTTTAGACTGCCCCTGCTGCCGGTCTACCAAGCGACAGTATCGTACTTGTTCAGTAGAATCACGTTAATACGTTTCATGACTTTGATAGAGAGGATAAGTGCATGGCCAAAGCAACAAGTGAACATAACTGGCAGGAAGGCGAGGTGGTCAGCTCCGAGGGCACCGAACAGTACGTGTTCAACCAGACTATGTTGCGTATCGCTGATCCGAAAAAGTCCCTGGATTTCTACTGTGGTGTGCTGGGTATGACGCTGGTTAAGCGCCTGGATTTTCCTGAGATGCAGTTCAGTCTCTATTTTCTTGGCTACGTACGTGCCGATGATGCAAAGAACATGCCCGATGATGCCGTGGAGCGTGCAGCCTACGCCTTTGGCCAAAAAGCCATGTTGGAACTCACACACAACTGGGGCAGTGAAGCGAACCCTGATTTCGAGGGCTACCACAGCGGCAACGAAGAACCTCGCGGCTTCGGCCATATCGGTATATCCGTTCCCGATGTCTACGCCGCTTGTGAACGCTTCGAGCAGCAGGGCGTGCCTTTTGTGAAAGCGCCTGATGACGGAGTCATGAAAGGGCTCGCGTTTATCAAAGACCCTGATGGCTACTGGATTGAGATTTTGAACGCGACTTCCTTGGCAGCCATGGTGAAGACATCAGGTGCAACGCCTGCGCAGTAGCCCGGACGCTGGCACTGAGGATATCTACGCTGTATTGCCCTGTGTATTTACATCGACAAGCCAGGGCTCAACGTTTTTTCTTCGCCCCTATTCCCTGACAGTCTGCCGAAATTTGGGCTTTGTTGACCCAAACGAGCTCGTTCCAACAATGGCAAGCGGTCATTTCACCCGAACCACCGTCGGGTTGGCACTGCACGCCGTTATCCTTCTTTTCTGGCTTACAGGTGAGGCTTGACGGCGCGAGATGCCCGTATTGGCCGGTACATGCTACCTGCCAGGTGTATGTGTGCTCTCCGGCGATTCCTTCGACCCAGTTGCAGGTTTTTCCGTATGGACAGGTGTAGTTATAAATCTCAGCAGCCGCTAATGGGCTGATTAAGAGACAGAGCATAAGCAAAGTCATCCGGTAGGGATTTGGCATACTGCATTTCTCCGCTGGCTTGGACCGCGCCCAGTTTAAAGTGAGAGTCAAACAGAATAAATGGTTTTAGCCTCTACAAAGCGACTAACCCGCTAGAGAGGAATTTGCAGCGGTAGGCGTCTTGCTCACGACGAAAACAAAAGACGACAACAGAAGACGACAACGAAAGACGACAACAGCGGGAGGACTTCACTCCGGACCAACAGAGAATCGACGTGAATCGAAACTACCGCGCCATCCCGTGGACCCGTTACGATCCACGCCCTTGCCCTTATGCCCAGAACGTAAAATGAATCGCCTTTTTCTCGCCGAACCAGGATACTGGCTGTTGTAGATCGTTATCTGTAGAGCGCGTAACTGGAGCGGGAGATCAGGATGAAAGCCTCAGATTTAATGGTGAAGTGTCTTGAGAAAGAGGGCATTGAATACATATTCGGTGTGCCAGGCGAGGAGAACGCCGACTTCATGCTCGCTCTGGAGCAGTCCGAGCAAATAAGGTTTGTGTTGACCCGACACGAACAGGGCGCCGCGTTTATGGCAGAGATTTACGGGAGGTTAACGGGTAATCCAGCCGCCTGCTTGAGTACGCTGGGCCCTGGCGCAACGAATCTAATCACCGGCGTAGCCGATGCCAATATGGACCGCGCGCCCATGTTGGTGCTGACGGGGCAGGGTAGTACACAGCGCCTGCACAAAGAATCTCATCAGATCATGGACGTGGTGAAAATGTATGAGCCGGTCACTAAATGGGCAACGACCGTAATCCATGCAGACACCATACCCGAAATCGTGCGTAAAGCTGTCAGATTGGCAAGGAGTGAAAAGCCCGGTGCAGTGCTCATAGAACTGCCTGAGGATATCGCTAAACACTCTACAGCTACCCTCCCACTTGAACCCAGACGCTACCGCCGCCCCATAGCCCGCACGGATATGATCGAGGCGGCGGCAAAGCGTATTGTTGCGGCAAAGCGCCCGGTTATCCTGGCTGGCAACGGCTGCGTCCGAAAACGCGCCGCTGATGAACTGCGCCAGTTTGTCACTGCTACGGGTATCGGTGTCCTGAATACCTTTATGGCTAAGGGCGCGGTGGATTTCGCCGTAGAAGAGTGTCTTTACACGGTGGGGCTGGGTACGAAGGATATTGGCACCTGTGCTATTGATGCAGCTGATCTGGTGATCGCAATTGGCTTTGACATGGTCGAATATCATCCGCAGTCATGGAATGCTGATGGCGCCAAGGCGATCGTGCACATTGACTTTCAGCAGGCGGAAATCGACTCGGCCTATCACCCAGAGATTGAGTTGGTAGGAGACATCGCAGATAACCTTGCGGCGTTGACCAAACAAATAGAAGCGCTTGATGCGCCGGAGTTTGATTTCCAGCAACAGCGGCGTACGCGTGAAGACATGACTCGTGAACTGCTGCGTCACGCCGGTGACGAGGCTAAAGGCAAGTTAAAACCTCAAAAAGTGCTACACGATGTTGAGCAGGTATTCGCCGACGATGGCTTGGTGCTCTCGGACGTGGGTGCGCACAAAATGTGGATCGCGCGCCACTATCACTGTCGCCGGCCCAACGGCTGTTTAATTCCCAACGGTTTTTGCTCCATGGGCTTTGCGTTACCGGGTGCCATCGCAGCGGGGCTGGTAGATCCTGAACGCAAAATTCTCGGCATTGCCGGCGATGCCGGTTTTTTGATGAACGTGCAGGAAATGGAAACGGCGTCGCGCCTGAATAGCAACATCACGATGATGGTGTGGGACGATCAGGCTTATGGCCTCATCGCCTGGAAGCAATGGGCAGAGTTTGGTCGTCACACTGATCTATCGTTTGGCAATCCCAACTGGGGAATGCTGGCGAGCGCGTTTGGCTGGGATTTTCATCTCGCTGACGACAGTTCTGCTCTGCTGGACACTATTCAGCGCGCTGCCGATCACCAGGGTCCCAGTCTGGTCGTGGTGCCTATCGACTATGAAGAAAATCAGAAGCTAACTGACCAGCTCGGGCAAATGACGTGCGCGATTTAAACGCCCTCGTTGCGTCGGCGTGAGCGCTGAATGGCTGTCTCGGTAATCGACCGGGCCCGTTCGATTGCGTGGTAACGGCAGTCACCTGTCTCTCTGGTGTCGAACCCGGCATGGGTTTGCTCCGAATCCGTGTAAACCATGAATTTTCGTTCTGGGGCTTCACGCGTCCTGGCTCGCTATAACCCGGCTTACGGTTTTGAATAGCGCTGCTCTCGGCGCCAGTCCCAAGGCGGTTTCGGGTTGGCATCGGCCCATAAGCCGCGCTTATCGCGCCGTGCCTGTTGCTCAGTGGCTTCTAACAAGCGATTGTTCGGGGCGTAATAGCGATACCACCAGGCGTGACCGTTGGCTACGAGGGCAAGATTTATGTTTTGCTCACCTAAATATACGGTGGCATCCGTGCGACCATAGCTGTCCTCGCCGAGCACAACCACGCTGACCGTCTTACCGTCGACCATGGCTTCTAATGCGTCCCACGCGGCCTTGCCATGAGGCTGTTCACGTTCGGGTGAATCAATACCATGCAAGCGAATTTTGTGCTGTTTATTGTGCTTATCCAGTATCGATAGCGTATCGCCGTCGGCGACGCGCACCACGCGACCCGTCAAATCAAAGTCGGGGAGGGGTGATCCTTCACGCTGGGCGCCAAGTTCCTCCAGCGTGTCAGATGCTTCACGCCAACCCGCTTCCGGTCGCGTTGCATAGTCGCCAAGGCTACTGCGTATCGATGTGAGCAGGTCTGCTGGCCAAGTAACACTGCCCTCTCTCATGTATTGAAAGAGGCTGATGATCAGAACTGCTATCAGCAGGTTGCGCCAGGGCCGAAGTCGGCGGACCTTGGCGCTACCGTTAGAAGAGCGTCGTCGAGCCACTGACGCTAGAGAAATAGCCGGTCAATCAGTTCATTGACCTCACTCGGGTTGCGCTGCTTCCTGAATTTCTTCCAGCTCACCGTTGCCGTTAAACACCAGGATTTTGTGCTGCTCTTCGTAATACCATCGGTCCATATCCTTAGAAGTCGGCTCGCCACAAATCTCCAGAACCTGCTCCTTGATCAGCGGGTGAATCTGCTCACCGGCAATCAATTGGTTGCCACAGCGCATATCCTGCGCCAGCGCTGCAGGGGATAGATATATCACTGTAAGAAAAGCCCATAAAATACTGAAATTCTTCATAAATTACCTCGGCATATCATGGTAAATTGAGTGCGAAGTCGAGACCGTAAGCGCAGCTATCAATCAGTGCCTCAACTCTGTCGCTCGACATTATCGACAAACTCGCTAGAGTTCAACGAGACTCTTGTAAACGATCCAGATTGTATCTACTGAGTGTCAGCAGCCACTCAGAACGTATATAACAGCTCTGCACCGAGCCAGTACGCTTCGCCGTTATCGGCATCTTTGTACCCGCCACCAACATTAAGCCCCAAGGCTTCGCTTAATTCGGCCTCCATGCCTATATCCAGGTGAATACTTTCATCGTCTTGGCGGTAGCCGGGCAAGCGAGCGGAGTTGCCCGGTATATCCACCTGGCCGATGCGTGGGTCGACATCATCATTATCGACATAACCGCGATAAATCAGCTCGCCATAAATGTCACAGTCGCATATTTGCAGAGTGCGATCGGCAAATATGCCGGCGCTGAGAATACTGGCGGAGCTATCCAGATCGCTTACGCGCAACGCGGTCAGGAACCCCTCGCGCTCAGCGAAGCTATCGACTTCGGAGTCGATATACTCAAAAGACCAGGTAGGGCCGAAGCGATAGCTCGCCTCGCTGTTGGCCACATTTAAGCCACTGGTGAACTTGAACCCGAAGGTTTCACCTTCTGTATCCGCGCGCTCAATGCGACGAGTAAAGGGCCCCAGATCAAAACTGCGCCGAAGCTCATCGTAGTCGAGGTCGCTGTAGGTTAGGGCACCTTCGAAGAACCAGGGCCCGGAGGTCAGGCCTGCGAGCAGCGTTAGGCTCAGGCTTTCCATTTCGTAACGCGATGCCGACCGGTCAAACTCTAGCTTGTTATCGCCCCGCCCCAGCTGTGCACCCATATACCAGTTTTCCGCGGGTCTCAGCGCGATACCGACGTTGTAAACGGACGTTTCTGTGGTGCCGGTGTTGCCGTAATCGGTATCGTGATCGTCCTCATTGAAGTTGCCGCCGCCCCAGATGGTGTAGCTGCCGGTGGGCGTTCCCTGACGCCAGCGGTTTACGCGCACGATCGGCTGTGTGGCTCGCCACTGGGCCTGCAAATTGTCCATGCCCATCTGCGGCAACAGGGCGAATTCGCCCGGCGCTGTTAAAGTCGAAAGAAAATAGTCGCCGGTGATTTGTTGGCCGAGCGTGGTGGAGTGAAGAAAGTCGTTAAAGAAAAATTGATTCGGATCTGGATTGCTGCCGTTGATTTTGGCATCTGGGTTACCCCCGGCACAGGTTAGGGTCGTTTCGCCGAAACAAGCGGTACTGAGTTCAGCACTTGTCAGCGGAATACCGAATGACTGTGGGGAGTTTACGACTTCCTGAACTAACTCGTAGACGTCGAAAATCAAAATATTTTGATCGCCGACTTTTTCCGCGATGAAGTTGTTTACACGATTAGCCATGTCAGATGCAAAGTCGCCAAATGGCACCCCACCTGGCGCTAGACCGAAATTCGGCACGTTTACTAGCACGACATATTTTGCACCCCGATCTCGCAGTGCTGTGGCGGCATCAACCATGTTATCTGCCACGGCCTCAGCCGTAGCGTCATCAAATACCCTGCCATTACCGATATCGTTGCCACCACCGTCCAGGATATAGAGCGCATTTTTTTGGAAGGATTGACCATTGCGCTCCAAATCGTAGAACAATGAATTGAATACTGGATCAAATCCCTGGCCGGGTCGGTCCAGCGCATAGGGTGATAGATAAGTTGTATCGGCAGTGATGGATGCCAGAGTTTCGTCCGATTCATTGCCTCCTACAGCATAGTTGGTGCCGCCATCGCGAGAGGGTTCAGCGAAAGGCGCATTGAGGCCCTCAGTGACATAAGCGGGCGCGACCTGGCCGTAGGGAGACGTTAGGTAGTTGGGGCCCACGCGATTGGTAAAGCGCAGGCCGTCAAACTGGCCATTGTCCAGCAGGCTATCACCGAAGAAATAGATGTCTGGGTAGGGGTTGGATACAGCTGAAGAGGTGAAGGCCATCATGGCCAATACGAAAGTGGACAAATTCAATATGCGCAAGAGAACAGCTCCGTATTGCTGAAGTTCGTTCGAATCATGGGATCGGAGGTGTAGATTGTTTCCTCAGATCTGCAATTCATTATGATATGTAGTTGCAGCGGCTTCTGCGGATTGCGGTCCGCGCTTGGCGCTCAGGGATTGTACTCACAAAGGGAACTATATGGTAGCCGCGCATTCGAACAATGATACAGCCTGACGTATACTGATGTGATGAGTGTGACTTTGGTGATCAAGTCTTCAAAACTGTGTTTTCCGCTGTTGGCCTGTGTGGTTAGCGTGGCCGCTATCGGCAATGAGACGACAGCCAGTACAACAGTTTATAAGACCGTAGACCCAGATGGGGTGGTGTCTTTCTCGGATACACCGCCAGAGACGGCGGTACCCGTAGAGACCATGGTCATCGAGACGGACACGACGGAGCTGAGCGAGTCTGCCCAGGACCAACTCGCCGCGATTCGCGAAACGACCGATAGGATGGTTGCAGATCGGCAGGCACGTGAAAAGCATCGGGCGGAGTTGCGGCAGCAGCGGCTGGAGGATCAGGCGCAACCGCAAGTCGTTGAGTACTCGGATTCGGTGACCTATGGCGGCGTGTACAACCGCTATTACCCCTACCCGGTGTATCGTCCATTTCGGAAGCACCGCCCAGTCCACCCTATCCATCCGCCGTTGCGACCCCATCAGCCAATCAAGAAACCACCTAATGTTATCTCACCGGGCCACAATTACCCGGCGTCTCTCATTCGTCGCAGTTATAGCCCCCAAGTGAGAGCAGCGTTTGAGCGATAAGCGATAGTGTGCTCGTCATAAACGCAAGCTTCCAGTCACGTTGATGGAATCGATCTCGCAACAAACGCCAACCTGGGTGTTTGGCTACGGCTCGCTGATTTACAAGGTCGACTTCCCCTATCTGCAGCGCAAGGTTGCCCAAATCAGAGGTTGGGAGCGCCGTTTTTGGCAGGGTTCCCACGATCACCGCGGTACACCCGATGCGCCCGGTCGCGTGGTGACACTCATCCCCGCGACCGACAAGCTGTGTCGAGGGATCGCCTACCTGGTAGAGCCGGACGTATTTGAGCATCTCGATTATCGAGAGAAAAATGGTTACGCGCGCCACACGGTCGAGATCGAACTTGTAGGCAGCGGTGATCAGGTGCAAGGCCTGCTGTACGTGGCCCAGGACAATAACCCCGCGTTTTTAGGCCCAGCCCCAATGGAGGAACTGGCCGAGCATATCGCCACCTCCTCGGGTCCCAGCGGCAGCAATCGCGACTACGTGCTGTCGCTTGCACAGGCGCTAAGTGATCTAGGGGAGGAGGACTCTCACGTGCATGCCTTGGAGTCGCTGCTTTTGCAGAAGGACTGAACTACGGCCAGTTTTAGGCGTCGGCCGGCTTGAGCCACTCTATGATCTGTTGCGTGACCGCAGTGTCATGCAGTAGATCGAAGTGGTTGGTCTCACTAAAAACTCGACAGTGCTCAGGCGTAATTTTGAGCTCGCGATATTCTTTCTTGTGCATACCGGCCGCACTGTCTTTGCGGACCAGTAAATCGCCCAATAGGTTGCCGATTGGATCGCGCTCATCGCGACCTATATGGGCTGCAGCAAAAGAGTATTGAACACCGGGAACCAGCGGTACAACACCCCTCGTATCTTTGCGGGGGCGCTTCGCGTTTGAGCCCGACCAATCGCTGTCTAGCAGTGCGCCGTGGCGCAGATCTTTTATGCCGTCACTGGGTTTGACACCGGATAAGAACGCGTTGAGATAGGGAATTTTTCCTACGACTAACTCAATAGCATGCCCCGCCTTCGCAACGGGCGATCCGTGATGTGGCGTTCCCAGGCAAACGACATGTTCGAGATGATGCAACCATGGCATTTCGGTTGACTGTGCGTACCAGCATGCGCTGCGAATCACCAAGCCTCCCATGCTATGGCCAATGAGGACGATGGAGTCGATGGGCGTTGGCCATTGATCGATCAGGTTTGCTAGTAGCTGAGAAAATTCGCGCCCGTTCTTCGAAATGTGGCGGCCCGTGTTGTAACGCAGATACAGCGGTGTGTGGCCATAGTGGTTTTCTAGGGCTTGTCCGATACTCGTCTTATCAGAAGCGCGCCAGCCAATTTCTGACATGCACAGACCATGAACCATGATTGCCAGCTTTGAACCCGCCTGTGGCAGTGCAGCTTCAATCTCTCCCCGAGTGAGCACCAAGGGGGTGTCGTCGGCAGTATAGAAACCCATGTCGATCGCCAGTGCATTGCCGGAGGTTTCCAAATGATCTCCGCATATGCCATTTAATGCGGCAACGGCCTCGATCTCAGTGGCTGAGCTTGTTCCCAGATTAGGTGGCAGTACGGATAGTGAAAGATCGACGCCCTCGCGCAGTCCGCCATTAACACCGCGAATGATGTTGTACACCATAGCAGCGATGGGACCGTGGCTCCCTGAGGTTGATTTCGAGGGCGATAAAACCGCGCCCGGTGTTCCTGCAATACTCTCGTGAACGCGCTCGGTGGTAGTTGTGACGCCCTCGACCGCATCAAAAATGAGTCTGGTTCCACCTTTTATTGTGTCACGTGAGTTACCCATAGATCGACTCCTTGCGACCCGCGTTGTCCGGGTCGAGGTTGTGCTTGGGGTGCTGCCGCTACGGCCTCTGTTTGCCGGGCGATTGTGACTGGCAGCATTGGCTTCCTTATCCGTTTCAGCCGCTATTCGCTGTACTTAAAGCGCGTCTACGTGCGCGATCTATACAAGTAAAACCTAATAAAAAAGTGCGATAAGGTCCAACCTAGTATCGCAACTATGTCACAAACTTAGAATGAAATTTTTATGCCCACACCGGCGATGTTAGCGTCAAAATCACCGTCAAAGGCGATGTATTCCGCGTAGATATCGATGGTGTCGAGAATATCGATACTGGCGCCGCCACCGACATAAAATTCATCGTCGTC
>JBCDFM010000128.1:0-10955 GCA_039178015.1 Pseudomonadota bacterium
GATTGCTATTGACCGTTTCATAGGCGGCGGCGCCACCGCCAACAGTGGCGGCGTGGTCTACGCTGGCGGCACAGACATTCAAAGGGGCGCAGGGTTCGAAGACAGCGCCGATGAAATGTTCAAGTACCTGTCCTACGAAGGTACGCCTGTTAAAGACGAAACACTGCGACGTTTTTGCGATACCAGCCGCGAAAATATTGAGTGGCTCACAGGCCATGGTGTTGAATTCGAATCCAGCCTGTACTCAGAGCGAATCGCCTATCCGCCCGATGGCTACCATCTCTACTACACCGGCATGGAAAAGTTTCGCGCCGATGTTGCCAAACCCGCACCGAGAGGCCACAGAACGGTCGGCAAGGGAGCTTCGGGCAAAAATTACTTTGCGCCGCTAAGGCAGGCCGCACTGAAAGCGGGCGTGAGAGTTTTGACTCACACCCCAGCCAGACGCCTGGTGATGGACCAGCGTGGCCGAGTCGTTGGGGTGGAAGCTCAGATCATCCCGGATGACTATCGGGCCAAACACGAAGCGCTGTACAAAAAAGTGGATCCGATGAAACCGTTTAACAGTGCCAAGGCCGAAGGGATCATTGAGCAAGCCGAAGCACTGGAGGCAGAAGCGCCACAGAATACGGTGCTTATTCGAGCTAAGCAGGGCGTAATACTGTCTTCCGGTGGTTATAACTACAACTTGAAGCTGTATGGACGATACCGACCTGAGGTTGCTGCGGCGGCACCGGTGCTCGTGCGCGGTGGCGGCATGGGTTGTGATGGCAGCGGCATCGAATTGGGCATCAGCGCAGGTGGTGACGTTGACTGCATGGACACCGTGTTTATCAGCAAGGCGATCTCTCCGCCCAATGACTATGTAAAGGGCATCCTCGTAAACTTAAAAGGCGAACGCTTAATCAACGAAGACGCCTATCTCGGTAATGTGGGCAACAAGATCATCGAACAGGAGAACGGCGTTGCCTGGGTCATTGTGGAGGGGAAAACATTTTGGCGTGGCGTGCGGCAGTTACTGTGGCCCATCAAGAATGCGTTTTCCTGGTGGGGTATGCCTGCTTTGATGAATCTGCTGTTCGGTGGCACCCGACGCGCCAGCAGTTTGTACGCGTTGGCGCAAAAGTTGGGCATGGATGCGGCAGGCCTCAATACAACTGTTGCGGAGTACAACTCGCTTGCAAAGGCTGGTCAGGATACTCAGTTTGGTAAACAACCGGAGAGCCTCGCACCGATTGAACAGGGCCCCTATTACGCGATTAATCTTTCCCTTAAAAATAAATACGGTTTTTCTGGCTCAATGCCTTACGGTGGCTTGACCGTCAATGAGGATACAGGCGCAGTGACCCGCAGCAATGGCAGCAGCATCAGCGGTCTATATGCCGCCGGACGCAGCGCGGTGGGTATTTGTTCAGGGGCGAACTTCAGCGGCCTGTCGATTGCAGATACGATATTTTCTGGTCGCAGAGCGGTGAGAGCTGCCCTGGCAAAAGTGGACTCGACGCAAGAGCGAGAACCGCAAACGACAAACGAGCTGAAGCAATCCGCAGCTGTTTAACCGACTGGCAGTAAACACGGTCAGCAAAAACCTGCTTTTGCATGCGCCACTAAGACTGAGCGGTGTCAATTGGCTATAAACGCGGGTTTGCTTCTTAAGCCAAAAGTTCGCTCAGCATCTCACTCCGTTATTCAGGCGATCGACGATCCACATCAAGTAAGTATCGGTCTGAGTCGTGGGTTTAGATCATAGCGCTGCGCGACGCGCCTCTCACTAAGCTATTAACCTCAACCTCTGTGCTCAACTACCCAACTCATGGCTTCTATGGGAGCAGGCGATTCTCGAGCGCGTTAGACAAAGGCCTCGCGGAGACTAGACATAGCACGATGCGGAGGCTCAAGCCCCTTATGCATTGCCGTTGGCCAACTCTTCCTGATAAGCACGCAATCGCTCATCCACCATTTTGTGAAAGTGCCTGATATTGTGTTCTTCATCGATCAAGGGGTAGCTGTCATATACACAGGACTCCAGACCCCGTTGCGTGGCCTCTAGCGTACCCAGATCTTGGTAGATGTTATCCAACACAATGGCCGTGCCTGTCTTTTGCGCGAACAGCTCTGAAAAATTGCGCGGCGCCTGGTAATACTGATTGATCTCAAAGCGCATCCGGTTATAGGCCAGTGGCCAGTAGTTGTAGGTCATGATGTGGCCGGGGGCGTAAACCTGGAACTGGAAGTTGGGAAACACGGTATAGGTCACGGCGACCCAGTCTGTCTGTTCTTCATTAAATGCAGCGCGCGGCGCTTCTATAGGCTGTGCAGGCGGTATACGCGTACCGGTCACGGATGACCGAGAGACGCGCTCCAGTTCAAAACTGTAGTAGTCATCTGGTACGGTTCCGCAGGCAATCGCGGTTCTATGGGGGCCGTCGAATCGTGTCGGCGGCGCTCTGAAGATAATGTTCCGCAAACTCACCATCGCTTCACTGTGTAAGGTGGCACCGTGCCAGGCCTCAGAAAACGCGTCGTGCAGCGTTTTCCAGTTACTGTTGATTTCGCCCTTACCGCTCACATGCTCCGTATAGAGGTCCAAAGGTAAATCATCCAGCGCGTTCCATATGTGCTCGCCCATATACTCGCGCAAGGTTTCTTTCGGTCCACCTTTCGTGAAGTTAACAAACAGAAAGCCATTCCAGGATTCCAGCGGCACTTCCACAAGGTGTAAGTCTTCACCCTGAGTACCAAACCAGTTGTCGGGGTCTTTCAACACCTGCATCTTGCCGTCAAGGGCGTAACCTAATCCGTGGTATTTACAGAAAAAAGCCATACACTTGCCTGACTTTTCCTCTGATGGGTCGCCTTCCCATACCAGCTTATTTCCGCGGTGCGGGCACACATTGTGGAAGGCCCTGACTTTCTTATCTCTACCTCTCACCACAATGATCGAGGTTTTTAATATCTCTATCTCCTTGGTGAAGTAGCTGCCAACCTTCGGCAGCCGCGTATCGCGCCCAACGTTAATCCAGCAGCGCTTAAAGATCGCCTCCCGCTCAAGCTCAAAGGAAGCCGGCGAGATAACGTGCTCATAGCTGATGAGATCGGTACCCAGATCAGGATGGTCTTCATAATGTCGCTGATCGTAACAGCCACCCCCAGCGACAATAATGTCATCCGGGTTTTGATTTACGGTATTTGCCATAGGTTCCCCGTCGATTATTACGCGATGTCGGTGTCCAGCGTCATCGTGAAGCTGGTTGCACCACTATCCGGTACGCGCTGGGTTCTGAATATTTCCACTGCAGGGCCAACGACGCCAAAGGCGAACATGAGTCTCGCCAAGCACTTGTCTTCATCGCTGTACTCGGTCAGTGGTATGTCGTCGAGATAGGCTTTTATCGCGTCTATGCGATTCAAGATCGTTTCAAAAAAATCGGTGAGCTCATCCATACTGGACGTGAGACGCGCCTCGTATCGCGCGTTGTAGTCGGGCAGATCCCACTTGTCGCCGAACCGCTCCAAATCCGCAAACATCGAAGGTAAGGTCATAAATTACCAACTCCATCAGGCTGCCCTATTGCGAGAACAACCGCCATAGAGCTCTATTATCTATATTATAGACACATGTCTATAATATAGGAATACGTCGTTATAAGCCAGTTTCAAGGGCTTGGGAATGCCAGGCCAATTTGCTCGGACGTAAGGCCATACTGTTCGAGGGAGTACTGCGCCTTACCGTGTTTGTGCTGCCGGTTGCTTTGCTGCCAACTTGCCATCGCTTTTTCAGCGTCGGCGGCCAGTTTCAAACTGCACAAGGAGTAAATATCGCGGACCACCGCCATGGGATCCTTCACAATATCGAGATACGAGACGCTGAGCATTCGTAAGTCTTCGCCCAACTCATTGACGTCATCTCTAAAGCGCTGCATTTCATATTGCCAATAATGCAGCGAGTCTTGACCGTGCGAGATAGGATCGAGGGATTCCAGCAGCGGAGTCAGTGCGGCTTCCATCAAGCGACAGTAAGAAGGCATCACCTCAAGCATGCTGCGCTCGGAGTGTACGAAGGTGATGTTGGGAAACACCGCTTGTAGTGCTGCGATACAGCCGATGGCACCGGGGTTCTTCAAAATCCAGCGCTTGCCCGCCCTCCCTCCGTTTTGCCACTGCAGATACTGCAAGAGCCGACGCTGGTAGCGATGGGCGGCAGACCTGTCACGTTGTTGCACCCAATGCAGATAGGTGCGTGAGGGAAAAAGGGAAAACAGCAGCGGATAGTCAAAGGTCATCAACATCAGAAAACTGTCTTCGTCAACTTCCAGCGCAGAGGTTTCGTGGGAGGCGGTAAACGCGGGGTTGGCACGTGTCGCCTCCTCCACCGCCCTGGCGAAGGCCAAGCGCTGAGCAGGATCGCCAGCGCGTTCGCCATCGAAGGGAGCTGGATTCAGTAACTGCCACAGAGGGAGCCCATGGAATTGCCCATCACAACACAGCAGCCGTTGCAGCTTGGTGGTACCTGTTCTCGGCATCCCGAGAATCATAATGGGGTCGGACACATCCTCATCCAAAATCTCGGGATAGGACCGTATATCGCGCTCAATGCGCAATCGATTAACCAGCAGACGCTGCACTGTCGCGCGGAAGTTAATGTCACCCATCGCGCTCAGACTCAGATCACGCTTTACCCCGTCTATGAACGCCTGCAGCGGTTCGAGAAATGCCTCGTCACCGAAATCCGACAGTCCAGATTCCGCTTTTGCCGCAGTGAGCGCTTGTTCCAGCGTTAAATCACCCGTACCCGTCTCCACTTGCGTATCACCCTGGAACACAATGCACTCTCCTCAATTCATTATGACCGCAAAATTCCTTGCAACCACAGACGGCACTGCGCGGATGCGAATCGCGTCGGATCTGCGCGCCATATATCCTCGCGGGATCCAATCGCGCACTCTTATTTTCGTGGACAACGGCTTACGGTCACGGTGTTGATTACAGTTTCTGTTACTCGAGTATCGCACCGGTTCTGATTCCTACTTCAGCTGCCCAATACAGTCCTCGCCAGTATGCCGACCGGACTCAAAGTGCCAGACAGTAGCCGCCAGTCGCATCAATGATCTGGCCGGTCACCCACTGGGCTTCGCCGCTGGCCAAAAAGCAGATGACCCGCGCTACATCTTCAGGTTGGCCCGCTCGCCCCAGGGGAGTAACAGACACCACAGCTTCAACCAGCTGTGGATTCGAAAACGCCTCAGCGGCAATCTCTGTATCGGTGAAACCCGGCGACACTGCGTTTACTCGCACCCCTTGCGGCCCGAGTTCGGTAGCCAGCAGCCGCGTAAATTGATTGAGCCCGGCCTTGCTCGCTCCATAACAGGACAATAACTGCGGCGGCATACCGGTGTACTTCCCGGCCGCCGACGATACATTAATGATATTGCCCTTAGCCTTGATAATATGACCCAGCGCTTTATGCGTCAGGACGGCAGTCGATGTCAGGTTTAGGTTCGTAACGCTAGCGATCTCTTCCAGACTGTGATCCGCGAATGGCTTACAAACTGATATCGCCGCATTGTTGATGAGAATATCCAGTTGACCGTGTCGCTCCAAAACCGTATCCAGCGCATGCTGTTGCGCATCCCAATCCGACAAATCGAGTTGGACACAGCTCATGCGCTTCGGCGCCTCGGCAACCGTCGCGGTCAATGGTGCTTCGCGCCTTCCGGCGATCACCACCTTGCAGCCTTGCTCCACGAGCATCATCGCCGCAGCGCGACCAATGCCTGTACCGCCGCCCGTGATGAAGGCCACCTTACCGTCTAAGTTAGAGAGCTTTGTTTCCATTCTTACCTCTATGCCGGTATCAGCACTTTGCAAATCGTAGAGCCGTCCGATTGCTTCAGCGCTCTCTTATTCAAATAAAATCAGGATTAAAAAATTCGCGCCAGCGCAAAATCTTGTTGTTGCGAAAGGTAAATACAAACACGTAGCGATTTTGGTAGCAGCCACCCGAATGGCGAACAGCCATACTGGTCGCCTCCAGAATAACGGTGTCACCCCCAGCACTAACATAGATTTCATGTGCATTGAAACTGAAGGCGCGAAAGTGCTTTGCGACATACTCAAGCGCGCCGATAATGGCATCAGTGCCCTTGAATGTTGACTCCACACCGCTGGGTGCGAAGGGTAGCTCCATGCTGGCGTCAGTCGTCAAATGCGTTCTTACCGCCTGCACATCGCCCGTCGAGACGAGGCGAAGTACGTCTACCGCTACCTCATCGTTTTGCATATGCTGATCTCCAGCTTCGGGCACATCAGTTTCAGTTTGAGGGATACATGGGTCGGACAGGATCAGAGCCATCCCAATCCTCTGCCGCATCGCGGACCTGCGCATACAGCTGGCGTATAGGGGCTGCATCCTCTACCAGCTCGGTGTGACACCCTAGCGCTTCGTATGTATCGACATAAACAAATCGATAGATGCCAATATCCGCTTCCAATGACAATTCAAAACCCCGCTCTTGATAGCGCGCGACCGTGTTGTCGAAGTCTTTGACGATCATGCAGACATGATGAAAACCGCCACCGCCTGCCGGATACACATCTCGATAGCAGGAGGGAACTTCGTTGAGCTGTTGAATCAACTCCACATTGACTGCTCCAGCCTGCGCCATTGCAATTGATAACTCGAGTGTAACGGGCGTACCGCGATGCAGAGATTCCAGCGTCACGTTCTCCATAAGAAAAAAAGGCCCCAAATCGTACGCAGATCGCCACGCCCGCATAGCGCGATGGATGTCGGTCACAACAAAGGCGTTCTGCACAATCGCTCTGCTGTCTTCAGACAGTCGCTTATTTTCGACCATGGGGGTTGGGTCCTTCGAGTGATCCATGTAGCGGCATTCTGTATCCTTCAGAGCCAGGACAGGGACCGTAGCGGCTACCGGTATAGGAGCCGGGTAGGTCGCAAGCCCCGATCAGCAAATGCGCGGGCTGAGGCCGCCAGGGAGAGGAATACAAGCCGACAAATGCATCCATTAAAGAGGCAGTGATCATAAGAGAGTTCAAAATCGCTATCATCGCCAGCGTTGAAACCATAGCCTGCATCTTAGACGACAGATTGGATAAACCTCGCTCTGTTATCCGCAGGCCGTCCTGATCCACGTAGTAGCGGACAAGGCTAAAACTGCCAAAGACCAGGCCACCGGTGAACCACTCTATCCAGGGCATCTTTAAGTCACCCACGTAAAGCGCCATAAAATCCGGCGCGCCTGGATAGGAAATCAACTCCAGCTTCAACCAAATAATCTCGACCGCAATTTCCAACAACGCACCCACTGCAAATGCAATAGCGAATAGCGTGTAGCCGGACACGTTGGGAACACGATCTGATAGTTTATGCATCAGTGCATTCAACATCATGGCGTAGGCCAAAAAGCCCGAGGTATACATGGGTATGTAGGCAAGGTAAGGCTCAAGGATATGACCCGCGTCAGGATTTACTATAAAAGGTATAAAGCCTGTCCAGTCCCGCACATTGACGTAGTACGCGCTGTTGAAAAAAATCGGCTGAAAAAACTCAACCATTGGATCGCACCAATAAGTCAAAAGGCCGGCGATGCAAAACTTTGCATCAAAGGTCAACCTGTTCTCAGCGATACAGCGACGGATCACAATCGGCGCCAGTGCCAATAAAGACAGCCAGCCCGTTACCTCAAAAAAACGTGCCCCCCAATATGTCGCCGGGAGAAAAGGCCCCTCGGGCTCAACGGAAACAGGGCCATGTGCAAAGAAGCCTGCCCACGTGTAGACCTGCGCCACCAATAGAATCGCACCCCACAGCGCAAGAATATGCGCCGCGGCCAGCGTGTTTGAATGTGTTCGAACCATGGCCATTCTCGTTCCCTTAGCGATCTACATAGACCGCAAGCCCTAGCAGGAGTCGAGCGACTACCTTGTCGTCAGCAGCGAACCACCGTCGATGACAAGAGATGCGCCCACCATATAGTCACCGGCGTCGGATGCCAGTAGCAGCGCAGCGCCCTGCAGGCTATCCGGCTTCGCCATATAGCCAATCGGCACTTTGCGGGCGGCCTGCTCCCTTATTTTATCCAGCAGATCTTTGTTCAAATCGGACTCGATATAGCCAGGGCAGATGGCATTAACATTAATACCCTTGCCCGCTAGTTCGATGGCCAACGAATCGGTGAGCATTAGCAGGCCCGCCTTGGAAGCACAGTAATCGGCACTGTTGGCCAGTGGCTTAATGCCCCCCGCAGAGACGATGTTGATGATCTTGCCACTGCCGCGCTCCGCCATATGCCCAGCAACGGCTCTCGCGCAGAGCATCGACCCAGTAAGATTAGTGTCCAGGGTTTTCTGCCATTGTGTTAACTCGATATCCAGTAGCGGCTTGGCTGCCCCGGTGATACCGGCGTTATTGACGAGAATATCCACGCGTCCGAAGCGTGACAGTGCGGCATCTATCATTGCCTGCACGTCACGCTCACGGCTGACGTCACACTGCACGGCCAGCGTCCCAACGCCGTATTCCGCTAAGACGGCACAGGCGGCTTCACATTTTTCGATACGCCTGGCAGCGATCACCAAATCGGCTCCCGCTCGGGCAAAGCCTTGAGCGATGCCGAGGCCGATGCCTGTTGCACCGCCCGTAATAACGGCGACCTTTCCGCTGAGGTCGAATGCCTCATCCACCACGGCCATCTCCACTGAGCTCCGGCGACACCAGGATTTTGCAGTGGGCATTGCGCTGCTCACCGGCCAGCACATCGAAGCCGCGGCTCATCACATCCTTCAGACTGATGGTATCCGTCGTCATTGGCTCGGTTTGCACCTGCCCCGTCGCGATCAGCTGCGCCGCCTGTTCAAACTCATCGTTAAGGTAGCCCTGACTCGCCACTATGGTTTTCTCACGCAAAAACAGATTCAGAAACGGAAACTCGCAGGGCGATAGCATCGCCCCCATCTCCACAATGGTTGCACCGCGCCCCGTCACCTCATCTGCCAGTAACATAGTGGCTGGAACCCCCGCGCATTCGAAGGCAATGTCGGCGCGACGTTTATTCGTCAATGCTGCAATAGTCCTACCCGGATCAACTTCTCGCGGATCGAATGCATCTGTTGCGCCCAGTTTAAGAGCCATTTCGCGGCGTTCGGCAACGGTTTCAAACACAAAGACTTCAGACGCCCCCATCGCCAGTGCCGCCTGCATTGCCATCATGCCGATACAGCCCACACCCAGAATGACCGCCACATCACCGGGCTGCATCCTGCCACGATTCACGGCGTGTACCCCACAGGCCAAGGGTTCAACATAAGCGCCCGACTGAAAGGACATGTCATCTGGCAGAGGTACCAGACAGTCTTCACGAACGATGGTGTACTCAGCGAATCCACCGTCCGCCGCCAGGCCGATGGTCGCCAGCTTCACGCACTGTACGTAACGACCCTGCTCACAGTATTCACATTCATAACAGGGCATGGTGGGACGTATGCTCACTCGATCGCCAACGGCGATACCCTGGACATTTTCGCCCAGCTCACTTACCACGCCGGAAAACTCATGGCCGCCAACAATCGGCGCCATCATACCAGTCGCGGGATGGGGGCGACCGGTGGGGACGCCGCTCAATCCCGAAAGGTATTCGTGCATATCAGAACCACAGATGCCGCAGTACTTTACTTTGATTTTGACTTCACCGGGTCCAGGCACCGGCTCTGGCAATTCCTCCAGACGGAAATCCCGACGCCCGTGGTATCGAAGCGCTTTCATTGAACCTCCTTCACTCGAATTGCTTTGATAGTCGGCCTATTGCCCGAGCAAGCCAGCAGCCACAATCTCCTGTAAGGTATCGGTGTCTCCAAAGGACGCCTCGGTGTGCCGCGCATGCCGAAAATAATCGGGCATTGCGTGGTCTTCGCAATAACCCACTCCGCCGAGCACCTGGTGTGCAAGCCTTACCACCTCGCGATAAGCCTGATTTGTCCAGGCCTTTGCACGGGCGATCTCTCCAGCCTCGAACTCGCCCTCGTCGATTTGGCTAGCCGCGCGGTGAGTGATTCTGCGAGCGCTTTCGACCTGCACCAACATATTGACGCAGTGATGCTGTATCGCCTGAAACGCACCTATAGGTGCACCGAATTGCCGCCGCTCTTTCGCATGTTCCACAGCCAACGTCATCGCACTGGCCGCGCCGCCCACCATCTCTGCACTTTTCGCGACGCTGATCATCGATAGCACTCGCACCAGTGCGGCAGCGCTTATCGCCTGCGCGTTCAGCTTGGCGGTCGCGGCAACCGTGACGTTATCAAACTGCAGCGAACAGTCAGAGGTGCCATTAATGGTGTGCAACGGCGTTAGGTTTAGGCCATCCGAGTTGCGAGGCACGAGATAGAGGTCGTAGTGATTTGCCTGCTGCGCACAACGGGCAAGTACCAGCAAATAATCAACGCTAGCGGCGTCTAGCACCATATCTTTTCTGCCGTTCAAGCGGTAACTATCGTCTCCCGCCGTGGCGGATAGCTGTATGGCGGCAAAGTCATACTCGCTGTCGCCCTCCTGAATCGCAAGCGTCATGGCCGATGTGCCAGCTGCCAGTTTAGGCAGCCACTGCGCTTTGTTTTCCTCGCTTGCCAGCTCTTGCAAAACCAGCACGCCCGTTACGGCGCTTGCAAAGAAAGGGCCAGGGAGGCAGACCGCGCCCATCTCTTCCAGCAGCAAGGCCATGGACAGAAACCCAAACTCAAGTCCATCGTATTTCTCTGGGACAAGAATGGCTGGCCAGCCCAATTCGCTTAGCTGTGACCAGGACGCTGCCGACGAAGAAGCACCCGATGCACTTCGGGTCTTCGCCAACATGAGCCTTGCATTGTCCCTAAGCATGCACTGCTCTTCGCTCAAGCGGATTCGCTTCACGGCTCTATTCCCCGCGTTCCAGACTCGA
>JBCDFM010000129.1:0-10888 GCA_039178015.1 Pseudomonadota bacterium
CGAGCTAACGATCATTTACGCCGGGTCGAACTGGAGACCCAGCGCCTGGAGGATTTGATAACCCAGCTACTGACCACACAAATTAACCCGCCCGAATGGGACTCCCATATCGATCTTGTATCCCTACTCGATCACCTCTGTGCCGACGCCAATTTTGAAGGTCAGCCGGAAGGGAAGCGCTTTACGTTGCGCACCCATTGTCCGGAGGCACTGGTAGCAAGCACCGGCGATCTACTGCACAAAAGCTTTGACAATATCTTGCGCAACGCGCTGTTTCATACACCGAAAGATTCTGAAGTCACTACTGAAATCAATGAAAACGAGGGATACTATGTTGTTACGATCACCGATCATGGCGAGGGTGTATCGCCGTCAGAACTCAAGCATATCTTCGACGCTTTTTATCGCACCGATACGGCACGCGCCCGAGATACCGGTGGCTACGGACTGGGCCTATCGATCACACGCAGGGCGATCGCGCAACACGGCGGCAGCATCGCGGCACAGAATACAGAAACAGGTTTTCAAGTCGTCGTGCACCTTCCCTGTTAACCGGACACAGCTTGATCCGTACTTTAAATCCGATAGCATCATAGGCCGTAAACTGTACATTTAGCTTCCAACACTACAAATCTGTCCCCACAGGTTTGAGTCCGAAACCTATCAAGGAGCCACAGCTTGCCTGAGACTTATCGCCTGCCGCATGTCATGAACGATATGTTTGGCAACTCGCGACTGGCTGGTTTTGAGTTTGAGGTTGGCAATTTACCCATCGCCGATACCGCAAAGGCCTTGCGACATACCCTGGGAGGAGAGCTGCTGGTTAAGAGCCCCTTTGAAGCCGTCATTAGCAACTCCAGTGTGGGAAAGCTCACCATCGAGCGCGACGCTGATCTGCTGAAGTCCACTCGATACCGCCGCTGGTTGCAATCCCTAGGGGTCAGCTTTGACCCGGGAACCATCGCGCATGGTATCGAGACAAACATCGATCATGCCAGCCGTGGGCTGGTCCCATGCGAAGTTGTCACCCAACCTATTGAACTGAGCAGGCTTAGTGCTCTTGATACGCTGGTTGATACGCTTGGTGCACTGGGGGCGCAAGGCACACAGGAGTCGGTGATATACGCATTTGGCATGCACATCAACCCCTCCATACCGTCTAGCTCAAGCGAGGTCTTAACGCGCTACATTAAGGCCTTTTTACTGCTATCTGACTGGATCACTGAAGCGTCAGGTATTGATCTCACGCGACGCTTTTTCACAAAGTATATTGACCCATTCCCGCAAGACTACATGCTATTAGTTCTTGATAATTCTTATCACCCAAATAAGTCCAGGTTGATTCGTGATTACCTTAAGCATAACCCAACGCGTAATCGCGCACTGGATATGCTGCCAATACTGTGTGAACTGGATTTTCAGCTCGTGCACGAGGCTTTAAACGACGAAGAACGAAAGCTGGTTAAAGGCCGCCCCGCCTTTCACTATCGACTACCGGATTGCAAAATCAACGAAAAAGGATGGAGTCCAGCAGCAGCCTGGAATCGTTGGGTCAATATTGAACGTCTAGCCATGGACGCCCCTCTGATCGAAGAACTGGTTGACGAGTGGCGCAGCCATCACGCTAGTTTTTCAATTGCACCTAAAAATCTGTGGAGTGTACGTCTCACAAGTCTGCTCAGTGAAAAATTCCTGGAGGGTCGTCCGGCGCCGTGACGAGGCATCCGATAATCGGCGTAACCGGTCCCGCGAAGGGTGGGCTGACGGCCTGGCTAATGACGTCGCTCGCGCTACGCAGAAGCGGAGCAAAACCGCTGCGCATTACCACAAAAAAAACCACTGCATTGGAATCATTTGACGGTCTGGTCATCGGAGGAGGCACAGATATCGATCCTTTCCACTACGGAGCCGAAGTCGATAGCGTGGACGATTCGTCCTTGCACCGCAGCTCCTTTCTGGACTGGGCGACAGCTGTGCCCCTTGGCATCCTGCGTGCCTTATTCGCCTCGCACGCTGCATCAAGCTATGATCCTGAGCGCGACGAATTAGAGCAGCATCTGATCGCACATGCCATCAAACAAAATAAGCCGGTGCTGGGAATTTGTCGTGGCGCGCAATTGATGAACGTTGCCCTAGGTGGTTCGCTGCATCAGGACATCTCGCATTTCTACTCGGAGCCCACACGCAATATTCGCAGCGTACTACCGAAAAAGGCAGTGAGTATCAGTCCCGACAGTCATCTCTGTGCAGTGCTGAGTGCAAAATGCTGCCGTGTCAACGCTCTACATCGGCAGTCTATTGATCGTCTGGGGACCGGCATAGTGATTTGCGCACGAGAGACAAACGGAGTCGTGCAGGCGATAGAGGAGCGGTCTCAACTGTTCTTTATCGGTGTACAATGGCATCCCGAATACATGCCCCAAAGTCGCACTCAGCTGGCACTGTTTGAGGGTTTGGTCAAGTGTGCTACATCTCGTTCTTGAAAGTCGTGACAAGACAGCAGTAAACCGCTGACCAATATGGAAGCTTATCTTGGGCTGTTCGCCAGCGCGTTTCTCGCCGCCACCCTGGTGCCGGCCTATTCTGAGCTGGTTCTGGTCAGTCTAGTCAACGCCGGTTACAATCCGCTGGCCTTGTGGGCATGGGCCTCTATTGGCAACACGCTGGGTTCAGCTGTCAACTGGGCGCTGGGTCGATATTTACTGAGCTACCAGGACAGGAAGTGGTTTCCATTCAAACCTGGTAATCTGGGCGCCGCACAGCGCTGGTTCCAAAAGTACGGTGTTTGGTCTTTGCTATTCGCATGGTTACCGATCGGTGGTGATGCCCTAACTTTCGTCGCAGGTATCATGCGAGTTCAGTTTGGCATTTTTCTGTTGCTCACAGCCATTGGCAAAGCCACTCGATATGCCGTACTGATGGGATTGCTGGGGCTGCTAGGGTTTGGGTTCGCGGACTAGATCAATAGAGCGTGCCCGACGGAGTATGGACTTCACGATCGCGGCCGGCCGATACTAGAATACAAATACAAGGAGATGAGTCTATGCGGTCTATGTTCGCCGTCATCTTGACAACAACCATAAGCGCCTGTGCCGGCTCCGGCCACGTGGAAGGAGAGCGAGTGACTGTGGAAAATGGCGTTGTCACTAACGTTTGCGGCGAAGGCGTCGGATTGCCAGAATGTCAGGACTACAATAATCGAACCTACAGTGAAAACCTCGAGTTTAAGGAACCAACCGACTCTCAAATGGCGCGAGAGGCAGCCAAGGTAAGGGGCGAGTCTCCAGAGGAGCTTGAAAGGACAATCTCAGAATTAGAGCAGAACCCGGACGTCATCGACACTATGGAGGAGTAGCTAGAGACGATCCTAAAAGCGCCTAGGCGGTTGTCGCCTGGGGCCTGGCAACCTCGGACGTAATTCCCTGGATCTGTGTCATGAAGTGCCAGGGTGCCAATAGCGGTTTTAGTTCCTCTGCTGGCACAGGTTTACTGAACAGATATCCCTGAATAACGTGCGCCCCATTAGACGTCAAGAAATGGTACTGCTCATGAGTCTCGACACCCTCAGCGACCAGCTTTAAGTTCAGACTGCGGGCCATGGCAATGATGGCGATAACAAGGCTGGCATCGTTTTCACTATGATCAAACTCGATCACAAAGCTGCGATCGATCTTGAGTTCATCCAATGGAAAGCGACTGAGATAACTCAGCGATGAATAGCCTGTCCCAAAGTCATCGATAGAGAGCCCCAAGCCCATTTTCTTTAACTCCCCCAGGGCCTGCATTGTCGAGTGCGCATCATCCATGACTACGCCTTCGGTTAACTCTAATTGCAGGCGCGACGGGGCAAGTGAGGTATCCTGCAAGACTTGCTTCACTCGACGAATGAACTGCGGGTTAAACTGCAGAGCAGAAACGTTCACCGCGACCTTTGGCAGCTTATATCCTTGCTCCTCGAATTCTTTCATCTGCCTGCAAGCCTCACAGAGGACCCAGTCCCCAAGTGCTCCTATGAAACCCATTTCCTCCATTAGGGGGATAAATCTGTATGGCGGTATCATGCCTCTTTCGGGGTGCTCCCATCTCACTAGTGCTTCAGCGCCAACAACCGTGCCATTTCGAGTATCAACCTGGGGCTGATAATGCAGAACGAATTCATTATTCTCTAGAGCATGACGGATGTCTGCTTCCAGCTGTAATCGATCAACACCGGCTGCATCCATATCCTTATGGTAAAACAAGCATTTGTTTTTGCCCTCGGCCTTGGCGTGATACATCGCTGTATCGGCGGCACGCAATAGGCCGTCTACATCCGATGCATCATTCGGCGCTATTGCAATACCGACGCTGGGTGTGACAACGACTTCATGTCCGTCGATCTCCATAGGCTGGCTGAGCGAATCCAAAAGACGCTGCGCCACGCGACCAGCTGACTCTGGGCTATCCAATTGATTCAGCACGACGGTAAATTCATCGCCGCCCAGGCGTGACACGTCAATACGCGGCCCAGACTGCACATAATGCGCGACCACGTCGCTTTCTCTGACGCATCCAGACAATCTGGTCCCGACCTCCCTCAGCAGCAGGTCACCAGCGCTGTGGCCCAATGAATCATTGATACGTTTAAAATTGTCTAAGTCCAGAAATAGCAACGCCAACGTTTCACTGTTGCGCCTGGCCAGACGCAACAACAGGCTAAGCTGCTCAGTGAATAGTCGACGATTGGGCAATGACGTCAAACTGTCGTAGTAGGCCATTTGCCGAAGTCGATCTTTCGCTTCCGTCACCTCCTCCACTGCTTTATTAAGCTCTTGGTTGCGACGGGTAAGTTGCGAAGTTCGCTCCTCCACCTTCATGCTTAGCAACTGGTGATCGACATCCATACGCGTCTTGTAGTTACTCAAGCCCGCGATGATGCCGTTCAATATAGTCGCTATCTCCTTAACCTCTCCACTGCCTTCTACCTCTCCAGTATTTTTCAGCTGGCCGGATGCGATCTCGTCCGCTACTTTTGCCATTCGCGACAGGGGCAGTGTAATTCTCCGACAAATTCTCAGAGCA
This sequence comes from Pseudomonadota bacterium, assembly GCA_039178015.1. GTDB lineage: Bacteria > Pseudomonadota > Gammaproteobacteria > Pseudomonadales > Halieaceae > JARRPM01. The sequence goes on from JBCDFM010000129.1 coordinate 5,062, forward strand.
ATATAGCTGGACAGCCACACCAGTAAGGCACAGGCCAGGATCGTTGGGATAACCGCTGGCGCCGTTTCGACAAGTACGGCCCTCGGACTGATTGCGAGCTGTAAATAGCCTATGATGTGCAGGCTCTCGATCGACTCCGGCAACAAGATCGCTTCACCGAAGTCTGCCCTGGTGAGATCGCTCAGTAGAGGACTCAAGGCGGAGAACACGGGTATCGTAAGCTGAATGAGGGCGCGCGAGCTCAGCAAGCCAGTGATGATGTTACCCTTATCGATAGGCTCTGGCGCGCCCGTAACAATTTGGTTGACCTCTGTAGCGCCCGCTCCCTCTCGCAGGATATAAAATGCCGGGGAACGCGGTGCGCCATCGCCCAGGCGACGTTCACCAATCAAAGCTTGTCCGTCGGTATCGTAAAGCACTAAAAAACGTACCGGCGAGGAAGCGAGGAAGCGCTGCGCTGTAGTGATCAGCTTCTCCGTGTTGCGGAAGTATATATCCACCTGAATATCAGGCATTGCCGAGAGCGTAGACTCGGACGATTCTATGAGTTGACGAAGCTGAGCGTTGTACTCGCGCTGAGCAGTGAATGCTGTCGCAATAACGCTGATAAATACGGTAATTGCAAGCACAAGGGCATTGATTTTACCCGTGATCGTCATGTCCCGCGCCCACGTCCCCGGCAGTATGTTCTGCCTTGCGTATCTTGCCCCAAATTACCATGATAGCCTTTGGCAGCGCAATGCATTACAGGGCAGGAAAGCCCGGAAGAAATGCCATGTTAGTAGGGTTTTTATGGCACGCAAAATTAGCCTTTTCTGTACCATCGCGTACCCACGGCGTAGATGCTGTTGTCCTTATGTGGACGGCGTCGCTAAAGCAAGGTTCACTAGCGAATAAATCGGCTCTTGGCCCTCAACGTCTCAATCGATGTCCTCAACTCAATAGTACGTGCAGTAGCGCTATAAGTTAGGTCTATCGCGTGGTCGCGCCCTGCAGCGGTTGCACGCGATTCTTCATTCGGATCAAAGTGCCAACTGGCGCCCCTTGCGATTAATTATCGGCGGGGCGTCGGGCCTCTCCTTTGGACCCACAGACCATGCGTACGGTTCGTTGGCAGGTATCTAGCCAAGGTGCCTGTATGGGTGTCTTCAGGGCGCGAACATATCCGTCTTCAAGTCGAGTGGATATGCTTGTTTTGTTGGGTGTCCAATCGCCCTCTTTTGGGCGAGGTTTACGAGCACTGTAATACCAAATGCCGCGCTTGTCCTGCATGACGTAATTAGCCTCAGGTGGCAGGAACACTTTTTTTCCTTCGATAACCGCGAACACTTCAAGCTGGTCACCAGGGTTGATATCCACCACCGCTGTTGGGGTTAACGTTAACATTGCCTTCTCTCCGATCCGTTATGTGCAATTCTCAGGGGTTGCACTGTTGTAGAGAGCTTGTTCCCACTGGCGACTCGCTCTCCTCCTAACTTCGCCGTTAATCAGCGATGGTTCAGTTATAGGTCGGAGAATGGGGTATCGGCAATCAAATAACTGCCATTTTTTTATCTAAATACATTTTTTAGTATTTTATATGCCTTTTTTTTATTATTTTCGGCCTAATAAGGCTAAATATAGCAATTCAATGCCATATTTTTTTACTAACTTTGGATGAGTTTGATGTAACTGGGGCGCTTTGGATCGGGTTTCAGCGCTTTTAATCGGTCTTGAGAGCCCTGTATAACCAGTTCTCCCGCCTGTTCCACGGACGTCATCAGCATGTGCAGCGACAGGGCAGCCCGGCCCTCGCGCGATGCAACTTGCCCCGAAAGTATGGAAACCGCCGACTCTTCGAGAAAGCCCAACAAAACGGCATTGACCATAAAGTCGCGAATAATCTGTCGATTCACCTGATCCTGCAGATAGGCCTGATAGCCGTGATCGCCAAACACCTCCCGTAGTGTGTCGATCTGGTCTGTGGACAGTTCATTAGACGAAAATGGGAGCTCGCGCCCAAACGCTTCATCCAATTGTTCAACCAAACGATCCAGATGCAATTGTTCCAAATCTTGTCTCCGTCGATACCGCATTTGCTTTCTAGGTCTGACTAGGCCACCAGGTCGCCTGCCCCGATCGCGCGCTGTAGCGACCAGAGGTCAGGTACCTGATATGTTTTGCCTTTCATGCGGAATGCGGCAGCGGCATATTCGTATTCCGAATCAGGCAGATCTTCAATGTCCTCGTCCACCAATTGCTGGATCGCTAGCGCGTCTCCTCTCAAAGCAACGGCAAAGTAAGGACAAGTCTCTTGTTTACGCCCCAGTATCACAGCAACTAAGCCTGCTCCCGTCAGTTTGTCTCGCCAGGGCAGATCGTCCTTCGCCCCAAAATCCACAACAGGCAAGAGTTCGCCACGCCAGCAGATATCTTCAGGGGGAGTTTCAGACTTGGTCGGCACCGTTACAATTTCACCAAGACAGTTTTGGGGAACCGCCCAATAGCGGTCTGATGAACAGGGCAAGACAACACAGTTTGTACAAACTTGATCGGTCATATGCAAATCCTAGGACAGCTGTAGACGATGGCCCGTCAGCTCGTTGATTTGACCAATGAGCATGCGAAAGTTAAACGGTTTGCCCATGTAGCCGTTACAGCCGGCCGCTTGCGCCATAGCGCGATGCTTAAGTCCTGTTCGTGAAGTCACCATGATGACCGGCACATGGCCATAGCGCACAGACTTACGAATCTCCCGCAGAGCCTGAATACCATCCTTAACCGGCATTTCGACATCCATCAGAATGATGTCGGGCAGCCGGTCTGCACTATTTAGCAGATCGATGGCAACACTCCCGTTCTCCGCGGTTACAGTCGCCACGCCCACGGTTTCCAACTGACTGGTTGCGACCATGCGCTGCGTGCGCGAATCATCTACCACCATAACCGTCAGCGCTTCTTCGCGCTCGGCGCCAACATGCAGTGGGGATCGATCATCTTCGCCCACGCTGTCCACGAGCAGGTTCAAGTCCAACGCAACAATCGCCTCTCCCGCTGCCGTGGTCGCAGCTCCCGCCACACCTGGTACGTCGGCAAACTGAGCACCCAAAGAACGAATCACCAGCTCCAATGCTTCCTCGACATCATCCACCGCGATGGCCATACGGCGCTCGTCCGAGCCTGCAACTACAACCGGCACGCTGGTGCGCCATGTTTTGGCGTCCAGCGAATGTCCCGTGCGGCACAACGTTGCCAGATACGCCGGCTCGCAGTCCAGTCCCGCGACGGACAAAAGGGTGTTGCCTTGCACCGCTGCAAAAAACTCTTCCACCGGAACCTGTTCTACACCAATGAGACCACCAAGGGGTATGGCATACGATTGTTCGCCCGCGCTCACCAACAGTGCCCCATTAACGGTAATTGAGCTCGGTACGCGAATGTCGAAAGACGTACCTTTGCCCGGCTCCGAGTTGATCTGGATATCGCCCCCCATTTCCTGTAGCTCGGTCAAGACGATGTCCATACCCACGCCACGACCCGAAATTTGACTGACGGATCCTGCGGTTGAGAAACCTTTGTGGAATATGAGCTGGGCGGCCTCGTCGTCGGTCAGCGACTCAACATCGATCTCCAAGCCCTTGGCGACGGCTGACTCTCGCATTTTCTGGGGATCGATACCGCGACCATCATCGGAAAGCGTAATGATAGAATCAGCGCCAGCTTTGCGGATATCGATCGTAATCAGCCCTTCCTCCGGCTTACCCGCGTCTTTGCGCTGCGTAGCTGTCTCAATTCCGTGATCGAGCGCATTGCGCACCATGTGATCAAGGATCGTCTGACAGCGAGCGTAGTCGTCTCTATCAAGGGTGCCGATTTCGTTCAACACCTGGAAGTTAACCGTCTTGTTAAGATCGACACTAACCGTTCTCACCAGCCGACGTAGCCCGGGCATTAAGCGAGAAACCGGCACTACTCTAGCAGCCCGAATTGATGAACCGATCGAGGAGATTACATTCGCTTGATGTTTTAGTAGCGCTTCGATCTGAGCGTTCTGGCGATTCGCAAAATCGACCAGATCAGCCAGATCCTCAACGCCCTCTCTGAGGATGTTGGCCGCCTCCTGCAACTCCGAATACTGGTCCATCTCCAGGGCATCCATTGAGGCATCTTGCTTGACACCACGCGCAGCTACGCTGCGCAATGCTCTGTCAGCGATCGCCGATATGTGCGATCTGAGACTACCCAACCGATGCTGCATTTCCATGGAAGCGCGCTTGCCTCGATTGACACTCTGAGCCGTGCGCACGCCCAATTGCTGAGCCTCATTACTGAGGTTCAGCATATCATCCAGTTTCTCTGAGGTAATTCGAATCGATTGCTGAGCAGCCAGCACCTTGGCGCCATCATCAGCAATTTTCTTGGATTGCTTACGAGCCTTGTCATCGACGCGCTCACGTTTGGCTTCCCGTTGCGACTCTGAGTCCTGGCTTTGTGTTTGAATCTGAATCGCCTCTGGAGCATCACCAGCCTCTAGTGAGGTCGTGGCCGCCGTCTGCGCCTGCGTCCTTGTTTGCGGTAGGACATAGGGGATATCGCTGCGCGCATCCTGTATATGGTCAAGTCCACGCACGCAAGCATCCAGCCAGGCGTTGACTATTCTGAAGTAGTCGCTTTCCAAGCCCGCCTCTGGCCGCGCCATTGCGCCTAGCAGCGTCTCGAAATTATGCACCAGTGTGCCGTAGTAATGCAGGCCGACGCCTTTGGCTATGCCTTTTATTGTATGTAGAACTCTGCCTACGACAGCAAACGCGTCTTCTGAGGCAACATCTCGCTCCCAAGCGGCAACGGCATCTTCCAGTTTCTCAATTTCAGAAGATCCTTCCTCCACAAATGCTTCAAGGAAATCAGCAAAAATATCTCCGCCGCCTGGGCTGGCATCTGAAAATATAATGCCATCCGGGATGCAATTGAACTCTCCATCAACTACACCAGAACCAGAGCTTTGTTGCGCGACTGCCTGCAGCGCGCTGTCGGGTTCAGGATCTGTGGCCTGCGACGCATCGTCCGAGCTAACCGTCGACAGCTGGTCATATTCCGGGGCCGGCTCAAACTCCTGTGCCGCATTCTCCACCTCTCCCACAACAGAATCCGCTTCAAGGCAATCTGACTCGCTGTCCACCGGGAACTCTTCCATACCCAAACCACAGATCGCATCCGGCTCTTCTGCTCCCAACGACAGGTCATCAAACAGTGCATCTATATCCGATTGTTCATGTGCCGACGCGGTTTCTAGAAGGTCGTCGGCAAAAATGTCATCGCCGAACCCTTCAAAAATATCTTCCTTATCCTCCGCATCAGGCAGTGATGGCACCTCAGCTAATACACCAACTATTGCGGTCGTCTCAGTGTCATCGACTGCTCCGAGCGGACTATCAGTGTTTGCATCTACATCCTCTTTTAGAGATGAGGATTCGACTGAACCACTGTCATCGCCAGTATTGTCACCTACCGTGACGACATCGCTGTGTCTGCCCTCTAATACCTGGCTGATAGTGTCAGTTGTAGCTTCTTCTGGCAGGACGTCCTCTACATCGGCGCTCGTGGCTGCTACAGGACTAGCAGGCTGAGGCGCGTCATTCTCGAAGCGCAGTATCGAATCAGACGTCGAGCCTGCAGTGGGAGCAGCTTCCAGAGCACCCTCCGGCTCATTACCGTCGCGCAGACTGGCGGACTCTCTCGCTTCAGTATCGGAAGTGGCAGGTGACACTGGGGCGGTCAGTGCATCGGCACTATCAACCCCATGATTAACACCTTCCGCTATTGATAAGTGTTCAACAGAGGGCGCCGC
>JBCDFM010000130.1:0-10874 GCA_039178015.1 Pseudomonadota bacterium
AGCGCAACGGTTAACTCCACTACTCCTAAGCCAGCGCCAAAATGTCCTCCGGTGCGACCGACGCTATAGAGCAGATAGTTACGCACTTCGTCGCTGAGCTGCTGCAGCTGTGTCATCGACATAGCGCGCGGCGACAGCCCTCGCTCAAGCGCTTGCAAAAGGGGTATGTCGGGCTCGGCTAAGGGAATTTTCGGTGGTTCAGACGAAGCCTGCTGGCCGTTGATGTCCGCGTTACTGGTATTGCGAGTTGGGATCGACGTGATTGTTTCCGGCATCTGCTATCCAAGTACCTTAAAGAGAAGCATCAGTCTTTCTGACTGACTGAGCAATTTCAGCATTGTTCTAGGTGAGTCGTTTTCGTTGAGGAAGTTAGAGAAGCCCGGTAGCAATCTGACATCCACCTCATCCAATTCCAGAAATCCCATTTGCCAGTCCGAAAACTCGCGCTCTTGCGCCGCGCCCTGTGCCAAAAGCTCGATTTTTTTATGCCGGTTGTCGTGCTGAATGGTCTCGAACAAGCGCAAGACGGACTTTTTATCTCCCTCAATCACCTGCATGAAAGAGTCGTCGCGATGCAGCAGCACGCCCGTGATATTCTCTCGCAAGTTGTTAGCGCGCGCCTGATTTAACATCCCAATAAGATCAGACGCTCCCATCGTCTTCGTTTGCGTACTGGCATACGCCAAGCGAAACAGTTCTTCTTCATTGGCATCGGGAGTCGCCGCCATAGACGTATTTCGCTCCGCGGATAGGGTCATCGGAAACGCTTCCTCTTGATCCGCACTGTGCCGGGCAGGTCAATACCTAGCGATACGTTAACCTGGCTCAGCCTCTTATCTCGAGATCTATTGTAGACAATTTTACTTGACAATCCAAGTGTAAATCTATATTGACACTTTTTGTTTTAGATCCTTCGCTTTCTGGTATCGCCGATGGATTTTCCGATCAGCTGAAACCCTATACCTGGCTATCTTGCCAGCGCCTGAGCAAGGCCACCAGGTGAGCGAGCAAGGCGGCGGCAAGTGCCGCAGCCACCCAGTGCCACTCTTTATCTACAAGCGCGAAGCGCAGCGCAAGCAACAGAGCGACACCGGCGAGCACATCAGGCAGGAGATGACGCAGTCGTAATCGGGTGCCGAAGCGTCGCAGTAAGAAGTGCAAAACAATTACTTCGACCAGCACGGCCAACAGAATCAGATCGATGACTCGACCAGACTCGAATAGTCCCCCCAAGAGTTCAGGCCTTAGCTAACCCTAACAGGTGGGCAACATCCTTGAAGAAAATTCTGGCATGTGCCGCAGGCCTTGCCCGCACCAACTTTTTCTGTGTGTAAGCTTGCCAGGTAAGGTACTGCACATCTGGGTCGCGGCACATTTTGACAAAACGTTCACGACGCTTATCACTGGAGTACCAAAAACGCTGCATCATGCCCAGAATCCAGAAAACCCGACCGTGTTCCCGTAAAAATCTGCGTCGCGCCTGCTTCAGTACGCGAGCATCTCCGGTCTGTAGGAATTCCTGCACTGATTGCGCAGCCAACTGACCGCCCAACATGGCGTAGTAGATACCTTCACCGGAAGAGGGTGCGACCACCCCAGCGGCATCCCCAGCCAAAAGTACATTGCTACCATCGTCCCAGCGTTTTAGAGGTTTCAACGGAATAGGCGCGCCTTCCCTGCGCACCGTAACCGCATCGTCCAACGCTACGCGCTTGCGCAGCTGTGCTACGGAGGCTTGCACCGAACACGCTTGCGATGCACTGCCGACGCCGACGCTAGCGGTCTTTCCATGGGGGAACACCCAGGCATAAAAATCGGGCGAAAGATCGCCTTGATACCACACGTCACAGCGCTTCGGGTCATAGTCCGCGTCTTGGCTATTCGAGCTGTCGATAATTTCATGATAAGCAAAAACACACTTCAGCTTGTCAGCCCCATCAACACATTGCCTCGCAACACGAGACTTAGCGCCGTCCGCTCCAATGATCGCTTTGGCAATGACCTTTACTTGCGCTCCATTTTGCTCCTTGTCCTGATAGAACAAGTCCACCCTTCCATCCGCTCTGCGTTGCAGATGTTTGAAAGTGCCGGTTTTTACCGTTGCGCCATACGACTGCGCTCGTTCGCGCAACCAGGGGTCAAAGGTCTCCCTATCCACCATGCCAACATAGGTATTGGCGATCGGCATATCCACTTTTTGATAGGCAGGCGAGATCATTCGCGCTGAGTCTATTCGCGCCACCAGCATGTCCTGGGGTATATCGAAGTCTTCGATTAGACGCGGTGGTATAGCACCGCCACAGGGTTTAATTCGAAACGCCCGCTCCAGCAATAGCACGGACACGCCGGTTTTCGCCAGTTCGGTGGCGGCAGTTGCACCTGCGGGACCGCCGCCAACTACAATCGCGTCAAATTCTGAAACTGTCGCTTCCATGTCAATCACCTTTTTTGAAATACCTCATTCATCGCCACTTCCGTGAAGGCTATACCAGAGGCTTCTGTGGCCTCCCGACGACGATCATGTATCGTCGCACCCAGCAGCGCCGCAACCAGAAACAAGCCTGCTTCGACCGTAAATACCGTGGCATAGGCCGCCGCGGGTTGCTCCATGAGAAGCCGCATCACATCAACCGCAACCGTGCCAAGAAATCCACCCAGCGCGAACGCGATCGCCTGGGCCGCACCCCATAAGCCCATACGCAATCCCTCACGACGCTTCGTGCCCTGCCCCGCTAGTGTCATCATTGACGCTATCGCGGCAACAGCGAAGGCGCCATTGGCTACACCGAGCACAAACACATTCCCAGTCAGGGGCCACTCCTCCACGTTCTTGCCGGCGTAAGCGATGCCCAACAGGGCAATTCCCGACGCCAGGCAACCCCCTACCGTCCACCATCGCAACAGTCGATACGATGCGGTGCGCGCAACCGTGCCTGATGCCGCCACCAATAACATACCGAGCAATACGCCACCGTGTTGGATCCCTGCGAGCTGAGTTGACTCGCCGGGGGTCATCCCAAAGACAAGGCCAGCATACGGCTCGAGAATAAGGTCTTGAGCGCTATAGGCGACCATTGAGACGAACACAAACAACGTAAATTGGCGGGCCTGTCGCTCCTGCCAGATTTCACGCAGTGCCGCTTTAAAATCCGGCATCTTGTCGGCCAATGCCGCATCCCCAGTGGGTGCGAGCACCGTTTCGGGCGCTGGTGCTCGCTCCAGGCCTCGGACTGCAAGACAGGTCAGCGCGAACGCACCGATGGAGACCACCGACGTTACCCAGATCAATCTGGCCGGAGAAAATGGATCGAGGAATTGCCCCGCCACTGACGCGGTTACTGCAAACCCCGCTATCATCATGATCCATACAAGGGTTGCCGCAGCGGGGCGTCGCTGCGGCGCCACGCGTTTCGCTAACAGCGCCAACAGTGAAGTTCCAGCCGCACCCACTCCCAGGCCGATCATGAGAAACGCAAATACCGCCACGGAGACCCCCAGTGAGGTTGAGACGGTCATCACCGCCGTCGCTACAGCTGCCAGTATGCCGCCGGTGGCCAATACACCCATGCCACCCATGATCCAGGGGATATGCCGACCACCTTTGTCGGAGCCATAACCGAAGCGTGGTCGTGACATCTGTACAAAATGATGCAAGGCCACAAGGAATCCAGGTAGCATCGCCGGCAGAGCCAATTCCACAACCATGACACGGTTGATTGTGGAGGTGGTAAGGACAATGATTGCGCCGAGTGAGGTCTGTACCAATCCCAAACGAACAATGGCTGGCCAGCTCAAATATTGCATCGCGCTACAGGCCTCGCACCGCGAAGGCGCTAGCGAGCATGCCGAGCACATACAGCGTGACGCCAACACCGTTGTACCAGGGGGCATATTTGGCTGGGTCTTTTACCAACTTCGCCATAGCGGCGACTTGAGCCACTAACAGCAACGCAACCACCGCGGCGTACAAAGGCTTATCCCATGACCAAAGCAGAGCCACGACGAGCAACTGCGGCAGTGCCATGACACCACAGGCGAGTAGAGCGGCACGCTGTGCACCAAGTTGCACAGGCAGCGTACGTATGCCGAGCGCGCGGTCGCCGGCGATCCCTTTAAAATCGTTCAGGGTCATAATGCCGTGCGCCCCTAAACTGTAGAGCACCGCCAACCATATGATCTCTGACGCCGGCAAGGCTCCACCTAACATCACCGCCGCGCCAGTGACCCAGGCCAAACCTTCGTAGGACACGCCGCAGGCCAGGTTGCCCCACCAGCCATTCTGTTTGAGTCGCAGAGGTGGCGCACTGTAGGCCCACGCCAGCACGAGGCCAATCAAGGCGGCCCAAAATACGACGGGGCCTAGGGCGCTGCTGACCGCAAGCGCAAGCAGACTCCAGACAATGGCAAAATACAGCCCCAATTGGCCGGCTACCCTGCCGGAGGGTATGGGACGTGTAGGTTCATTGATCGCGTCAACGTGGCGATCGAACCAGTCATTCACCACTTGGCTCGCGCCGCAAAGCAGCGGCCCTGCCAAGATAATGCCCGTGATCAGCAGCCCGGGAGACTCTAGGAGGGACACACCTGAAGAAACCGCGCCACAGGCAAAGGCCCACATCGGTGGGAACCAGGTGATTGGCTTAAGTAGTTGCAGCAGGGCCGCGAAATCGAGACGACCGCGCCCCGCCGAGACAGGCGCATCGGGAAGCATGTGCGTAAAATACAATTTACACTATTGAGTGTCAATAAAACTTGGCACTCAATATCGACAAGCTAGGCTTCTGCGCTCTCAGTGCTGCCTATGCCATAGCGCCGAAGTTTGGCGTACAGACTCTGCCGGCTCAGCCCAAGCAATTCTGCCGCTGAAGCGCGATTGTCGTGCGTCAACTCCAGCGCAGCTTCTATACAAAGCGCTTCTATGACATCGGTAGATTCGCGCACCAACTCTTTGAGAGGGACACGCCCAACCTGCTTGGAAATCTGTTCGATTGACTGCGGCAGCTGGGCTGACGCGGGGTCTTTGTGTTCCACGCGACGGCCAACATCGCGTATAAAAAAAGCAAAGGTCTTGTGCCCAGGGTTGGCGACATTGCAGGCAGAGATCTCAACGCTGGTACTGGACCCCATCTCACCCTCCAGTGAGGTGCTGAACAGCTTTATATCGTTACCGCGACGCAGGTTATTCAGCAGGACATTCAAATCTACGCCCGATTTCCCGAGCCACCGATCCACCGACTGCCCCAATGCTTGCTCCTCTGATACCAGCTGAGCGTGATCTAAAAACAGCTTATTCGCCGCCAGCAAGCGGCCATCCTCATCGGTAATCAGCACCGCATCGGGCGCGAGTCGCAGCGTTTCCTGCATATAGTGCTTGTTATCGCGATCTGGTGACTGCGACTGACCAGAGGCCGTTTGCAGCGAGACTCGAATTAAATAGCGCGATTCATCACCCTGGCGCAGGAAACTCGCTGCGACAGAGAAAACCTGCTCTGTATCGGCGCTGTGCACACTTTGGATACTGCCTTTGCCTACACCCCGGGCATCCGCCAGTAATGCTTGAACAGCCTGGCCACCGGGTCCATCAAAGCCAATGGGAAAGGGCTTACCTACGATTGAGCCGCCCTCGGGTGACAGCAGCCGATTTGCTTCGGGATTCGCCTCGGTGACCCGACTAGACTCGCCTTCAACCACTATGATGGCATCTCCAACCATCTCAAAGAGCCGCCGATAGCGTGTTTCGATCTGGCGCAGCCGCCAATACTCCTGTTCGAGAGCATGTTGAGCATTCATTAACTGTTGACGAAGGTTCGCCATCGGGCGCATATCCTGGCCCAACACCAAAATATCTGAATCGTCACCGACGCAGATAGCCTGATAGGCTACCAATAGTTCACCACCACCGGGTAATGTGTGGCTCACGTCTCGCCGTACAGCTTTGCCTGGTGATGCGACCGCGCTCTCAATAAGATCTGTGATTCGATCTGCGCTATCGACTGTGACTAATGCCGTCAGGTCCTGACCAACCCAGCTGCTGTTGACCTCTGCGCCTAAATCGTCCCGAGCTACGGCAATTTCCAAGACCCTGCCTTGGACGTTTAGCAGTAGGCTGAAATCAGCGAGGCTCTCCAGTAGTTTTGCCGAAGCTGTCTGGTTCAGCCTTACTAGCACTCAATCGATTCCTGTGAAGAAGACGTACCTTGTTTACTGCCTCTTATGTAGGAGCCAGAGACCGCCGCACCACTTTCCCAACCCAATACGAACCCGCAGTTAGCTGGGTGGTAATGACCCCACATGACCATTTAAATCAATCCCCTGATTGATGTCAAATTTACTGGACTAATTATAGTGTAAAGCATTATTGACATTGAAAAAAACACGCGCTAGATTTAGATGGACTGAAAAAAGGCCTAGCGCTCTCAAATAAAAGCCGATGATCCACCCGAGCATACCCCAAACCGCGCCGCCTCTATATACCCCCGAGCAGCGCCGACGGCGAGACGCCTCCCCGTGGACGCTTGTGCAAGGTGTGCTCGCGCCACTGCAGTTCCTGGTCTTTCTCATCAGCCTTGGGCTGGTTCTGATGTTTCTTCAAACCGGTGACTATTTTGCCGTGGCAACCGCGTCAGTAGTGGTTAAAACGATACTGCTTTACACCATCATGGTCACCGGCGCAATTTGGGAGAAGGAGGTTTTTGGCCAATATCTGTTTGCACCCAGCTTCTACTGGGAAGACGTATTCAGCATGCTGGTTCTGGCTTTACACACCGTGTATCTGATCGCCTGGTTGTTTTCGCTCACTTCACCACAGGTACAAATGCTGCTGGCCTTGGCCGCCTACACGACCTATGTCGTCAACGCCGCTCAATTTTTACTTAAATTACGCCGTGCCAGGCTGCAATCGGCAGCAACAATGCAGCCGGCGGTACTCTCCGAGATGGTGAGGTCATGAACGAAGCAGTGCTGGCCAGCGACGCCACCGCGAAAGTGTGCTCAGCGGAACCTTCACAGGAACGCGGACAGCGCGCGGTATTTTGCGGTTTGACGTCTATTGTCTGGATGCATCGCAAAATTCAGGATGCTTTTTTCCTGGTTGTTGGGTCAAGAACCTGCGCGCATCTGATTCAATCCGCCGCGGGGGTGATGATCTTTGCTGAACCGCGCTTCGCAACCGCCATTTTGCAGGACAAAGATCTCGCCGGACTGGCAGACTGCAATGAAGAGCTCGACCGGGTGGTCGGCCAGATTGTAGAGCGACGACCAGAAATTAAAACTGTTTTCCTGGTGAGCTCCTGTCCCTCGGAAGTCATAAAACTGGATTTAGGTAATGCTGCCGAGCGACTTACAAGAGCTCATGGCGGTACTGTTCGCTTCGTTGAGTACAGCGGAAGCGGGATCGAAACCACGTTCACCCAAGGGGAGGACAGCTGCCTCACCAGTCTGGTTCGCGAGTTACCCGAGCAGCATTCGGATGAGCCCTCACTGTTAGTAGTCGGCACGCTGGCTGACATCGTGGAAGATCAGTTCAAGCGCCTGTTCGATAGTCTCAACATTGGTCCGGTGCAGTTCTTCCCAGGGCGCCGCGCACAACAGCTTCCCAGCGTCGGGCGCGGCACAAGAGTCCTGCTAGCGCAACCCTGGCTCAACGACACCGCCCGAGCGCTGGAGAAAAAAGGCGCTCAGATCATCAGCGCGCCCTACCCACTGGGGGCCGAAGGTACTCGCCGATGGTTTCAGGCTGCGGCACAGGCCTGGCAGATTTCCAGTGATCACTTTGAGTCAGTTATCGCGTCACCCTATTCCCGCGCAAAACGCGCCCTGGCTGTACAGCGCAAGCGCTTGGAAGATCTACGCATCACCTTTCTTCCGGATTCACAGCTGGAGGTCCCTCTGGCTCGCTTTCTGCAGAGCGAATGCGGTATGGAGCTCATAGAGGTTGGCACACCCTTTTTCGATCGCCGCTTTCTGCAAGAAGAACTGGCGCTAATCCAGGGTCAGCCGCGGATCAGCGAAGGGCAGGACCTGGACCCTCAGCTCGATCGGGTGCGTGCAGATCGACCCGATCTCACCGTATGCGGGCTCGGTATCGCGAACCCGCTGGAGGCCGAGGGTTTGCGCACGAAGTGGTCCATTGAACTGGTGTTTACTCCAATCCAGGGTTTCGATCAGGCGGCAGACCTGGCGGGCCTGTTCACCAGACCGTTGGCTCGTCAGTCGCGGCTCGGAGGCTTCCAATGGAGCTGAGTCTCTGGACCTATGAAGGGCCTCCTCACGTAGGCGCGATTAGAGTCGCCACCTCAATGCAAGGCGTGCACCTGCTACTGCACGCACCCCAGGGCGATACCTACGCCGACCTGTTGTTCACCATGATTGAACGCAACGCGGCGCGCCCGCCCGTGACCTATACCACCTTCCAGGCCCGGGATTTAGGTGGTGATACATCCAACCTGGTCATACGCGCTGCCGCAGAAACCTGCGAGCGCTATAAACCCCAGGTACTGCTGGTGGGCGATTCCTGCACCGCTGAGTTACTGCAGGATCAGCCAGGCACGCTGGCGGCAGGGTCGGGACTACCAGTCCCGGTTATCAGCCTCGACCTACACGCCTATTCTCACAAAGAAAACTGGGGTGCTAGCGAAACGCTCTATAAATTGGTGCGCGGTCTGCTCGGCAAGCGTGCAGCTACTTTCGATCCGGAGACAAAGACCACCGCTGCACCCGATCAGCCCAGCGTCAATCTGATAGGACCCAGCGCGCTCGGATTTCGATGTCGCGACGATATTATTGAAATCCGGCGACTGCTGGAGCAGGCCGGTGTGGCGGTTAACGTGGTAGCGCCCGCAGGCGCCTCGGCGGCAGACATTCTGCGGATACCAGACGCACAAGCCAACATCTGCCTGTATCCGGAAATCGCAGATACGACCTGTGATTGGCTGAAGCGGGCGTTCAAACAGCCGGTCATTCGCAGCGTACCGATCGGCGTAGGGGCAACAAATGATTTTCTCGATGAAGTGGGTGAGGTACTCGGCCTCGACTGTCGCTCCGCCAAGGCTGAATCCATGTGCCACATGCCCTGGTATTCCAAGTCGGTGGATTCCACCTATCTCACAGCCAAGCGCGTCTTTATTTTTGCCGATGGTTCTCACGCTGTGGCCGCTGCGCGTATTGCTCGCGAAGAATTGGGCTTTGATGTGGTTGGACTTGGGACCTACTCCCGAGAGCAGGCCAGAACAGTGCGCAGAGTCGCAAAAGAGCTAAATATTGAGCCTTTAATTACCGACGATTATCTGGAGGTGGAGCGCGAGGTCGCCAGGCTGCAGCCCGAGTTGGTATTAGGCACACAGATGGAACGCCATATTGCTAAGCGACTGGGCATCGGTTGCGCGGTCATCTCCACGCCAGCGCACGTACAGGACTACCCTGCACGCTACTCCCCGCAAATGGGATACGAGGGTGCCAATGTGATTTTTGATAGCTGGGTCCACCCCCTCATGATGGGACTGGAAGAACACTTGCTGACTATGTTCCGGGACGACTTTGAGTTTTCCGAGGCGGTCACAGCATCCCATCTGGCAAGTAGCGGTGAACACACAGTGCCCGTGCAGGAACTGCCCGTCGCCAGTATCGACGGTGAACCGATGTGGGATAAAGACGCCGAGCAGGAGCTGAAAAAAATACCGTTTTTCGTACGTGGTAAAGCGCGGCGCAATACAGAGCGGTTTGCTACAGAGCGAGGTATGTCACTCATCAACCTGGAGACTCTCTATGAGGCAAAAGCGCACTTTAGCAGCTGATGCACCGCCGATGAGGGTTGTATTCGTCACCTTAGACAACCATCTGAGAAACGTTGTTCAGCGCGCGCAGCGCCGCCTCCAAAGCCGTTTACCCAGCCTGCAGCTGAGCATGCATGCAGCCTCCAACTGGGACACCGATCCGAACGCACTCGCCGAATGCAAAGCGGCTATCGAGCAGGGAGACATCATTGTCGTCACGATGCTCTTTATGGAAAACCACATCCAGGCCGTCATGCCTGAACTGGAGGCCAGGCGCGATCAGTGTGACGCGATGATCTGCTGTATGTCGGCCTCAGAGGTGATGAAACAAACACGCATGGGCCGCTTCAGCATGGAGGGCGAAGCCAAGGGGCCAATGGCTTTGCTGAAGCGCCTACGTGGTAAGAGCAGCACCTCGAAACAAGGGGCCGGCGCTCAGCAGCTATCGGTGCTGCGCCGGCTGCCGCGCATTCTTCGATTCATACCCGGTACAGCGCAAGATGTGCGTGCCTACTTTTTAACCTTGCAATACTGGCTAGCTGCCTCCGAGGAAAACCTCTGCAGTATGGTTCAGTACCTCGTCGCTCGGTATGCAAGCGGCGAGCGAGCGGCGCTAAAAACAGATCTGGAAGTCAGTTCGCCGATCGAGTACCCAGAGGTGGGCGTTTATCATCCAGCATTACCCGGTCGCATCAGTGATAGCTGCGACAAGCTTCCAAAGTTCGGCGCACAAGTTTGCCGGGGAACGATTGGCGTGTTGATCATGCGGTCTTACGCACTGGCCGGCAACACGGCCCACTACGACGCGGTAATTGCAGCGCTAGAGGCAAAAGGGTATCGGGTAATTACTGCTTTCGCCAGCGGCCTCGACGCCCGCCCAGCAATCAAGCGCTTTTTCTTTGACGGTGATACACCGTGTATTGACGGCCTCTTGTCGCTAACAGGGTTCTCACTTGTTGGCGGGCCCGCCTACAACGATGCCAATGCCGCTGAGGAAATCCTTGCACAATTGGACGTGCCCTATATCTCGGCTCAGTCACTCGAATTCCAGAGTGTTGAACAGTGGCAGGACTCGGTCCAGGGCCTGACGCCAATCGAGGCAAC
>JBCDFM010000131.1:0-10832 GCA_039178015.1 Pseudomonadota bacterium
AGCGACCGTTTCCCCGCTGGGTGGCTTCTCCTGCTCCTGACCACGCGCTTTAGCGGAGGATGGGAATAACTGGAACGCACGCGCCAGCAGGCTGTCATTAAATTTGGGGGCGACCATATAACTCATTTCCATGGTCTGTCCCATGATGGTCTTGACACGCTTGGACTTATTGATCGCGGCATCGACAACGAGGCTTGAGGCCTTATCAACTGACCAAGTCGGCGCGTAGTTATAGATTTTGGTTGGGGCAATCATATCTGTACGCACCAGCGGCATGTAGATCGTAGTTATGTCGATTTTATCTCTTTTAACTTCAGAAGATAGACTTCGAGAGAAGGCGTCCAAAGCAGATTTACTTGCCACATAAGCCGCAAAGCGCGGGGCATTCGCGAGACAGCCAATACTGGAAATATTGATGATATGGCCGCTTTTACGCTTGACCATCGCCGGCAGCAACGCATTTATTAGGCGCACACAGCCAAAATAATTAAGCTGCATCGTACGCTCATAATCATGGAAGCGATCTAAGGATTCCATCACGGCACGGCGAATCGAGCGACCCGCATTATTGACCAGTATGTCAACGTTATCGAAATCGTGTAAGACGGTCTTGGCCATACGATCAATATCGTCTAAATCGCTAAGATCACAGGGATAGGCGTGCGCTTCACCACCTTTCTCTCGAATGATCTCCACCTGTTCCTCAAGCTTCGACAGCGTGCGTGCCACCATGATAACGATGGCGCCGTTGGCCGCAAATTTGCGGGCCGATTCAAGCCCGATACCAGCGGAGGCTCCCGTTACCATCACAACTTTGCCTGCCAGCTTCGCCTTGCCGCCACGGACAGGCTTTGGAAAATCCATATGGCTTTCCCAGTATTTCCAGATAGCAGGCGCATAGTCTTTTAGCTTGGGACAGCGTATCCCGGTTCCTTTAAGTGCTGCTCGCGTCTGTCGATCATCAAAACTGACCTTCCCCGTTAGATAAGACGAAGCACCTGGTGGCAGACCAGTGGCCCTGGCCATTTGTTTAGCAGCAACTTGTAGCGGCAACACCCTGGCGGATTCGCGTATGCCTCTGCTGACTAAGCGCGGCAGGCGCGGCAATTCAAACTTTTTAGCAAATCCCGGTCCATGTGCGGCATCGAAAAAGATCTCCATGATTTTTCCAGTGCTGTCTTGGGGTGTTTGCAGAAGCTGAAAGGCCTTGCCATCCAGGTTGGGTTTGTGTGCGATAGCTATGGTCGCGTCAGCGACATAATCGACCGGGACAATAGGAATCTTTCCTCCCTCAATCCCCAACAAAGGCAGCCACTTTGGCACCGTTTCTACTATCGCTTTAATGGTGGGAAACAAATAGTAAGGTCCATCAATTTTGTCCATTTCCCCTGTGACACTCGAACCCACTACCGCACCGGGACGGTAAACACGCCAGGGCACTTTACATTCTTCACGAACAATACGCTCTGACTGAAATTTAGTGCGAAAGTAAGGGTGAGAAGTATCCTGCCCCTCGTCAAACATGGTCTCCCTAAACACTCCGGAGAACTTCCCCCCGGCTACCGCGACAGAACTCATATGCTGCAGGGTAACTTTACCACCTAAGGCGTTAGCGAATTTAACCGTATTACGCGTGCCTTCATTATTGACGCGATCTCCCGTCTCGTCGTCCATGTTCATGTCGTAAACTGCAGCGAGATGGAAGACGTGACTTATTTTGCCTTTTAGCTTCGCCATATTGGCTTTCGAAACCAGCCCTGGCGTGGTGATATCGCCCCACATCGGCACAAGGCGCTCGGGGTCTGCATTCAATGCATCACGCAGTGCATCGAATTTCTCCTTCGACTCCTTGCGAACGAGAATATAAACCGTAGCCCGAGGCCGCTTTAGCAAGCGCTCAACAACAAAACGGCCAATAAACCCGGTACCCCCGGTGATGAAATAGTTCATTATCGCACCTCATATTTTTAGAATTGGTTGTTCAGTGTCTAATAAAGCAGACGCATCCCTTCTCACGTCCTGATAAGTGTAGTTGAAGAATCACATGCGCCAAGCCCAAGCGCTTATCTCATTGCTTTGATATCAAGGACGCATCAGTTTGCAGGTTTTTATCAGGTTCGGACAATAGCAATAAGCCACCTACTAGAAAACCCACGGCGCCAATAATTGTGGTGAGCAGTGACCAGCTTAGTGCCTCCGCAGTTTGGCCATCCACCGGTACAAAGGCAAGTACGGCAGAAACCATAAAGGCGATACACCCGACCAGGTTAGCGACACAAATCCACCATTCCAAATTTCGCGGGCGCCAGGCACCGAGGGCGTGCACACAATCCGCATAGGCGAGCAAGGCCGAAACCAGGAAGAGTATTGAGCCCGCCATATCGGGCGCCCACACGGCAATGTGCTGCATGGATGCAGCCCATGGATACATCGCATCAAATGTGTTGATGTTGAACATCAGTGTACCGAGAAACTGGAGGGCGCAGCTGAGCCAGTTTAACTCTCTCGGCCGCCAGCCCAACCAAACGGTTTTGACGTCATCCGATAAAGGGGTGGGCTTTACTGCTGTATTGGCTGCTTGAAATAGCTGCAGGAAGGCGGCAGTAGTGAAAGGTATCGAACCGCAAAAAAAGATGAGGTTGACGTCTGCGCTATCAAAACCGATCGCCAGGGCCCACTGCGGCTCCAGGCTGAGAACACCGCCCAGGATAAAAAACGATGCACCAAAAGCGAAGAGCAGAGCAATGCGCCAGTTAAGGTGTCGTTGGACGTGACGGTGTTTCCCGTGCAGCGGCATGCGATAAACAACCGACGACTTTCTCTAGTGATGAAAGCCAGTCGCTTCGGAACTGTCAAGTGAGGTTTGCGCCGGATGACGGTTCAAATACTGCAGCGTGGCACGGATATCGTCCAACAACAAACTGGCAAGATCTCGACTAACACCGTGACGCACCAAAATTCGCTGGATCACAATATGTTGACAATTGACCGGCAGTGAATAGGCCGGTACCTGCCAGCCTCTCACACGCAAACGATCGGCAACGTCGTAGAGGTTAAAGCCTGGATCTGCATCATCCCTAATTTTCCAGCACAACGCTGGAATACCCTGTTCGCGATCACCTTCAAAGATCATCTCGAATGGGCCGAGTTTTGCAATCTCCGTCGCCAGGAAGTTTGCTGTGTCATAGCATGCGCCATGAACCTTTCGATAGCCCTCGCGACCCAGTCTGAGAAAGTTGTAATACTGACACGCCACCTGGCCGCCAGGGCGAGAGAAATTCAGAGCGATATCGCGCATATTGCCGCCCAGATAATTCACCCAGAACACCAACTCTTCAGGCAAATCCGTTTCTTCACGCCAAATCACCCAGCCAACGCCCAGGGGCGCTAACCCGAACTTATGACCTGACGCATTGATCGACTTCACCCTCGGGATTCGAAAATCCCAAACTAGATCCGGTGCACAAAACGGCGCCAGAAAACCACCGCTAGCACCATCTACGTGAATCGGGATATCGAGCCCGCTGGATGCTTGCAAAGCATCCAGCGCCGCAGCCACCTTCTGGACAGGCTCGAACTGACCGGTGAAGGTTACCCCCAGCGTCGGCACCACCCCAATAGTATTCTCATCACAGCGTTCCATGACCGCTTCCGGAGTCATGATAAAGCGCTCGTTTTCCATAGGAATCTCGCGATGCTCAACATCCCAATAGCGGGTAAATTTGTGCCAGCATACCTGCACAGGGCCGGTAATCAGATTAGGCTTGTCTATGGATTTGCCGGCGGCTTTACGCATGGCCTCCCACCGCCTCTTCATCGCCATTCCGCCAAGCATCGCAGCTTCGCTGGAGCCGGTGGTAGAGCAGCCCACCGCCTGCTCATGATGCGGGGCGTTCCAAAGATTCGACAACATGCTGACGCAACGAGACTCAATTTCGGCTATTTGGGGATACTCGTCCTTGTCTACAATATTCTTATCGATGCAGCCGTCCATGAGCTGATGTATTTCAGGTTCCTCCCATGTTTGGCAGAAGGTCGCGAGGTTCTGTCGCGCATTGCCATCAAGCATCAATTCATCCCGCACAAGGGCATAAGCGTGTCTGGGATCTCGTTGATCTTGTGGGAAGTGATGCTTTGGCACTCCAGCACTCAAGTCAGCCGAGGCATATACATCATCGTCCATCGAGTGCTCTTCCTTATCCTTATTTTGCAATTGCTTGACCTCCTGATTGGGTTAGAAGCGAGCACCCATCCAATGTTGCTGGGTGAAGTCTGTGCCGCTCGGAAAGGGTTCTCAAGATAGTACCCGCACGAAAAAAAGCAACCGATAGACTACGGGCGATTTGTTAAATCTATATGGGCTGACGCGCTCGACCAATATCGGTATCCTCTACCCCCGTTTTGGCAAGCAACGTCACCGCATGCGGCGACATACACCCCGAGGGAGATTGATGACATGTTGGTAAAAAGGCTGACCACCATATTTACGCTTACACTGCTGACGGGTTGCGCTGGCATGGCCACCGACCCCAATACCGGTTCTACCCGTAATTCGCTCATAGCTGTGGCTTATGGCACGGTCGAAAACGTGCAGCAGGTCGCCATGCAGCCCAGCTACGGTGCGGGCTCAATTATCGGAGGCGCTCTGGGTTTACTAGCTACTGGCGGCCACTCCGCGGGTAGTCAAGCCCTTGGCGCAGCTGCGGGTGCTGGCCTGGGTGCACTAGTCTCCAAGGAAACAGCTGGCACAGCAAACCAGTTTACGATCAAGCTGGTAAATGGCACTACGGTATCTATCGTAACAGATCAGCAAGACATTGATCGCGGCGACTGCGTCTCCGTCGAGCAGGGAGATCACGCCAACTTACGACGAGTATCTTCTGCTTTCTGCAACACTCCAGATTCACACCCCGCGTATCAGGCAATGCATGCACACATTACACGTGTATCGGCTGATTGCGCCGAGGCAAAACAGCAGCTACTTAGGGCTACAACAGAAGAGCAGACTGATATTGCCTACAAAAAAATGAAGGCGCTGTGTGACTAAGGTCTAAGGCCAGCTGGTATCAGCCATAGTCTTCGTATTGGACGCTGCTGTTACCTAGGGGGTCTCAGCCGCGAATGGTTGGCGAGCGGCGGCCCGGAACAGGCCATCCGCTTCCTGCAGGATTTTTAGTCGCAACTGTGGGTTGTAATCGGGTCGCTGCTGCAAAAATTCGCGGACAAGCAACGCCACATCGGGTGAGTTATGCGTCGCTAAGTTTGCTTGCAGCCAGGCGCTGGGGAAAAATATATCACCGGTAGCCTGTATTTCCTCAAGCAACTCCAGACTGGGAAGCACGTAATGCAGTGCGGTTTCACGTCGGGAAGGATGATGTAAATGCTCGAGTGCGTCGATGACCCAGCTCTCTGTCGCTCGCATCTCGGTAGAGCTAAGGGACTGGAAAAATTTATCCCTCACTGTCGCATCAGCCGATAACGAAGGCGCAATAAACACAAGCCGTCGTCGGCTATCCGGGTTTTGTGTTGCGTCAATTTGTGCATTTAGAATCGCCTGCGCTCGCTCTGGCATATGGATTGCGAGTATCTCTGCCAAGCGAATTCGCTCATTTTCATCCAGCGTTAGGCCTTCTATCACGACGCTGCCAGTGTATATGTCCTCAAGCTTCCTAATCGCCTGTGGTGATTCAGCAATGCCAGAGTAGTACTGAAATAACAGTTTCTTGTTGCCCTGGTCTGCCTGCGCGATCCCGGTTTCCCAGAGTACATCTTCCAGCTTCGGAGTGAGCCGTTCGCGCTGGTCATGCGACAACTGCTGTCGCTGCATTGATGCAAGCTGTTCCAGCGCAAGCTGGAGTAAGAGTGGATTCTCTTCTCGCTGCACTAGCCGAGTCAGCTCCAGCGCATAGGCCAGCATATCGGCGCGTGGATCGTTGAGCGTGTTCTCGTAAGCGTTGATCAACAGCGACCCTTTTGCAACAGGCTCTAATAGATGCCAATCCTCGAAAAGCCGGCTACTGACAGCGAATAAGCCATAGCCTCTACCGTCAGCGTTTAACAGAAAAGTGTTTAAATTTGCCTCAGGTTCATCCCAATCAAGCAGCACCGAGGCGTTTTCATTACCTACCGCAATAAGTTGGGTCTCTGTATTTGCCAGATTCAAAACGGAAAATTGCTGCGGCCACGCTCGCCCCTGTCCCTGCGGATCTGAAGCCGACAGGACCCCCGCGGCGGCTCGCTCAGCGGCACTGCTGCCGATCGCAATTTCAGGTCTACCCGCCGAGTTCACCCAAATCTCACTCCACGCAGCGAGATTGACATCCGTGAGCCGATCCAGAATGGTGATCAGCTCCGGCCAGCTCGCATTCGCAAACGCGTATTCCTGCAAATACTCTGCAAGGCCTTCCTGTAAGACCTCCTCGCCTAGCAATAGCTCGAGCTGCTGCATCATGATCGGAGCTTTATGATAAATAATGGCGCCGTAGAGCTGACCTGCCTGGTTCAAGTTGGCTAAGCCTTGACGAATCGGGTTGGCACCTTGAGTACGATCGACAGCATACGCCGCCGGCGCATGGCTGACTAAAAAACTCAGCCGGTGATCAACGTCTGGAAAACTCGGATTAACTATTTTGTCGGCGATGAAGTTCGCGAACACTTCCTTGGTCCACACATCGTCGAACCAGCGCATGGTGACGAGGTTGCCAAACCACATATGTGCCGTTTCGTGCGCTATCAGCTGAGCTCTATTTAGCTCCTCGACCAGCGTTGGAGAGTGCTCAAGCAACAAACGGGAGGCGCGATAGGCAATAAGGCCTACGTGCTCCATGCCGCCGTAGGGAAATCCGGGAATCAGTACGAAGTCGAACTTCGAAAAGGGGTATTCAATGCCCGTATATTCTTCCATCCACGCAAGTGACTCGGCGTGCAGCGCAAAAATAGCATCTAGATTTCGCGCCACTTTAGCCGCATCTGTCTCGCGATGTAGCATCGTCATTTCGCGCCCTTCAATGCGACGGGTCACCGCCTTAAACTCACCTGCAACAAACGCAAAGACATAGGAGCTGATTGGAGTTGTGTCCCGAAATGTCCATATTTGACGTCCAGGATCGAGGGACCCCACCGTGTCAACGGGTGCGTTGGCGAGTGCTATCCACGCCTCAGGAAGCACCAGTACCAGCCGATAAACCGCCTTTAAATCGGGTTGGTCAAATAGTGGAAAAACCGTCCGTGCGCGGTCCGGTACCAGCAGCGTATACAAAAATCCGGGATTACGATTTAAAGAACCACTGCCCGCGGTGAATGCTATTTCGACATGATTCTGACCGCGTCGCAGACTGACTGGAGAGATGATGATATGTTCATTGCGCCAATCTATCTCAGTTTCGGCGCCGTTGACCCTAAGCGAATGTAGAGTGTTTGGAGGCTGTGCATAGTCGATTTGTAGCGGGGAATCAGTATCAGCCAATTCAAACGTAACAGAAGCTTGGGCCGAGATGTCAGTTTCTGCACGTGAAGGTATTTCAAAGCGCAACTCGTAGCGTAGCTCGCTAAGACGCTCCGCTCGCGACTGTGCGAGTGCCAGAGACACCCCGGGCTCAATTTCAGTCATGCCGTCACCACAGGCGTTGGTTAAAAGCACCGTGCTCATCGCTATCAACCATTTGGCTAGTGTCCACATCGTAAACCTTGCATATCATTGCTTATCAATATAACAAACGCACCGTTCATTACCGCCTCGATACCCACTTTGTTCCCGAAACTGCATAAACTTATTAACGTCCTCATTTCCCACAGTTTATACTCGAAGCCTCTCACGGCTCGTCTTTACGGGTATGCAGATGAGTAGAGTCATAAGCCTGGTTTTACTGGCAGCGGTCGCTTATTGGTATTGGTCAGGGCCTTTTCAGGCCAGACATAATCCCAATAACGAGCAGGCGCTGGAACACGATATACAGCAAATGCGTCAATGTGTACGCGGGCAGTATTTCAAAGTCGGTGCCACTGGCCAGGGCGACGCTGACCCCGAAGCCCTTTGTGCTGCGCGCTTTAACCTTTACTTTTACGAAGGCGAGTGGCGGCGCAAGAGCTCACCCTGAGTCAATCCCCATTCACGGGTATGAGTACAGCCAGAGCCCAACTTGAAGGCGCGTGTTCTGCAAAGGTGTCGGTAAACCACGCTGCCCAGGGCGGCAAAGACTTGGGTCGCCGATACCTTTTACCTGGTGCAACGACAAACGCTTTGGCATCTCGGGGTTTCCCTCCCCTGAAGTATCGAGTCCGGGGCTGTTTGATCAGGTTTTTGACCCAAAATGAGCGCTGACCCCGTGCCGTTGTAACAAACACAAAGCTGCCAAGTCGCATCGCCAATAGAGGGGTGCGGCGGACCAACCCAGATTTAAAGCCGGTTGACTCCAGTACAATCAATCCAGCAGGCGCAAGCCGTGGCGAGGCAATACCTCGACGGACCGCTGGTTCAACCACAGCGTTTAGTTTGCGAAAAAACTCTCGCTCGAACTGGGTGAAATTCAACTTTAGCCCTCCTCGAAAAACGGGAATCAGTTACGGTAAGCCTAACGCAATTGGTATATCACCACATCGCGACGGGATTGATGACCATTTGTACCGTTCCTCTTATTCTTGCCTGACCCAAAACAAACAGGAACTCCTTAACGCCTTCTTGGGCCAGACGGCCGGTATCCATAGTTTCGAGCAGGTAAATACCATTCTCCTTAAGAAAAATGACATGCCCATAAAAGGTTTTGTCGCCCTCAATAGCGGGTATCGCTTCGATGCCCCATGTATCGGCACCGACCGCCATTGGGTTGAGCGAAGCGAGATGACGAGCAGCATCATTGGTCAGGCCTGGTTCACCGCTGCCCCAGGCGGCAGGATCTGACTTGAGCATGCCGTCGGTCCAGCCCGTGTGAATCAACACGACATCACCCTGCTTAATTTCAACATCCTGCGCGATCGCAGCCTGCTTGAGGTCTTCAGCAGAAATCCCTTTGCCCGCAGGCAACATTGGCATGGAAAAATGCCTGGTCATATCTAACAACACACCGCGCCCAATCATGGGTGGGACCTGGTGTGTACCCAACTTTTTCAGTCCGCTGACGTCAATAAAGTCAGCCCCGCGATTACAGTTATAGTAATAGCCAGCCTCTCCCATGTGGCCCAACCCGTCTAGCTGCGAACCGATTCCTAACCACAACTGAGCAAGATCATCGGTATACACCGCATCCCAGCCAAATGGTAGCTCGTAGGGGCCGTGACTGTGTTGACCCGGTTGCACCACCTGCAAGCGGAGATAGCGAGGAGGAAAGGCGGGTGTATTCTGATCAATGACGATCCCGAGCGGGTGACTCTGCCCCTGCTTAACTAGCTTTACGGCTGCGAGGACTTGCTCCGGTGATACATAGTTAGCTGATCCAATTTCGTCATCAGCACCCCATTTCGACGGCTTGCAGTTCTCTGCAAATCCTTTTGCTGAAGCAAGACACAGTGTAAGCGCTAAAAAGATTTTCACTAAATTCGCTGTTATCATCTTATTGTTTCCTCAATATTGCGACCAAAGAGCGATTGCAGCGTTGGCTACGCGTACCTAGTGTATCTCATTCGCCTTGACATGCCCCCCGCACATGATTTTTGCCAAATTCTTAATAATCATGTTGAAATAGCGGTTTCGAAAAGCCACCTGGATTACTCGTGAAGCTCTACTCGTACTATCGCTCTTCCGCCGCCTATCGTGTGCGTATAGCACTCAACCTGAAGGCCCTCAGCTATCAGTACGAGGCCGTCAATCTTCTGCACAGCGAACAGAAGTCAGCAAGTTACATGTCCAGAAACCCCCAGGGTTTACTACCTGCACTGGAACTGGACGACGGTGAGGTACTCGCGCAGTCAGTTGCAATTCTCGAATGGTTGGAGGAATCACATCCACAGCCGGCCTTGCTTCCAGAAACACCGCTTGCTCGCGCCAAAGTACGCTCACTGGTGAACAACATTACCTGTGATATCCATCCCTTGAACAATCTTTCAATTATGAACTATATGCGCACTGAGCTTAGCGCCTCTGATAATGATGTCTATCAGTGGTATTGCAACTGGGTGGATCGAGGCTTCAGTGCTATTGAGCAAAGTCTGGTGAACACGACGGGTGGTTATTGTTTTGGCGAGAATCCTACGCTTGCTGACGTATGCCTGGTGCCACAGGTGTACAACGCCAGACGCTTCAAGGTTCCCATGGAACCCTACCCCAAAATTCGCAGTGTCGTAGAATTTTGCAATTCGACGGAGCCCTTTGCCAAAGCGGCGCCGGAGGCGCAACCGGACGCATAGCAAGACCTAGACCTACAAACGCAAAGATATTTGCGGAAACTACAATCGCAATACAGGTCTTCCAGCACTAAGGACGTTCTCAAAGACGGCCCTCTTTGCATGCGTATTCTCTTATCAAGCATAGCTAAGAGGATGCAGTGCTATCTCTGAACAACGCGAAGCTCAACGCTGTTTCCCTCAGTATCTGTAATATACAGTGAGCGCCCCATACCCTGTGCACCGTAACGTTCGGCGAATTCGCCAGCTTGAACGCCACATTCACGCAAATAGTCCAGCAGGCTCGATTCATCAATCGCTTCGATTTGCAGACAAAAATGGTCCAGGTTATTACCTTGTCCAGTTGATGCAGGACCCCCTGTTCGGCCCAGTTTTCCATGCACATCCACTATGTCAATCAAGGCACTACCCGCTCGAAGCTGCGCCAAACCTAAGTCTTTGACGGTGCGCTCGACCCTGGCGCCCAGCACCTGACAGTAAAAATCTATGAGCCCCTG